>JAUROD010000045.1 GCA_030835845.1 Flavobacteriaceae bacterium
TCACCGGAGGAGCCAGATCAGCGCAACCACTATCATCGACTACAGTACCACTTTCGGTATTAGGACAGTTGTCGTTTATGTTAACGACACCATCTAGGTCATCATCTCCGTTAGGATCAGCGATAACATTTACTGTATGGATAGCTGTGATGCTATTCCCATTTTGATCACTAACCAAATAGGTTATTTTATATACCCCTTCTGAGTTTGTATTGACCAGATTATGGTTAGAACTCATAATGTCCTCTTTAAGTACTCCATTGGGATCGTCCTTTACAGCAACGACTGGAGGTATATAGGTGCTCCCCACTTCTATGGTTTGTTTTTGAGGGGTAATGATAATTTCTTCTGGGTTGGAAATTTGTTTTTTTGGTTTTTCTTTGGTTTTCAATTTTCCTGACCAGTTCAAAAATACATAGCCTTTGTGTGGGTGTGTATTTCTTCTTTCGGTTTCTTCTCTCAATGATGGTTCAACTTGAGCATGTTTTTCTTCCTGAAATTCATTTTTTGGAGTACAGTAGACAAAAAAGGACAAGCAGAACAAAAGAGTTATTGTTTTCATTAAGTAGGTTTTAGTAGAATTTAAAATAAAGAAAATGGGCTATTTTTTTCATCTTTTTACAGTTTTGGTTGAGTAAATATTACACCAAAAAAAAGAAGGACAACGAACTCGGAGATATTTTTTTGATTTTTTATCTTTTTTCCAATTTCCCGATTTGATGCTGTACGTGCCTGTTTAAAAAATGATATATTCACTTTAAATCATTGAATAAATAAGAGTTAAGTAAAGGTGAGGTAAATTGAAACCTTCCAAAAAATGGATTTTATTGAGAAGGATACAGCATTAAATTTATTGACTATATATATGGATCAAAAAAGGGCTACACTGATTTAAGCAGATAAGATCATTTTGTTATAAGGAATAATAGTAGCAAAGCCTTTGGATTTGAAATAGGCAGGGCTATCTGAATTTCCAGAAACCAAAACAAAATCACCTCCCCATGCTCCCAAGCTTTTAAGTTGTCCGCTGAAGTCTTCAAAAAGACGTTTTTTGACCGGTGTTTGACCAATGAATTGGGCTGTAATTTCTTCGTGTTCAACAAGCAAAGCATTAAATTGTTCTTGTGTAGTTGCTACGACAATTTTTTTAGTCAATTGACTAATTTGATTCAAATCAGTTTGTGCTAAAGTTTGTTTTTGACGGAAAGATGAAATGGCTGATCTGCTATTTTGTTTTTGGTTGAGGTATAGAAAAAATAGTTGGTCAGCAAAGGGAGGTAAAAAATCAATTTCCTCGACCTTTGGTGTGGTTTTGTTTCGTTGGTATAAAATTGGTTTTGATGCTTTTGCAGCAGCAAGGTCATAACCACTTCCCCCAAATGTATCTTTAAGTAAATGATAAGGATTGATCGCTAACCAATCGGCAAGGTTGGCAATAAGGGTAGAGGATGAACCCAGTCCCCAATGACGATCAAATTCAAGTTCGGTACAAACAGTGACTCCATTCCCATAAAAACCAGGTGCAAGTGAATCAACTGCTTTGAGAATATTAATGAGTGAATCAATAAGGCTTAATGGGGTCCCTCTATTTTCGATTAGGTTAAAGGAAAAATCTAAGCTGCAATCTATCCAAGTAGTTTGGTTTGAGTCAATGCTTTTCCATTGAATTTGATTTGAAGAAGTGGTCTCAACAGTCATGTATTGCCCCAATCGAGTGGGAAGAGCAAGTGCTGTAGCTCCATCAAGTACACTGTATTCAGCGGTTAACAAAAGTTTTCCGTGGCTGTAATATTTCATTGATCTAAACCTAAAAAAGAATGAACAGCAGCATGGCTCACAGCAACTGTTTTAAAGTGAATCAATGCAGCTTCTTTTTGTGCAGTTGTTGCATTGAGTTGATTTAGTATATTTAGAAGGTGCATTTTCATATGTCCTTTTTGAATTCCCGAAGTGACCAGTGATCGAACAGCCGCAAAGTTTTGTGCTAAACCAGCTACGGTAATCAATTCCATCAACTGAGCAGCATTAGGATTGTTTAACAGCTCAAGTGACCATCGTACCAATGGATGTAACTTAGTCAATCCACCAACTGTTCCAACGGCAAGAGGAAGTTCAATTTCAAAGTGAAACACATCATTTTTGATATATGCACTGGATAAACTTCTGTACTGTCCATCACGTGCAGCAAAAGCATGTACCCCAGCTTCAACTGCTCTAAAATCATTTCCTGTAGCCAAAACAACAGCATCAACGCCATTCATAATTCCCTTGTTGTGGGTTACGGCACGATAGGGTTCAACTTTAGCGATTTGAACGGCACGAACAAATTTTTCTGCAAATTCTCTTTGTGTAAGACCGTCTTCTTTTTCAAGTGCTTCTATTGGACAACTTACTTCTGCCTTGACCCGACAATTTGGTACATAGTTGGATAGAATGCTCATCACAATTTCGATCTTTTTTTCTTCTACGCTAAAATGCTCCGATTGTTCAATATGAGCAACTACATTATCTGCCAATTGTTCCAAACAAGAATTGATGAAATTAGCTCCCATGGCATCTTTGGTCAGAAAACAAAGATGAAGCTGAAAATAATGTGGAATATCGGCAGTTTTATTCCGTAATTCAATTGATTTTATCCCTCCCCCACGTTGCTCCATTTTTTGGGTAAGTGGTTTTAACTCTTGGATAAAATCATTTTTCTTTTCGTCAATAAATCGACTAAGCTTGTCCGAATCCCCTTTGAAAATAAAGTGTATTTGTCCTACTTTTTCCTCACCCAAAAGGGTTGTTTTAAACCCTCCGCGTTCACTCCAATATTTTGCTGTTTTAGCTGCTGCTGCAACAACTGAACTCTCTTCAATAACCATTGGAAGTACATAATTTTCTCCGTTGATTAGGAAATTTGGAGCAACACCCAACGGTAAATAAAAATTGGAAATTGAATTTTCTATGAAATCATCGTGTAACTGTTGAAGCGCTTGATCACTGTTTTCATAGGAGGAAAGTATTTCACGTGCGGTTGGGTTGTCGTGAAAGTAAGTAGCAATTAGCCAATCAATTTTCTCTGATTTTGTTTTTTTGGAAAAACCTGAAATTGCATTTTTCATAGGTGCGTATTCATTTCAAAGATACAATTTTACCAGCCAATAAATTTGTACATTTTAGAACAGAATTAATTCAAAATGTTTACTTTGCTAAATCCAAAACTTTAATACAATGAGATCTTCTTTAAAACATATTTTTTTCTTTGTCTTGGCTTGTACAATGATAGCTAAAGCTCAGACTAAATTGACCAATGAGGCAATATGGAATTGGGAATTTACACCTAAAACCTTGGCTTCGATTCACCCTCTTAAAAGCCAAAGTGCATACACCGTTATTAAGGTAGATTATACCGCTAGACAAGCAAAAGTTGTACTCTATGATTTTGCTACGGCTCAAGAATTAGCCGTATTGGTAGATTCTGCAACTTCACCTCAAATTCCTTTTTTTACATCCTATACCTTTTCAGAGGATGAACAAAAAATTATTTTAGGAACTGAAGTTGAGTCCATTTATCGTCGCTCCAAAAGAGCCATCTATTATGTACACAATTTACAAAACAAGAAAACTTCATTGCTTTTTGGTGAACCCGTACAAGAGCCTCAATTTTCTCCAGATGGAACTAAAGTTGCTTTTGTATATGCGCGAAATTTATATATCAAAGACCTTCAAAAAAATACCATTGAACAGCTTACCACAGACGGAAGCAAACATATTATCAATGGACTAACGGACTGGGTTTACGAAGAGGAGTTTGGGATTGTTCGTGCTTTTGATTGGAATGCAAACGGGACAGCAATTGCTTTTATGCGATTTGACGAAACTGATGTGCCAGAATTTTCAATGGATATATATGGACAAGATTTATATCCTTTCCCTTATACGTTTAAATACCCAAAAGCAGGTGAAAAGAATGCTGCTATTTCGTTGTTTCTATATCATTTGGAAGATCAGCAAACAACTTCAATTGAATTAGGAGATGAAGTACCATACTACATCCCTCGATTTGCGTTTACACCAGATGAAAATCGACTTACAGTACAAACGATGAATCGCTTGCAAAATCACCTCAAATTGTGGGCGTATGACATCGAACAAAAAGAAGCCAAGGTACTCTTAGAAGAACATTCTTCTACCTATGTAGATATTCATGACAATCTTCGCTTTTTACCTCAAGGTGCATTTTTATGGACCAGTGAACGCGATGGATTTAACCATATTTACCACTACAATGCAGATGGAAGTTTAAAAAAACAACTCACCAAAGGACCTTGGGAAGTCACTCGTTTTTTTGGTTATAATACCAAAGCTAACGAGCTTTACTACGCTTCTGTAGAAAAGAGCAGTATTGAACGTGTCGTATATGCATTGTCTATCAATGGAAAACGCAAACGTGTACTAACTCCAGAAACAGGATATAACGGGGTGTCATTTAGTGCGGATTATCAGTATTATATTCATACCTACGAAGATGCCACAACTCCAATTAGTTATACACTTCGTGCAACGAAAAACGGAGGGTTGGTTCGTGCAATTGAGGATAATGCAGCGTTGAAAGAAAAATTGGCTCCCTATGCTCTTGCAGAAAAAGAATTTTCAACCATTGCTATCAATGGAGAAGAATTGAATATGTGGGTACTCAAACCCAAAGATTTTGATCCTTCAAAAAAATACCCACTGTTTATGTATCAATATTCCGGACCAGGTTCGCAAAATGTGGCAAACAAATGGCATGGTCAGCGTGATATGTGGCATCAATTGTTGGTGCAAAAAGGATATATTGTAGCATGTGTAGATGGTCGTGGAACAGGATTTAAGGGTGCAGATTTTAAGAAAATGACTTATTTGCAACTGACCAAATTCGAAACTGAAGACCAAATTGCTGCCGCAAAAAAGTTAGGTGAATTGGATTATATTGACGAAAATAGAATTGGTATTTGGGGATGGAGTTATGGAGGTCATATGGCTGCAAATTGTATCCTGAAAGGAAACGATGTATTTGCTATGGCAATTTCAGTAGCACCAGTGACCAACTGGAGATTTTATGATACGATTTACACCGAACGATTTATGCGAACTCCTCAAGAAAACCCCGAAGGATATGATTTAAACTCACCACTTAATTATGCCCATTTACTCCAAGGGAAATACTTGCTCATCCACGGTACGGGTGACGATAATGTGCACGTACAAAACACCATGCGAATGGTGGAGGCACTGGTCCAAGCAAATAAACAATTTGAGTGGATGATATATCCAGATAAAAACCATGGAATCTATGGAGGAAACACCAGTTTACACCTCTACAATAAAATGACTAATTTTATAGAGAAGAACCTTTAATTGAATATTGACTATATAAAACTATTATGGCAAACGAAATCCAAGCAGACGACACTATATTAGGACACCCAAAAGGATTATTTTATCTATTTTTTGCAGAGTTATGGGAACGATTTAGTTTCTATGGAATGCGCGCTTTATTGACCCTGTATATGGTCAATGTAATTTTTGAAGCATTGGCGACTCGGGATATTGCAGCAGCAGCGGTATATGCTTCTTATGGGTCATTGGTCTATGCATCAACCGTTATTGGTGGACGAATATCAGATACGTTGTTGGGGTTTCGAAAGTCGATTTTACTCGGAGGGGTATTGATGGCACTTGGCCATTTTGTCCTAGCAATTGAATACGATATCACCTTTTATCTCGCCTTGGGATTGATTGTAGTTGGAAATGGTTTTTTTAAACCAAACATCTCAACTTTTGTCGCTGCATTGTACAAGGAAAACGACCCGCGAAAAGATGCTGGTTTTGTCATTTTTTATATGGGAATTAATATCGGTGGGTTTGTAGCTCCTCTTTTATGTGGATGGCTCGGTGCAGTCTATGGATGGCATTACGGTTTTGGTCTTGCTGGAATTGGAATGCTAACAGGACTTGCTTTCTTTTGGAGTGGAATTAAAAAAGGGGTTTTTCAAAATCAAGGCTTACCCCCATCAGAAGAAAAACTTGCCAAAAAAGTACTCGGAATTTCAAATGATAATTGGGTGAGTATCCTCGCCTTTTTATCTGCTCCGCTTATTGCATTTATGTTGTCTTCTTACAAGGCAATCGCTGGAGGAACTTCTTTTATGGGAGATCAGAATATCGTAAATGTCCTCTTTAAATTAATTGGAATATTCGTTGTTATTTATCTTACTTATATTTTGATTCAAGCTACTTCTGAGGAACGAAAAAAATTAATCGTGGCTATTTTCATCACCGTTTTTATGACGCTTTTTTGGGGATTCCACGAATTATCAGGTAGTGTAATTACACTTTTTGCAGACCGTAATGTGGACTTGTTTTGGCTCAATGCTTCACAAACAAACTCCCTAAATTCTATGTTTATCATCCTCTTGTCGATTCCTATTTCACTGTTATTTACTTATTTGAGTAAACGCAATATAAACCCTCGTACACCTTATAAGTTTGGTATTGGATTATTGCTCGCTGGTGTTAGTTTTTATGTACTCAAAATAAGTGGTGAATCTGCCAATGCAGAAGGCTTAGTTCCATTCGCATACTTGATTATAATGTACTTTTTGATTTCTATTGGCGAGTTGTTTATGTCTCCAGTCGGCTTGTCTAAAATTACAGATTTATCTCCTAGCCGTATTGTTGCATTCATGATGGGAATTTGGTTCTTATCTTCTTCCTATGCTTTTCAATTGGTTGGATTTATAGGTAAACAATTGGCTGTTGAAAGCACAGATGCTGGTGTTTCGGGATTAGTTTCCTTGCCTATTTATCTTGAAGGTTTTTCACTAATTTCTAACTATGCCCTTGGTGCGGGAGTCATTGTTCTACTAATTGCTCCTTTCCTAAATAAACTTATGGGTGATGTACACTAAAAAGGAATAGAATGAGAACCATTATAACACTATTTTTTACCTTCTTTTCTGTAGCACTCAGTGCACAAGAAATCCAATGGATGAGCTTAGCTGAAGCATTGGAAGCACAGAAAAACAAACCCAAAAAAATCTTTATGGATGCCTATACCAAATGGTGTGGACCATGTAAAAAATTAGATAAATTTACTTTTGGAAATCCAGATGTTGCCCAATATATAGCAACCCATTTTTATGCTGTAAAATTTAATGCAGAGGGCAATGAGGCAATCGATTTTTACGATGAAACATTTGAAAACCCCAATTATAATCCCTCGGCAAAAGGACGAAATGCAACCCATCAATTCACTCAATTTCTAGGTATATCAGGCTATCCGACAATGGTTTTTTTTAGTGAAAAAGGAGATCCAATTATGCCGCTTATGGGGTATTACAAACCCCAAGAATTGGAGCCTTACCTCAAGTTTATTGTGGAAGAAAAGTACAAGACTTTTTCTTCCCAAGAAGACATGAAGGATTATCTAGAAAACTTTACTCCTGTTTTTCGAGAATAAAGAAATAAGCTCCCGAAATCTGTGTGTCATACCAGGGAATTCCTCTGGTTTGAAATGTTTTTTTCCAACGTTTTTTATATCCCGAACTATTGCTTGCATCCAAAATAACCAATGCAGGTTGTAAGGTGTCAAATAATCGATCCATGTGTATTTTAGGATTGTTGTGAACCAAAAGAATATCATCTTCTCGAAATTGATTGAAAATCCAACTCCCATCAACGATCAAAAGGCGTTGATTGTTGATTTTATATTCCTTTTGAAGCGGCTCAACGGACAATCGATCTGAATTGAAGTACCGTAGAATAGGTGCTGTAAATTCGGGTTGAGGTAAAGATTCAGATGTGTAAATATGAAGCACTCCATTTTTTGGATGAATCAAATAGGTGTTTTTGTATTTGTGCCACACCCATATTTTTTCTTGTAAATGTTGTTCAGAATACCACATAAATAGAATTAATCCAATACCCGTAATTGCCGAATATAAAAGAACACGTTTGGATGATTTTATCCAAAGTTGAAAGAGAAAAAACAAAACGATATAGCAGAGTAATGCTTCAATCTTTTGGATAGAAAGGTTTTTAAAAACAAAGGATTCTTGTTGGGCAACCCAATCGACACTCTTTTGAATCCAGCTTGCAAAAAAGTCGAGAGGAAGAAAGGTTTGTGTTGGGAATAGACCAAAAGCAATTCGAAGTACTTCGATAAAGCTTCCGTAAAGGAAATACCCAATGATGGGTAACAGTAGCCAATTTGCCACTAAAAACAATCCTGGAAATTGATTAAAATAATAGACAGTAAGTGGTGCAACTGCAATTTGAGCAGCAAGTGTAACGGTTGTTAACTCCCAAAAGCGATGAAGGATTTTATTGTGAAATACAATGTGTAATAAAGGTTTTATTGTGGCGATACCAAACACAGCTAAATAACTAAGTTGAAAACCTAATTGGAGAATTAACCTTGGATTTAGAACCAACAATACGACCATGGACAGAAGCAGCAGATAGGCAGTTGGATAACGCTGAGAACCAATAAACCCCAACTGGAAGGCAGTAAACATTACAACCGACCTAAATACAGAGGGAGGAAGCCCTACCAAAACAGCATAACACCAAAGGGATATTATTACACACAAACTTTGAATTTCTATTCCTCTTTTCAATCGTTTTAACGGAGAGAATAACCATCGAAAGAACAACATAAATAGTCCAATATGAAGTCCAGAAATGGCAAGTAAATGGATTACGCCTACTTGTGCAAAGCGATCCGAGGTTTCGCGTTCTAACCCTGTTCGATCACCTAACAACATGGTTTTAATAAGTTCTTTCGTCTCTTGATTCCACCCCGCTTCATTAATACGTTGAATAGCGAATTGTTTCATTCCCAATAAAATGGAAGAATTTTCCTTTTCAGTATGGGTTATGTCTGTTTCAGAAATAGTGAGCTGATGGTAAATAGAATGAGTAAAAAGATAGCCTTTAAAATCAAAATCACTTGGATTTTTGGGGGATGAATGGGTTGTAAAACTCCATAGCTTTTTACAAAAGCACCTATGGTTAGTGGACTTGTTGATTCGTTTTTTTTCAGTTGGAGTAGGAGTTTTCCAGTGGCATATTCTCCATTTACTTCTTTAATTTTTACATAATACCTGTAATTGGAGATTGACGCACGTAAGGGTTGTTCAATGAGATACCCATATTCGTTTTCAATCTTTGGTGCTATTTGTTGGCTATAGTGCTGATTTGATACGTTTTTATTCATTTGAGCTGTATAAAAACCAATTGCCATAAAGACAATTCCAATACAGATTTTAATCCATGTGATCGAGGATGTGAAATACCCAAAAAGAAGGAAAGCAAGGAGGATTTTTATTCCAAATAGCGAAGAAACGTCAGTAAATCCGAGATGGATTCCAACGACAAACACAAGCATGTAGGGAATAGGAGTAAGTTGGGTTTGCACCTCCTAAATATAGTAGATTTTAATTTATTAGTTGAGAAATTACATCTGATGCAACAACTTTACTCGCTTGAAGAGCACCTAGTTTTTGTTCCAATTCGTCATAATCTGATCTGATTTTATTTCGATTGGAGTCAATACTCAGACGTTTTAATTCATTTGCAATCACCTCTGGTGTACATGCATTCTGAATAATTTCTTTAACAACTTCCTTATCCATAATCAAATTGACTAATGATATATAGGTTAAGGTAAGTATGTTTTTAGCAATAAAATAACTCACCCAACTACTTTTGTAGCAGACCATTTGAGGGACTCCAAAAAGAGCAGTTTCTAGGGTTGCAGTTCCACTAGTGACAATTGCAGCAAAGGCATTTTTGAGAAGTCCATAGGTGTCATTTTGAACAATAAAAACAGAAGGATGTCGTGAAAATTGATTGTAAAAAGAGGGATCAATACCTGGAGCACCAGCAATTACAAATTGCTTTTCTGGAAATTGAGAAACAACACTTAAAAATAAAGGCATCATTTTTTTAATTTCTTGTGCACGACTCCCGGGTAAAAGAGCAACAATTGGCTTGTCTTTTGAAAGTCCATGCACCTTGTGAAAAGTATTGGGTTGTTTTCGAACATCACGTATAATCTCAATCAGTGGATGACCCACAAAAGTAGTTTTATACCCGTGTTTTTCTTCGTAATAAGGTTGTTCAAAAGGCAAAATCACATACATCGAATCAATACATTTTTTAATTTGTTTGATGCGGTTTTCTTTCCATGCCCATAGTTGCGGACTGATGTAGTAAAAATTTTTAAATCCTTGTTTTTTTGCCCATTGCGCGATACGCAAATTAAACCCTGGATAATCAATATAGAGAATCACATCAGGTTGAAAAGCAGCAATATCTTCTTTGCAGAATCGTATATTTTTTAGAATTGTTTTAAGGTTGATCAATACCTCCCAAAACCCCATAAAGGCAAGGTCTTTAAAATGCTTGACAAGAGTACCACCTACTTCAGCCATTTGATCTCCTCCCCAGAAACGAAAGTCTGCCTCTGGATCTTGTTTTTTAAGCTGATGCATCAATCGTGATCCGTGAAGATCTCCAGAAGCTTCCCCTGCAATTAAGTAGTATTTCATCAGTTTACTTTTAAAAAGGCAATGATACCGGTAAGGAAAAACAAAAAGGCAATCATTCCAAATGCTATTTTATTTTTTTTGATTCGAATTAAATAGTAGAAAACGGGGATATTTAGCAGTGCTCCTATACTCAAAATAGCGCCTAGTTTTTTCTTTGCATAAAGCACACTTAGACTATCGAAAAAAGGTTCTACTGAAAAGAATAATACAAAAGCAGATACCCCTAAAAGGGTTAAGATAAAGGCAATTGCCATACCGATAGAGGTCCCTTTATTCATCAAAATCCCATGTATTTAGTTGTTGAATTGCGTGATGTGCTGTAAGGTCAAAATGTGTAGGTACGATGGAAATATAACCCCCACCAAGTGCAGCTTCATCGGTATCTTCTCCACGGTCTTCATTTATGAATTCTCCTGTAAGCCAATAATAATCTCTTCCCATTGGGCTTTGACGTTTATCAAAATTTTCAACCCAATAGGCTTTTGCTTGACGACATATTTTGATTCCTTTAATTTTTCCTTTCGGTACTTTGGGGAAGTTTACGTTAAGCACTACATCGGTAGGAATTTTATTTGCCAATGCATTTCGTGTAATTTTTTCAACGTAGGGCTTTAATGATTCAAAATCAGCAGTCCATCGATAGTCGAGTAATGAAAAACCAATCGCGGGTATTCCTTCAATTCCAGCTTCAATTGCAGCACTCATCGTCCCCGAATAAATCACATTGATTGACGAGTTTGAACCGTGATTGATTCCAGAAACACATATATCTGGCTTTCTATCCATAAGTTCATTGATAGCCAACTTTACACAATCTGCTGGTGTTCCCGAACATTGATATTCAATCTGAGGACCGTCCACACCTGTAAGTTTTGTGCAGTAAAGAGTAGAATTTATTGTAATGGCATGTCCCATGGCAGACTGAGGACTGTCAGGGGCAACCACCACCACATCTCCAATGGTATTCATCACTTCAATTAGTGTTCGTATTCCAGGTGCGGTAATACCATCGTCATTGGTTACTAAAATTAAGGGTCGCTTTGCCATCGATACTTTTTTGCTAAGTTAAGAAAACCTTGAAGTAGCGTGTTAAAATCAAGTCAAAAAGACCAAAGAATTTTGTTCCCAACCGAACAATTCGATAAATTAGACAAAAAATAGAGCAAATGAAAAAATCGATCAGTTTTGGAATAGTATCTGTGGGTTTACTTCTTCTTTTGGCATTTGGACCAGCGCGTCTGGATCCATCAAAAGATAAGCAACTGGTCGAACTTGTCACTTATGTACTAAGTCGTGCACATTTTGCACCCTCTGATCTTGATGATGCATTTTCTGAAAATGTATTCATGAATTATCTCAACGGACTTGACGGAAGGCATCAGTTTTTTCTTCAAAGTGACATCAATAGTTTCTCAGCATTTAAAAATAAAATTGACGACGAAATTAAATCGTCAAAAATCAGTTTTTTTGCTATTTCTCAGGAACGATATTTACTAAGATATCAACAAGTCAAACAATTTTACTCTGTTTTATTAGACAAGCCATTTGACTTCTCATCTCCTGACGAAATTAATTTAGATTTTGAAAATTTACCTTATTCAAATTCTATTTCAGACCTACAAAAATCTTGGCGTAAATTTTTTAAATACAATGCACTTGGTATTTATTACACCAAGAAAGAAGCAGAAAAGCAAAAGAAAAAAGACGACCCTAACTATACCGTAAAGCCTGATGATGCATTGGAAATTGAAACACGTGAAGCATTACGAAAAGACATGAAGCTGTATTTTGAGGCACGTGATGATTTAAACCGCAATGATTTTTTTGCTATTTATTTGAATGCAATTGCAGAGCAGTTTGATCCACATACAAATTACCTTGCACCTAGTGATAAAGATCGTTTTGATCAAAATATTTCTGGAAAATTTGAGGGAATTGGAGCTCGATTAACCAAACGAAATCAAGAAATTGAAATTGTGGAGGTTATTTCAGGAGGACCAGTATGGCGGGGAAAAATGATTGAGCCTGGTGATAAAATTATGAAGGTTGCCCAAAAAAATGAAATGCCCGTTGATGTGGTTGGGATGAGATTGGACGATGTCATCAAACTGATCAAAGGACCTAAGGGTACTCAAGTCTACTTAACAATCAAAAAAGTAGATGGCTTTGTCAAAGAAGTTGAAATAACACGTGATGTAATTGAGTTAGAAGAAGCTTTTGCTAAATCTACTTTAATCGAAAAGGAAGGCAAGCGTTTTGGCTTAATTGATTTACCTAGATTTTATGTAGATTTTAGTGATTATGATGAACGCAATGCAGCCACAGATGTAAAAAAGGAAATCCAGAAACTCAAAGAAGAGGGAATGGAAGGATTGATCATTGATTTACGTGGAAATGGGGGAGGATCACTGAAAACAGTGGTTGATATGACAGGATATTTTATTGAAACTGGACCTGTTGTTCAGGTAAAAAGTACAGGAGGTCAAAAGCAAATTTTATCCGATATGGACAGAGGAATTGAGTGGGAAGGTCCCCTTGTCATTTTAGTAAATGAATTCTCAGCTTCTGCTTCTGAAATCTTAGCAGCAGCACTGCAAGATTATCAACGTGCAATCGTATTGGGAAGTAAACAAACTTACGGAAAAGGAACAGTCCAAAATGTCATTGACCTTAACCAAATTATGATTAATAGCACCTATCCTGATTTGGGTGCAATGAAGGTAACCACTGATAAATTTTACCGAATCAATGGAGGTTCAACCCAACTTGAAGGGGTAAAAAGTGATGTTGTTTTTCCAAACCGATATGCCTATATCGACATAGGAGAAAAAAACCTTGAACAACCTTTGAAATGGGATCAAATATCTCCGGCTAGATACCAAAAGTGGTCAACAGATGGAGCCTACGAATACGTCATTGAACGAAGTCAAAAAAGACTTGCAAAAAATTCTTTTGTCACCCTTATAGACGAACAAGCAAAATGGGTACAAGAACAGCAAGATGATTCCGTTTTTCCATTGAATTATAATGCGTATGTAGGGGAAAATGAAGCATTAGAAAAGTTTAATTCTAAATTTAAAAAACTTCAAAATTTTCAAAATCAACTTCGATTTTCTCCAACAAAGTTTGATTTATCATGGATTCAAAAAGATACTATTGGAATAGAAAAGCGCAAACGCTGGGAAGAAACCCTATCAAAAGATATGTATGTAGATGAAGGAGTCAACGTATTAAATGATTTGGCAGGTCTTCCAAAAACGACCAGAAAAATCGCTCAAATAAATCAATAGAAGTGCAAATTCTCCAAGCGTTTAAAAGGACTCTCAAAGATCCGCTTGGACTTGTAAGCTTCGTTTATATTGTTTTTCTTGTTTGTATGGCTGTCTTCGCTGATTTAGTGGTTCCTGACAAATCTCCCTATGCGAATCAAATGCATTTATCCATTCATTCAAAACCACCAGGTTTTGAAACCATGCTTTTACAACGCGTGGATGAAAATGGAAATTTGATGGAAGAAATTCCAGTTCAAGCAACCAAATGGGAATCCAATCAATTGTTCTATTTGGAAGAAGGTTTAGGGGCTACTTATTTTAAACCACTTGTGTTGACAGGTTTTCCTGAGGGCACAACCTATGAAATAGTGGAAAAAGAGTACCTCAAAAAAACAAGTTTCATCTGGGGAACTGATAAGTTTGGACGAGATCTATTCAGTAGAATGGTTTTAGGGACACGTATTTCGTTAAGTATTGGTTTTGTAGCGGTATTTATATCCCTTTTACTTGGAGTCTTTTTGGGAGGTATTGGGGGTTTTTTAGGTGGACGAACGGATCAAGTGGTTTTATGGTTAATCAATGTGGTTTGGTCGATACCAAGTTTATTGATGGTGATTGCCATCACCCTTGCCTTAGGAAAAGGGTTTTGGCAAGTATTTATTGCTGTGGGATTAACTATGTGGGTTGAGGTTGCTCGACTAACACGAGGTTTGGTGATATCAATCAAAGAACAGACGCATGTAGATGCAGCCCGTGTTTTGGGTTTTTCTCCTTTGCGAATTTTTACACATCATATTTTTCCCTTACTCATTCCCTCACTAATTGTGCTTTCAACAGCCAATTTTGCTTCCGCTATTCTTATAGAAAGTGGATTGAGTTTTTTGGGTATAGGCGCACAACCACCCATTCCTAGCTGGGGTGGAATGATTAAAGATCACTACCGTTATATAATACTTGGAAAACCTTATTTAGCAATCATTCCAGGAATAGCAATCATGAGTGTTGTTCTCGCTTTTATGCTGATTGGAAATAGTTTGCGTGATGCTCTGGATGTTAAAGGTTAGACTCGTTGAGTCGCTTGGCATCTAGGTTGATATAAATAAACAACAAACAAGTAAAGGCAAGTAAACTTGACCCTCCATAACTGATAAATGGAAGAGGTATTCCAATTGTTGGAACAATCCCAATAGACATTCCTACATTGATAAAAAAGTGGATAAAGAAAATACTGGCTACGCTATATGCATATACCCTTGCAAAGACGTTTTTTTGATGTTCGGCACGAAATAAAATGCGTAAAATAAGTATGGTAAATAAGAGTACAAGTAATGCACTGCCAAAAAACCCCCATTCCTCTCCAACTGTACTAAAGATATAATCGGTATGTTGTTCGGGAACAAAACCTCCTTTGGTTTGTGTGCCTTGCAAATACCCTTTTCCGTTCCAACCCCCTGAGCCAATGGCAATTTTTGATTGATTTAAGTTGTACCCAATCCCTTGTGTATCAACTTCTTTGCCTAATACAATATTAAAGCGATCACGGTGACGTTGTTCGAATATTTCGTTAAATATATAGTCTACAGAATAGACATAGGCTGAACTCAAGAAAATAACCATAAAATAAGGTAGAAAACGAGCTTTTCTATTCATTTTCTTTGAGATAAAAAACAAGGCGATTAGAAATGTTATTAAAGCACTATATACAAATGGTATTGGTGCAATCAAAGTCAAAATAAAAAGAAAAATTAGTCCACCGATTAAATATAAATAAAGATGGTTTAATCCTTCCCTATACAATACAAATAGAAATGCTCCAAAGACTAGAACGGACCCTGCATCTGGCTGTAAGAGGATTAAAAGCATCGGTAATAAAATAACGAAAAGCACCTGACCTATTGACCGAAATTCTTTGATGTTTGTTTGGTGTTCGCTGAGTAATTTAGCAACGGCTAAACCAACTGCAATTTTGGCAAATTCAGCAGGTTGTAAACTTACTCCACCAAATACATACCAAGAACGAGCTCCTGATATAGTTGATCCAAAAGGGAATAAACCGATTAAAAGTAAGATGATAATTAGATAAATAAGACTTGAAAACCGTTCAAAGAATTTGGTTGGAGAATAGATTATAAAAAGCGCAGACATTAAACTGACACCAAAAAATAAAACCTGTTTTCCAACAGGGCGATTGAAATTAAAGAGATAAGTATTGTTTTCATCGTAGGTAGATGAATAGATATTAGCAATTCCGAAGGAAACCAAACAAAAGTAGATGATTACACTTATCCAATCGATACGATAGTTTTGGTTATTCATTGATGGCAAAGGATTTTCCAGAGACCGGTTTCAAGTACTCCTCAGTTAAACTTCCTTCCAGCATTCTATTTTCAAGCCATTTCCGTTTGACTTCACCAGTGAGATAATCTTCAATCATCAGGCTAGCAATTGGTGCAGCCCAACGTGCTCCCCAATATCCATTTTCGATAAAAACTGCAATTGCAATTTTTGGATTTTCTTTGGGTGCAAATGCCACAAAAATCGAGTGGTCAGTGAGTTGAACAACTTCTCCATCGATACGTGTAAAATTTTCAGCTGTTCCTGTTTTTCCACACACTTCAATTCCTGGAATTCGAGCGATTCGTGCAGTTCCTTTTTGAATTACTTTTTCCATTCCGTCAATAACAACTTCAAAGTGTTTAGGATCTATACTTGTTATCTTTTTGGTAAAATTTTTCTGAATGGAATCACCTTCAATACGTTTCACAAAATGGGGAGTATAATAATACCCCCGGTTGGCAATAGCTGCCGTAAAATTAGCAAGTTGAATTGGTGTAGTAAGAATTTCGCCTTGACCAATTGCATTGGAAATAATAGTTGGTGCTTTCCATTGTCCTGGAGGATAAGCACGATTGTAATAATTTGCTCCAGGGACTAGTCCTGGTCTTCCTATGGGTAAATCATATCCTAAATAATTTCCCAAGCCAAAACTTTTTAGGTGCTCTTTCCACTGATCGACCCCTTCTTCGGGCGTTTCATACTTCTCGATAATTCTTCGATACGTAATTGAAAAATAGGTGTTACAAGATTCGTGAATTGCCTCGTAAAGATCATTCCGAGTACCATAACTACAATGACATTCCATAAATGCCCCTCGAGCGTAATAATGTCCTTTATTACAGGTAAATTTTGTATCTGGAGAAATTACTCCTTCTTGAAGTGCAATAAGAGCATTAAGCGTTTTAAAAGGAGATCCAGGAGGATATTGTGCCAAAAGTCCACGATCAAAAAGAGGTTTTGATAGGGTGTCGTTTGCAAGTTTTGTATAGTTTGAAGACCGTTTGCGACCTACCAACAAACCTGGATCGTAGGAGGGAGCATTGACCAACGCAAGTACCTCGCCTGTAGCGGGTTCAATGGCAACGATTCCACCGCGTTTGTTTTGCATCAACGCTTCTCCATAAGCCTGGAGGTCGGAGTCGAGGGTCAGATATAAGTCTTTTGAAGGAACAGGAGTTACATCATACAGCCCCTCTTTATAAGGACCAATAATTCGATTGAATCGGTCTTTTTGTAAAAAGCTTTTACCCTTTACACCACGCAACTTATTTTCATAAGATTTTTCAACTCCCTGACGACCAATAATTTCCCCTAAATTATAGTAAGCATCTCTTTCGAGATCATTCCGATTTACCTCACTGACGTAACCCAATACATTTGAAGCATGAGGTACGCGATATTCTCGAAGGGATTTTTTTTGGATAAAAAACCCTTCAAACTTCCACATCTGTTCCTGAAGTTTGGCATAGGTTTCTTTGGATATTTGGTTTACAACGACTGAAGGTAATCGTTTGGAATAACGCCTAGCCTTTATTAGGTTTTGAGTCAATTCTTTTTTGCTTATATCGACAAGCTCACAGAAGGCAATCGTATCAAATGGAGATACGTTTTCTGGAATAATCATCACGTCATAGGCAGGTTGATTTGACACCATCAATCGACCATTTCGATCAAAAATAAACCCACGTTCTGGATATTTTGCAATTTCAAGTACAGCGTTATTTTCAGACAAAACACGGTAGTTGCTATTGAATACTTGAAGCTGCAACAATTTGTATAGAAAAAGAAAGGCGACAATTACTGTAACCCCTCGAAGTAAACCAATACGCATCATTTTTGAGAACTCATTAAATTCAAGATTGCCACAATTAAGATAAAACTAAAAATTGTATTTACAATTGTGTACTGAATAACAGTCCAAAAATGTGCCAAACTAAAGAAGGCAATCAAGGAAAAAATGAGTTGATGAATCAGAAGCATCAAAAGTATATACAGCATACGATTGGGCCACCGAACACCGGTATAAATGGCGTTGGGGATATCATAGTTTGAGCCCAGTGCAAAACGAATTATTACGGGGCGAAGGAAAACAATACTCAAACTAGCAATGGTATGTCCACCTGCGGTTTGAGTCAGTAAATCAAGGGTTAAGCCTACCGCGAAACCAATCAATATGAAATTGAATTGATCGAGGTTAAATCGATAGGTTATAAATAAAAGTACATAGACCATTGGGTTGCTAAACCCAAATAGGTTTATTTGATCAAATATCAAGGATTGAAGTAGAATCAATAATGCGGAATACAAGAAAAAGCGAGTAAAGTAGGGTATCATTTTTCAGGATTTATTAACGCTTCAATTTCAGTTTTATTTTTGTTACTTATTGCATAGACATGACTTAGATCGGTCATGTTATTGACAAGTTCGACCTCTATTTCGTAGTAGCCACCTTTTTCTGTTTGTTCAAAGTCGGTTACAAATCCAAGTAAAATTCCCTCAGGAAAATAAGAAGACATTCCACCTGTAACGATAGTATCACCAATTTGAACGGGGTTAATCACCGAAATATCAGAAAGCAGCATTTTATTGGGTGAATTTCCTCTCCAAGATAGAGAACCAAATACATTTGACGATTTAAAACGTGCATTAATTTTTAGATCTTGATTTAAAATAGACAAGACACTTGCAAAGTTTTTACTTGTTTGATTCACAATCCCTATGATTCCTTTGGGACCAACAACTCCCATATCGGGATGGATACTATCAGTACTACCCTTGTCGATAAGAATAATATTCTTTGCTTTGGTAAAACTATTTCGAATAACGTGCGCTGGAACTGAAGAAAAAGCATCCAGAGGGGAAGGTTTGTTTTCTAGTTGAGTTTCTTTGAGTATCTTGTTTTGTTCAATGAGTTGTTTTTTAAGATGGTTATTTTCTTGAATCAATTCAATGTTTAGGTCATTTAGACCAAAATAACCTCGCATTTGATTAAACGGACTAAATATGGTTCCAGAAACAGCAAGACTAGCTTGACTTATTTTGGATTGGTGATAACCACTTTGAGTTCCAGAAAAAAACAAACCCAAAATGAGAAGTAGTAGGAATAAGATAAAGTTCTTATTTCGTAGAATGGCATTTAATATCCATTGCATACGTCGCGTTATTTAAGGAGAATCGTTTTGAATCGCTCTATGTTCTTAAGCGCAATACCTGTACCACGAACAACAGCTTGAAGAGGGTCTTCAGCAATATAAACGGGTAAGTCAGTTTTGAGTGAAATTCTTTTATCAAGTCCTCTCAACATTGAACCACCTCCTGCGAGATAGATTCCTGTGTTGTATATATCGGCAGCCAATTCAGGGGGAGTCTGAGAGAGTGCTTCCATAATTGCATCTTCGATACGTAAAATTGATTTATCAAGTGCACGTGCAACTTCTCTGTGCGAGACCATTGCTTGTTTTGGTTTACCTGTCAAAAGGTCTCTTCCTTGAACAGACATTTCTTCTGGTGGATTATCGATATCTTCGATTGCCGCACCAATATTTATTTTAATTTTTTCTGCGGTACGTTCACCCACATATAAATTGTGTTGACGACGCATATAGTAAACGATATCATTGGTAAATACGTCTCCTGCAATTTTGACTGACTTATCACATACGATTCCAGAAAGAGCAATAACTGCAATTTCGGTTGTACCACCACCTATGTCCACAATCATGTTTCCTTTTGGTTGTTTGATGTCAATTCCAATACCAATTGCAGCAGCCATTGGTTCGTGGATAAGATATACTTCTTTTCCGTTTACACGTTCGGCTGATTCTTTTACAGCACGCATTTCCACTTCTGTAATTCCAGAGGGAATACAAATAACCATACGTAAAGAAGGGGAAATTAACCTCTTTTTAAGCATTGGAACGCTTTTGATAAGCATACTTATCATTTGTTCAGAAGCGTTAAAGTCGGCAATTACACCATCTTTAAGTGGACGAATCGTTTTGATGTTTTCATGGGTTTTACCTTGCATCATACTTGCTTCATGACCAATGGCAATTACTTTATTGGTTCTCCGGTCAACAGCTACAATAGATGGACTATCCACAACAATATTGTCTTTGTGAATAATCAAGGTATTTGCGGTACCTAAGTCAATCGCAATTTCTTCGGTTAAAAAGTCAAAAAATCCCATGCGCCTGTTTGGTGTTACTGAGTCAGTACAAAGTTAAGCAAATTAATGTTTAAAATGACGTATTCCAGTGAATACCATAGACATTTTGTTGCTGTCACAATAATCGACTGATAATTGATCTTTTATTGACCCTCCAGGTTGAATCACAGCGCCAACTCCTTCGTTATCTGCAATTTCCACACAATCTGGGAAAGGGAAGAAAGCGTCACTGGCCATTACAGCTCCCTTTAACGAAAAACCAAAGTTTTTTGCCTTATCAATCGCCTGACGCAAAGCATCTACCCGAGATGTTTGTCCAGTACCAGAAGCTAGTAGTTGACCATTTTTGACCAAAACGATTGTATTCGATTTGGTGTGTTTACAGATTTTTGAAGCAAAAATTAAATCGGAAACCTCTTCTTTGCTTGGTTCTTTTTTGGTTACAACACTCAGCATTTCTTCTGAGTCAGTGATATGATCCCGATCTTGTACCAAATACCCATTGAGGCATGTACGTATCGTTTTTCCAGCAAGTTCAGTTTCTTTTTGAATCAATAAAACCCTGTTTTTCTTACTTTTTAAAAGGGCAAGTGCTTCACGAGCATAAGAAGGTGCAATAACAACTTCACAGAAAAGTGAGTTGATTTTTTCAGCCGTTGCGAGATCTATTTTTTTGTTGCAAATCAATACTCCTCCAAAGGCTGACACAGGGTCACCTGCAAGAGCATCTTCATAGGCTTTAACCAATGTATCACGTGTAGCAAAACCACATGCATTATTGTGTTTTAGGATAGCAAAAGTTGGTTTTTCGGAATAAAATTCAAGCATCAAGTTAACTGCAGCATCGATATCCAAAAGGTTGTTGTACGATATTTCTTTTCCGTGAACTTGATTGAGTAAATCTCCTAACGGACCAAAAAATTGACCCGCTTGGTGAGGATTTTCTCCATAACGTAAACTTTTAGCTTCGTTTACACTCAATTTAAGTGCATCAGAAGCATTTGTATCCTGGTTGAAATAAGAGAAAATTGCACTGTCGTAGTGAGATGAAATTTGAAAAGCTTTGGTTGCAAAACGTTTGCGATCTTCCAAACTTGGAGCTCCATTTGAAGCAATCAACACATCGAGGACTTCAGCATAATCATTTTTGTCAGAAACACATAAGACATCAGCAAAATTCTTTGCAGCAGCTCGGATAAGTGAAATTCCACCAATATCAATTTTTTCAATAATATCTTGATCGCTTGCACCAGAAGCTACTGTTTTTTCAAAAGGATAAAGATCTACAATAACCAAATCCAACTGGGGTATTTCATATTCCAACAATTCAGCTTGATCAGAATCTACATTTTGACGATTTAAAATACCTCCAAATACTTTTGGATGGAGTGTTTTTACTCGCCCACCCAAGATAGAAGGATAAGAAGTAATGTCTTCCACTGCAATTACCTCAATTCCAAGGTCACGGATAAATTTCTCTGTTCCACCAGTTGAATAAATGATGACACCTTGTTTATTCAGTTCTTGGACAATAGGTGCTAGACCCTCTTTGTCAAATACGGAAATTAGCGCTGAGGAAATTTTGTGTGATGAAGTCATAATCTGTTGATTTAATATAGTGTTTCGGCAATTGCCGCATTAAGTTCTTCTAAAAAGCGGACATCTTCATTTGAAAATGCATTGATTGTATTTGAGTCGATATCAATTTGTCCAATATTTTCTCCAAGGACAAATAGGGGAACGACAAGCTCTGATTTTACATGAATATCGCAAGCGATATAATTGTCTTGAGCAGAGACGTCATCGACTAAAAAAGGATTATTTGACACAGCAACTTGTCCACAAATTCCTTTTCCAAACGGAATAACGGTATGATCTGTTGGCAATCCAGCAAACGCTTTTAGGTGGAGGGTTTGAGTGTCTTGATTAGCAAAATAAAACCCCACCCAATTGTAGTAGTCAATTTGAGTTTGGAGCAATTCACAAAGCTGGGTCAATGTCTCTTCCTCATTTGAAGAAGACCGACTCAGAAGGGTTTTGCAATTGCGCAGCAGTGCGGAGTAATCCATCAAGCTATTTTTTTGTCAAAAATAGGCAAAACGTAATGGATTTTAATGTAATTTGCTGAATAACTTATGCACCAATGTCGAACAAATTAATCCCAATTGCAATCATATGAAACAAACCGTTCAGATTTTAGGAATGACATGTCAAAATTGTGTGAAAGGAGTTACTGAAAAACTCAATTTCATGGATGGAATTTCTCAAGTTGAGGTGAGTCTAGAAAATGCTCAAGCTAGTTTTGACAATTCAAAATCAATTGATTTAGCTCAATTAGAGGCTACCCTTGGAGATAAATATTCTGTTCATCCAATCGACTCATCAATGCCAGCAGGACCATCAAAATTGAAACAGCTACGTCCATTGTTCTTGATTTTTATATATGTATTTGCAGGAAGTCTTTTTCTTTCTCGTGGAGCATCAAATAGCTTGTGGATGTCTAATTTCATGGGATTGTTTTTTATTGTATTTAGCTTTTTTAAATTCTTGGATTACACTTCATTCCCTGCTTCTTTTCAACAATACGACCCAATTGCAAAACGAGTACCAATTTATGGCTGGGTTTACCCATTTATGGAAACCTTCTTAGGGCTTTCTTTTTTATTTCAATGGCAAATCACCTATGCGCTTTGGATTACTTTAATCTGCTTATCAATCACCACTATTGGAGTGATTGCCACCCTCAGGCTAAAGAAAACCATTCAATGTGCATGTTTAGGCACGGTTTTGGATTTACCAATGACTGAGGCTACCATTATTGAAAATACCATTATGATCGTTATGGCTGGATTGATGCTTGGTGGACTTGTATAAAAGCAATATCTTTGCACCAGAAAATTAAAAATGAGACAAGTTCGCATTTTATTGTTGCTCTTACTTTTTTTGCACAGCAAAATAGGTGTAGCAATCAATATCCATTATTGTGGTGATCACATTGCCGAAATCTCATGGTTTTTCGATGCAAAAGGTTGTGGAATGGAAACACCCCAACTGCCTAGTACAGACCAAACCCAATTTTCTGCTTCAGAATGTTGTGCAGATGAGACCATCTTAGAACAAGATACCAACAATCAAATTCATTACGATTTTGATACAATCAATGCAGTACCCTTGTTGGTTTCTTATGATGAAATTCAAAAGTCCGTAGTACCCACGTCTCAAATTGTTATTAAAGTTTTTGCACGACCCCCTCCCAAACGTCCACAATACAAGTTAAATTGTGCCTATTTGGTGTATGGCTAATACAGTTTTATTCGCAACGCGTCTTTAAAATTTAGTATTAACACACACAAATCAAATGAAATTTTTACATACATTTTTAGTTCTTTTAATCAGTTGTTCCCTTTCGGCACAAACTGTAGTTGATGGGCTTATTTTAACCCAACAAAACAACGAAACAATCCCCCTTGAAGGTGTCTCTATTTTTTGGTTAGGTACCAACATTGGTAGGGTAACCAATCAAGAAGGAGGTTTTCAAATTGAATACACCCCGAGTACTACCCAATTGGTTATCAAATACCTTGGTTTTACAACGGATACTTTGACAGTAAACTCAACAAAAAAAATCATTCACTTCATGAAAGAAGATCTTGGAGATCAGTTGGATGAGGTTGAAGTTTCACAACGTCGAAAAGCCATTCAGAAGTCCTATTTTGCAGCGCAAAATGTAATGCAAGTAAACAGTGCAGAATTGCTAAAGGCGGCATGTTGTAATTTGTCTGAAAGTTTTGAAACCAATCCGTCAATTGACGTTAATTTTTCTGATGCACTTACTGGAACCAAGCAAATTAAAATGCTGGGTCTATCGAGTCCATACCTTTTAATTACGGAGGAAAATATTCCCTCTGTTCGTGGAGCATCTCAGGTATATGGATTGACCTATACCCCTGGAACTTGGATTGAAAGCATCCAAATTACCAAGGGAGCGGGAAGTGTAACCAATGGTTTTGAAAGTATTGCAGGTCAAATCAATACAGAATTGCAAAAACCTTTTATGGATGCACCTTTGTTTCTTAATCTGTTTACATCGATAAATGGACGACAGGAAGCGAATTTACATTGGAACACCCGACTTTCTGACAAATGGAGTACGGGACTTTATGTTCATGGGAACCAACGTAATTTGGAAAGTGACCGCAATTCAGATGGATTTTTGGATATGCCATTGACCAAGCAAGTCAACTTTTTGAATCGCTGGCAATATACCGATGCAGAAAAAGGATGGGTGAGCTTTATTAGCTTACGTATACTGGACGACAACAAACAAACTGGCTCAATTGATTTTGACCCTGTGGAGGACAAAAACACAACTCGTGTTTGGGGAAGTCAAATTGATACAAAACGTGTAGATGCTTCGCTAAAAATAGGATATGTTTTTCCATTGATTAGCTACCAGAGTTTTGGTTTTCAAGCTGCCTACAACAGCCACGATCAAAATGCTTATTTTGGACTTCGTCAATACGACATCAAGCACCAAAGTTTTTTTAGCAACCTCTTGTTCAATTCAATCCTTGGCAATACCAACAATACCTTCAAAACAGGGATCAACTTTACGATGGATAGCTATGAAGAAGTGGTTGATGCGACACTTTATTCTCGAAATGACCGATCAATTGGTACATTTTTTGAGTATACCTATGACAGTTTGGACAAACTAAACCTTGTGGCTGGAATCAGAGTTGATCACCATAACAACCTAGGTACATTTGTGACTCCTCGTCTTCATGTAAGATACACACCCTGGGAACGTTCAGCTTTGCGTTTTTCGGCAGGACAAGGACGAAAGGTGGCAAATATTTTTACAGAAAATCAAACCCTTTTTGCAACCAACCGTACACTTGATATTCGAACCAACGGAGGACCAATTTATGGGCTACGTCCAGAACGTGCTTGGAATTATGGAGCTAGCTTCCGTCAAGGATTTAGCCTCTTTAGTCAACAAGGAGATATCACATTGGATTATTACCGAACCGAATTTATGGATCAAGTGGTGGTGGATTGGGAGTCCACTGGATTTATTCGCTTTTATAACCTCGATGGGAAAAGTATGGCAAACAGCCTACAATTAGAGGTTGACTACAGTCCATTTACCAATGCTGCTTTGCGTTTTGCCTATAAAAATTACCAAGTTAAAACAACGTATTTAGATGGTTTAAAACAACGTCCATTGCAACCTGAGCATCGCTTTTTTGCTAATGCAGAATACAATATTGAAGACGACCAAGGAAAGGGATGGAGAACTGACCTTACCTATCATTTTGTCGGAACACAACGTATTCCTGTAAACCCAAGAGATGGAGCTAATTTTTCAAGTGATGCCTATGGATTGTGGAATGCTCAAATCACCCGTGTGTTTTCTCCTCAATTTGAAGTATATTTCGGAGGTGAAAATTTAACCAACCAAAGACAACTCAATCCAGTTATTGGAGCAGATGACCCCTTTGGTACTAATTTTGATGCAAGCCTTGTCTATGCACCTGTATTTGGAAGGATGCTTTATGCAGGATTGCGCTTTAACTTAGAAAAAAAATAACGATGAAAAAAACACTTTTACTTTTACTAGCCCTTTTACCACTTGGTCTTATGGCACAAAAAAAAGACATTCAAAAAGCAACTTTTGAAGTCAATGGAGTTTGCGGGATGTGTAAATCTCGAATTGAAAAAACAGCCTTTGAACTCAAAGGGGTTAAATCTGCGAACTGGGATATTCCAACCCACCAGTTTAACGTCCTTTTTGATGCAAACAAAACACCTTTAGACAGTATTCATGCTGCAATTGCAACTGCTGGACACGATACACCAAAAGCAAATGCACCAGATGATGTCTATGCCAATCTACCGATGTGTTGTTTGTACGAACGTACAAAACTCAAACAATAAGTAGTAATTTATTTATCCCGCAAAGACAAAAAGCCTTTGCGGGTCTTTCATCGCTATTTAGGATTTTATTTAGCAGGTGTAATGACTGTTTACGCCATCAGTGGTATTACAATGGTATTTAGAAATACCGATGCGTTTAAAAAGCACACAGAAATTGCCAAAAAAATTGCTCCAGAACTCTCAGAAACTGCACTCGGACAAGTCCTAAAAATAAAGCGTTTTGCCATTCAAAAAGAGGAAGGAAATTTACTCTATTTTAACGAAGGCATCTATAATAAAATTACAGGTGAAGTAACGTACACCGAAAAGAAATTACCTTACCTACTCGACAAAATGCAGAAATTACACAAAGCTACAACAGATAGTCCCATATATTGGTTGAATATCTTTTTTGGATTTTCCCTTCTATTTTTTGTGGTATCTTCCTTTTGGATGTTTTTACCTCACACTTCAGTCTTTAAAAAAGGACTCTATTTTGCTCTTGCAGGATTGATCATGACCCTAATGATCGTATTGCTCTAAGCTACAAAATTAAAGCCCCCGATTTCTCGGGGACCTCCTGATTGAATATACCAATCCTCTCATACGTTAGAGATTTACGGTTTTTTTAAGTGCCTTGCTTGCCATTTCTACCTGTCCAATCTATACACTTGGTGAGATATAGATTAGACTGAAGACAAAAGTATCAAGCATTCACTAGACTTATTTAACCAAATCATAACTTCAGATACATTATCCGATAGCAAGCATAGACACTGACAAATATCACAATTTTTTGACACCTTACAAAAACTATTTTCCGTTATATAGTCATACGGCTATACCCCCTCGGGGGGGGGGGGCAATTAACTTTAATGAATAGCTTGTACAGTAGGATGAAAACGAGGAAGTTAGCATCAATTACTTTCTTTTTTTCGGCTATTAATCCACGACTTTTTTTGGGTTATTTTTTTCATTAAATGTAGTTTAATAGCTAAAAAGAGTTGAAAAAGCGATTTCATTACTAGGGTAAGAGGAGAGGAATAGGCACAAAAAAAACCGCCTTATTTGCATAAGGCGGTCTATTAAGTTAAGTGGTGATTTTTACATCATACCCGGCATTCCACCACCCATAGGAGGCATTCCGCCACCAGGAGCATCTTCCTTAATGTCCACAAGGGCACATTCTGTTGTTAAAATCATACCAGCAACAGAAGCTGCATTTTCCAAGGCAACACGTGTTACTTTTTTCGGATCAATGATCCCTGCTTTAAGCATGTCAACATAGGTCCCTTCTTTGGCGTTGTATCCAAAGTTTTTATCTCCTTCAAGAATTTTAGAAACCACTACAGAACCTTCTCCACCAGAGTTGGAAACAATTGTTCTAATTGGTGCTTCAATCGCACTATTGATAATTTGCACCCCTGTAGTTTCGTCTGCATTTTCAGCTTTGATTTTAGCGAGCACCTTTTTAGTATTCAATAAAGCAACCCCTCCACCAGCAACGATACCTTCTTCAACTGCCGCACGGGTAGCGTGAAGTGCATCATCAACACGGTCTTTCTTTTCTTTCATTTCTACTTCAGAAGGAGCACCAACATAAAGTACAGCTACCCCACCAGCAAGTTTAGCTAAACGCTCTTGCAGTTTTTCTTTGTCATAGTCCGAAGTACTGTTTTCGATTTGTGCTTTGATTTGTCCCACACGTGCTTCGATATCTGCTTTTTGTCCAGATCCATTTACAACCGTTGTATTGTCTTTGTCAATGGTTACTTTTTCAGCAGTTCCAAGCATGTCAATGGTGGTGTTTTCAAGTGTAAATCCACGTTCTTCAGAAATCACAGTTCCTCCAGTGAGTATTGCGATATCTTCGAGCATTGCTTTGCGTCTGTCACCAAATCCAGGTGCTTTTACAGCAGCGATTTTCAATGCACCACGAAGTTTGTTTACCACCAATGTAGCAAGCGCTTCTCCATCTACATCTTCAGCAATAATCAACAAGGGTTTTCCGCTTTGTGCCACAGGCTCCAAGACAGGAAGTAAATCCTTCATTGATGAAATCTTTTTGTCGTACAACAAAATATAAGGAGTTTCAAGATCAGCTTCCATTTTTTCAGAATCGGTAACAAAGTATGGAGATAAATATCCACGGTCAAATTGCATTCCTTCCACCACATCTACATAGGTATCTGTTCCTTTTGCTTCTTCCACAGTGATTACACCTTCTTTACCTACTTTTTCAAAAGCTTCTGTAATCAGGCTACCGATTGTATCGTCGTTGTTTGCAGAAATACTAGCCACTTGTTTAATTTTTTCAGAGGAATCACCCACTTCAACGGCTTGTTTTTCAAGTTCAGCCACAATAGCTTCAACAGCTTTGTCAATTCCTCTTTTTAAGTCAAGTGGATTTGCACCAGCAGCAACATTTTTAAGTCCTTCCTTCACAATTGCTTGTGCCAAAATAGTTGCTGTTGTAGTTCCGTCTCCAGCGAGGTCATTCGTTTTCGAAGCAACTTCTTTGACCATCTGAGCTCCCATGTTTTCTAACGGGTCCTCTAATTCAATTTCTTTCGCAACAGTTACCCCATCTTTAGTCACATGAGGAGCGCCAAAAGCTTTTCCAATAATTACATTTCTACCTTTTGGTCCAAGGGTTACTTTAACTGCATTTGCAAGCGCATCTACGCCTCTTTTGATACCATCTCTAGCATCGATGTCAAAATCAATTTTCTTTGCCATTTCTTTATGTTTTATTCGATTAGATTAAACAATTGCAAAAAGATCTGATTCCTTCATAATAAGGTAGTCAGTTCCATCATGCGATAATTCAGTTCCAGCATATTTACCATACAATACGGTATCACCTACTTTAACAGTGATTGGGTTGTCAGTGGTTCCAGGACCAACTGCAACTACAGTACCTCGTTGTGGTTTTTCTTTTGCTGTATCGGGGATAATTATACCCGAAGAAGTTTTTGTTTCTGCAGCCGCTGGCTCTACAAGAACACGATCGGCTAAGGGTTTAATTGTTAGATTACTCATAATAAATGTATATTTTAATTACAATGTGTCAATGACAGAAATTATGCCAACTCAAGAATGTCAGTTTTTTTTAAATAAAAAATGCCAGCTTACTGACAAGCTGGCATTTTCACTAAGAACAAAATTTATTGTTCTGTAACTGGTTCTACAGGAATTTCAGGAATTTCTTCGAGAATTGTCTCTGGAATTACTTCTTCAATCGCAGCATCGTCAATCAATTTTGATTCAGTTGATCCTGATCCATTAGAAGAAGTCAAACCAAAGTTTGACAATAGAATTAAAGCCAACAATAAGGTAGCTAATATCCATGTGCTTCGGTCGAGAAAGTCTGTTGTTTTTTGTACACCACCGAGTTGTTGTCCTCCGCCTCCAAATGAAGAAGACAATCCTCCTCCTTTAGGGTTCTGAACCATCACAACAAGGATGAGTAGAAAACACACAACAAGGATCAAGGTGATAAAGATAGAAAATGTGCTCATGGGAGTTTATTTGTGTTTTTGTAATTTTTTTATTTGCTTGATTTGGTCTGCAAAGAAACTATTTTTTTCTGGATATTTCAAACTTAATATCTTATACGCTAGAAAAGCTTTCTTGTATTTTTTTTGTTCAACATAGACTTTTGCAAGGGTTTCAGTCATTAATTCTTCTGTGTTGAATGCATTGTCTTTGGTCAGATCAATAATTTTTTGGTCTTTGGGTACGGGAGGTATTTTGGGTTGATTCTTTAAAAAAGTGTCAATCAAATCCAATTTTGCTTCAAACCCTTTTGACTCCTGTATTTCTTCAATTTCATTTCCCGCCTGAACAATCCACTCCCCAAAGGTCAATCGCTTTATCGGTTCAATTGACAAAACTTCCTCAACTGCTCCTTCATTCTTTGCAACACTTTCCTTTTGTTTGGTGCTTTTTACTGGGCGGTGTTCTTCTGCTTCAATCCAATGATAAAGAGCCTCCCGAGAGGGTGTCAAGACAGCTGTTTTTTGTAAAATCAAACCGTAGTTGTATTCATCTTGCACCTTTAGTGTCTTCAGATAGTGTGCATACGCAGACTGAAAATAGGGATAACGATAGGTAATTTTTTCAAGCGATTTTCGTTGTTCCTCGCTTGATGGATCAAAATTTTCTAGCAGTTGTTTATACTCTTGTGCGTCCATCATTACCATTTTGCAAGTGATGCATTAAATATATCTTGCGTAATTCGTTCAAAAATCAATTCGTTTGCCTCGGCTTTAATATCAAAAAGTTGTTTGTTTGCATCAAAATCATAAAAAAATGAAAACCGTTTTTCAAATGAATCTTCTTCCCTTTTTGTATTTGTATAACGGACATTGACACCCATTGTTAATCGGTTTTGGGAGGCAGTGTTGTTTGATGTCGAAGTGGTTGGACTTATTGAATACTGTGTAATTTCTCCTTCGTAAACAAGATGCCCTCCTGTTTTTACCAAATTTAAATTGGTTTGATTTAGCAGTAAATCTTGCAATGCAATTGTAAACTCTTGATCTAGCCCTGGTTCAATGGTCGACCCGGGACGATTTCCAGCTTCGTTGGTGAAGTAATTGATTTGAAATGTCTCTGTTCCCGGAGGAACTGAGGCACCCGTAAATGAGTATATCCCACAGGAATAGGGGACTATTGCAAGTAAAATAAAACTTAAAAAAAGATTAATCCTCGTCTTCATTCAGGTCAAACTGTTTAATTTTTCGATATAAGGTACGCTCCGAAATTCCAAGTTCCTCTGCAGCAACTTTTCGTTTTCCTTTACTTCGAGCCAATGCCTTTTTTATCATTTCAATTTCTTTATCAAGTAAAGATAAAGGTTCTTCTTCTTCAATTGTTTCTGCATAATCGTATTCGTCGGTCTCTTCAACCTTGGATGCAGCAGCTTCAATTTTTGGATTCACTACAGTTAATCGTGTTTCTTCAACAGCAGCTGAGGTCAACTCTGTACGACCATAAATTTTTTGAATCAAACCTTCCTTTTCCTCTTCACTAATTGAATCAAGGTCTTGATTCATTAGCTCTAAGGTAAGCTTTTTCAAATCACTCAAATCACTTTTCATATCAAAAAGGACTTTGTACAAAATTTCTCTTTCCGAACTAAAATCACTGCTTTCCTTTTTGTTATTTACCAATGCAGGAAGCTGTGACCCCATATCAGGAAGATAAGGACGAAGTTCAACAGCAGAAAGTTCTCGTTCTTTTTCAAGTACAGATAATTGCTCTGCCACATTTCTCAATTGTCGGATATTTCCATTCCAGTTGTACTGGGTTAACAATTGCTGTGCATCTTCTTTTAATCGAAGTGTAGGCATACGATATTTTTGAGCAAAATCGGCTGCAAATTTTCGAAACAACAAAGGGATATCCTCTTTTCGATCACGCAAAGGGGGGAGGTGGATTTCAACCGTGCTTAAACGGTAATATAAATCTTCTCTAAACTTATTTTTTTGAATTGCATCGCGCATAATCAAGTTGGTTGCAGCGACAATACGCACATTTGTTTTCTGTACTTTAGAGGATCCCACACGAATAAATTCACCCGTTTCAAGGACGCGTAACAATCGTACCTGAGTGGAAAGAGGAAGCTCACCAACTTCATCCAGAAAAATAGTTCCTCCATCAGCGACTTCAAAATAACCACTTCGATCGGAGGTAGCTCCTGTAAAGGCACCTTTTTCATGACCAAATAACTCAGAATCAATGGTTCCTTCTGGAATAGCACCACAGTTAACCGCAATATATTTGTTGTGTTTGCGTACAGAATTTTGGTGGATAATTCGTGGAATATTTTCTTTTCCAACACCACTTTCACCGGTAACCAAAACCGAAATGTCTGTCGCTGCAACACGAAGCGCTTTTTCAAGGGCTCTGTCCAATGAAGGATTCATCCCAATGATACCAAAACGTTGTTTTATGTGTTGTAAATTTTCCATAGTTAAATCGCTTTCGAAATTCCAGTTGCTATACCCAGCAAAGTTGCAGAGGTACATTCCTCTACAAATACATCAACCAAATCGCCAATTTGATAGTTTTCTTTTGGGAAAACAACTACAGTATTTTGAGTCGTTCTTCCACTCCAATGAGCATCCGAACGCTTCGACTCTTTTTCAATCAAAACACAAACTTCTTTTCCTACATGCGATGCGGTTCGGAAACGACTGTGTGCTTGTTGTTTATCAATGATTTCTTGCAATCTTCTTTTTTTGACTTTTTCAGGGATATCATCTTCCATTTTTCGTTCAGCAAGCGTACCCGGACGCTCCGAATAGGCAAACATAAATCCAAAGTCATATTTCACATAATCCATCAAGCTAAGGGTGTCTTGATGATCTTCCTCTGTTTCGGTTGGAAAACCAGCAATCATATCTTGCGATATACCACAACCAGGAATAATTGTACGGATTTGATCAATCAATGTAATGTACTCTGCCCGGGTATGTAAACGGTTCATTTCTTTTAAAATACGATTACTTCCCGATTGTACAGGCAAATGAATGTACTTACATATATTGGGATACTTTGCCATGGTGTGCAAGACATCCACTGTCATATCCTGTGGATTGGAAGTTGAAAATCGAATTCGAATTCGGGGGTGTGCTTCAGCTACAAGCGTCAGAAGCTTTGAAAAGTCAACAGCTGTTTTTTGTTGAAGTGTAGAGGCTTTTGAAAAATCCTTCTTGAGTCCTCCACCATACCACAGATAACTATCGACGTTTTGTCCCAATAAAGTAATTTCTTTAAATCCCTTTTTTGCCAAATCGTTTACTTCTTCTAAAATACTTTTAGGGTCGCGGCTTCGTTCTCTTCCTCGTGTAAAAGGAACAACACAAAAGGTACACATGTTGTCACAACCACGAGTAATTGAAACAAAAGCACTTACTCCGTTGGAGTCCAATCGAACCGGAGCTATATCCCCATAGGTTTCTTCTTTGGATAAAATAACATTGACCGCATCACGTCCTTCATTGATTTCTGCTAAAAGATTTGGCAGGTCTTTGTAGGCATCTGGACCAACAACCATATCCACAATTTTTTCTTCTTCAAGAAATTTGTGTTTTAATCGTTCAGCCATACATCCCAATACCCCAACTTTCATTGAAGGATTAGTTTTTTTGACTGCATTGAATTTTTCAAGTCGTTTGCGAACAGTTTGTTCTGCTTTTTCACGAATCGAACAGGTGTTGATTAAAACCAAATCAGCCTCTGTCAATTCTTTTGTAGTGTGATACCCTTCTCCAGCAAGGATTGAAGCAACAACTTCACTGTCTGCAAAGTTCATCTGACAGCCATATGATTCGATAAAAACAGCCTTTCCCTCTTTTCCATTCGTTGCATTGGAGGAAATGATTACCCCATCAGTTTGTGGTGTAATTTTCTTTTCAACCATTTCGGTTGCAGTTTGATTGGCTTGTTTACTCATATTATATATGCCCTTCTTGTAAGGACAAATCGTTGATTAAAATCACACAAAATTACAAAATATCCGCCATTTTGTCATGTTTTTAGAAAGACAATTTATAAATTTTAATAACCAACTTATAGGGTTCAAATCGAGGTAGTTTGTGAAGTTTATTTTAATTGATTTGTTCGTTAAAGTTTGACTCATGAAAAAATTCAGCTACTTTTGTCTGCAAAGATATCCACCTATGGCAAAGAATTTAGTTATTGTTGAGTCACCTGCAAAGGCGAAAACAATTGAGAAATTTCTAGGAAAAGAGTTTAAAGTAGCCTCTAGTTTTGGGCATATTGCGGATCTTCCTTCCAAAGAGCTTGGTGTGGATGTCGATGGAGATTTTTCACCAAAATACATTGTTTCTTCAGATAAAAAGAAAGTAGTTTCTGAATTAAAATCACTGGCTAAAAAAGCAGAAATGGTTTGGCTAGCAAGTGATGAAGATCGAGAAGGAGAAGCCATTGCATGGCATTTAGCCAACACACTTGATTTGGATGAAAAAAACACCAAACGTATTGTTTTTCATGAAATTACAAAAAATGCAATTCTCAATGCTATTGAAAAACCACGTGCAATAGACTACAATTTAGTCAATGCGCAACAAGCTCGTCGTGTGCTCGACCGATTGGTAGGATATGAATTGTCTCCCGTGCTTTGGAAAAAGGTAAAAGGTGGATTGTCTGCAGGTCGTGTACAGTCTGTGTCCGTTCGATTAATTGTGGAGAGAGAACGTGAAATTAAAGCGTTTATCCCAGAATCAACCTATAAAACACAAGCTGAATTTTTATCTAGCTCAAATAAGCTGATCAAAGCGCAACTGACCAAGCAATTTGAGGATGAAAAACAGGTCGAATCTTTTTTATCGACCAACAGCGATGCTACATTTAAGGTATCCTCGAAAGAAACTAAACCAGCAAAAAAGAGTCCAACGGCTCCATTTACTACTTCTACTTTACAACAAGAAGCAGCCCGAAAGTTATTCTTTTCGGTATCTAAAACGATGACCCTTGCACAACGTTTATATGAAGCAGGTTTAATCACATACATGCGTACAGATAGCGTAAATTTATCTAAAGAAGCACAAAATGCTGCCCTCGGAGAAATTGAAAATAGGTACGGAAAAGAATATGTAAAAGCACGTTCATTTAAAAGTAAAAGCAAAGGTGCCCAAGAAGCACACGAAGCAATTCGTCCAACCGATCTAAGTCGAGATAAGGTTCAGGTTGATTTCGATCAAATGCGTTTATATGAATTGATTTGGAAACGCACAATTGCCTCTCAAATGAGTGATGCAAAACTGGAACGTACCGCATTAAAAATTACTGCATCAACACACCCTAATCCATTTGTAGCGAAAGGAGAAATAATCACTTTTGAAGGTTTCCTTAAAGTGTATTTAGAAGGTGTTGACGACGACGAGGAAGAAGCTGAAGGTATTTTGCCTGCTGTTGAAGAAGGAGATCAACTCAATTTAAAAAGCTTGATTTCTACACAACGTTTTAGCCGACCTCCTTATCGATACACAGAGGCTTCATTGGTTAAAAAACTTGAAGAGCTAGGAATCGGGAGACCATCCACTTATGCACCGACCATTTCAACTGTTCAGAATCGTGGTTATATAGCCAAAGGAGTAGTCGAAGGAGTAGCTCGAAATTATCAGCAGTTTAGTTTGGTCAACCAACAAGTCAAGAAAAATCTTCTTACCGAAATGGTAGGTTCTGAAAAAGGAAAGTTAGTACCAACAGATATTGGAATGATTGTCAACGATTTCTTGGTCAATAATTTCAAGGATATTTTAGATTACAATTTTACGGCTGATGTGGAGAAAAACTTCGATGAAATTGCCGAAGGTCGCGAAGATTGGGTAAAAATGATTAAAGGTTTTTATGGTCAATTTCAAACTACTGTAAATCATGTTAAAGAACATGCTGAAAGAGAATCAGGAGAACGTATTTTAGGGAAACATCCTGAAAGTGGACGAACCGTAAAAGTGCGTTTAGGTAAATTTGGTCCTATCGCTCAGATCGGGGATACAGATGACGATGAACCAACTATTTTTGCTAGTCTAACACAAGAACAACAACTCGATACAATTCTTTTTGAGGAAGCCCTCGAATTGTTTCAACTACCCAAAGATCTTGGGGAATATGAAGGTGAAAATGTGTCTGTAAATAATGGTCGCTTTGGTCCATATGTAAAGTTTGGAAATACTTTTGTTTCTCTGCCCAAAGGGTCAAATCCAATGGAAGTCGATCGTGATTTAGCGATTGAATTGATTGAGGAAAAGAAAAAAGCAGATGCACCGATTTATATGTATAACGAACTTCCTGTTACCAAAGGGAAAGGACGTTTTGGACCTTTTATCAAATGGAGTGGAATGTTTATTAACGTAAACAAGAAATACGATTTTGACAACCTTTCAGAACAAGATATTGAGACGTTGATTGAAGAAAAAATCCAAAAGGAGAAAGATAAAGTTATTCATAATTGGGAAGCAGAAGGAATTCGTGTAGAAAAAGCACGTTGGGGTCGCTCAAACATAATTCAGGGGAAAGTAAAAATAGAACTAGGAAAAGAAATTGATGCAACAAAGTTGACCCTCGAAAAAGCTCAGGCTCTAATTGAAGCGAAAAAACCTAAAAAGAAAAAAGCTGCCCCCAAAAAGCGAACAACTAAAAAATAAAGTATGGCACTTGATTTTCTTCAACCTATTGATGATACAGTGCTTGGAATAACATCTTTACTTCCAAAACAAGTCATTGGAAAATCCATACAGATTCACACAGAACGCAACGGTTTTCCATCGCTTAAAGATGCTCGAGTAGCTCTAATTGGTGTAAGCGAAAGTCGAAATAGTTATTATCCAGTCGAGGAATATGACATGGAGGCTTTTCGTCGCGAATTTTATCAATTATACCCTGGAAATTGGACGGTCGACTTTGTCGATTTAGGAAACCTTCCTTCAGGAGAAACTACCGAAGACACCTATTGGGCACTCAAAGATATTTGTCAGCACCTTCGTCAGGTGCAGATTATTCCACTAATTCTTGGTGGAAGTCAAGACCTTACAATAGCTTTATATCGCGCCTTTGAAAAAGGAACACAATGGGTAAATATAGTATCGGTTGATAATCGATTTGATTTTTCACAAGAGGAAGAATTAATTTCTGGACGTTCTTATATGAGTGAAATCATCATGGAACAAAATAGTCGATTAAATAATTTTACCAACTTAGGATACCAATCCTATTTAATTGCTCAAGAAGAATTGGATTTGATGGATAAATTGTTTTTTGAGTGCCACCGTTTAGGAAAAGTACTAGACGAACCCGCGTATACAGAGCCTGTTTTTAGAGAGGCAGATATTGCGAGTTTTGATATGAAAGTACTTAGTGGATTAGCCGATGGAAGTTTTTCAAATGGAATGCCTAACGGAATAGATAGTCGAACAGTATGTGCCCTTTCCCGCTATGCAGGCATTAGTGATCGTCTTTCAATGGTCGGTTTTTTTGATTTAAAAAATATCCCTGTTTTTCACAAATTACTAGCTCAAGTTGTCTGGTATTTTATAGAAGGAGTAGAATGTCGCTTTGATGAATATCCCGTCCTAACAAGCGAAGGGTTTAAAAAGTACACAGTGGCTATGTCAGATCGTGAATTGATTTTTTATAAAAGTGAAAAAAGTAAACGATGGTGGATGGAAATGACAAATGAAAGCTACTTGGATAATAAAAAGCCTGCAAATACGTTGTTGTCTTGTACACACCAGGATTATCTGGATGCTTGTAAAGACGAATTACCCGAAAGATGGTGGAAGGCATCAAAACGAAATTAACTACTATTTCAATGAATTTTGAGGTAGAATAAAATAATAATGTACACGAAACGTTTAAAGTGTAATATGAGAAAAATAATTGTTTTCATTTTTAGTGTGCTACTTCTTGCTAGTTGTAAAAACAAGCAGGGAGAACTAAGTGGATTACAACAGAAAAAATGGTTTCCAGAAAAACCAAAAGGAATGACTCTTATTGAGGGTGGTTCTTTTGTAATGGGATCTCAAGACGAAGACATTGCAGGACAAAAAAATGCCCCCCTAAAAACCGTTTCTGTCCGTTCGTTTTTTATGGATGAAACCGAAATTACCAATAGTGAATATCGCCAATTTGTTCATTGGGTAAGAGACTCTGTAACTCTTTCTTTATTAGCTCGAAAAGTAGATGAATTGGGTTTGTCAGCCAACGACGAAAATGGAATCGGAAAGTATGCCTTTAAAGATGCAGATACAGCTAGTTTGTCAGAGTTTCAAAAATATATGCGCGAAAATTATTATGACGTTTCTGAGGATTTTTATGCAGGCCGTGCACTTAATTGGGATGCTGAAATAGAATGGAATCCAGAAAATTATATGGATCAAGCATATGCAGAAGTGATGGATAGCATGTACTTACCACCCGATGTTTGGTACAATGGACAAATGAAAATTGATGTTAAAAAATTTGTGTATCAATACTTATTCTTTGATGCAGAAGCAGCAGCAAGAGCAGGAGCTAATTCATCAAAAGGACGTATGCAGTTCATCCAAAAGAAAGAATTGGAAATTTACCCAGACACTACAGTTTGGATAAAAGACTTTAGCTATTCCTACAACGAGCCGATGCACAATAATTATTTTTCGCATCCAGCCTATGACGAATATCCAGTTGTTGGAGTTTCATGGGAACAGGCAGTAGCCTTTTGCAATTGGCGAACACGTATTAAAAACAACTTTTTAAAAGGAAAGAAGAAACCCCCCGTCAGTGACTTTAGGTTACCCAGCGAGGCAGAATGGGAATATGCTGCTCGTGGAGGCCTTCCCTCCGCAACCTATCCATGGGGATCCTCATATCTGTTGGATGATCGGGGTTGTTTTCTGGCTAATTTTAAACCATTAAGAGGGGATTATGCTGCTGATCAAGCCCTGTATACTGTCGAAGCAAAATCATATTATCCCAACGATTACAATCTTTATAATATGGCAGGAAATGTGTCGGAATGGACCGGTTCGTCCTACGACCCTCTAAGCTACGATTATGTGTCTTCTCTTAATCCAAATTTGTCCTTGAAAGAAGAAGAAAGAAAAGTTATTCGCGGAGGCTCTTGGAAAGATGTGGCTTACTTTTTACGCGTTAGTACAAGAGATTACGAGTATCAAGATACCGCTAGAAGTTATATTGGATTCCGAACTGTTCAAGACTATTTGGGATCGAAAAGTGTTAAAATGAAATAAATACAATACAATGGACGCAACACAAGTTAAAGGTCGATTAAAAAGAAAAGTGATAATGCATATGCTCTTTCAGTTTGGAGGATCAATTGTAATTATTGGAGCATTGTTTAAAATTTCACATATTGATATTGGACCAATTAGTGGTGGCTTTGTTTTAGGAGTAGGACTTATTATGGAAGCTGTTATTTTCTTTGTAGGTGGTTTGATGCTTGACGATGTTCATGAAGAACAAGAAGAATTTTTACATAACAGACAATTACGTAAAACAGGAATTGGAAATAAGGAAGAAGGATTGTCTGAAAAAATTGACGCTATGCTTCGTGAAGCAAAACTAGATGTGACCGTTGTTGATGGATTGAAAAAAAGTATTGAAAATCTAGAGGCATCAGCAAAGGCTTTAGCTCCAGCTGCTGAGGTAATTTCTTCTTCCAACAACTATTCAGAACAACTGGATGTAGCATCGAAAAAATTATCCTCGCTAAATGAATTGTATGATAGCCAACTTAAAAATGCAACATCTACTGGAGAGTATAACGATCAAATCGCTCAAAATGCAGAGCGATTAAAAGCACAAATGGATTTACTTTCTGCAAATTTAGCTTCACTCAATGAGGTATATGAAGCAATGCTAAAAGCGATGAATAAAAACTAACCTATGGCTTCAGCAAGAGAAACCCCACGTAATAAACTCATTACGTTGATGTATTTGGTTTTTATCGCCATGCTCGCACTAAATGTGAGTAAAGAAGTGTTGGATGGCTTTGGTCAAGTGTTCAAAAAAGTATCAAAATCCAATGAACGTGTCTACCAAGGAAATCAATTGTTTTACGAGAAAATTGAAACCAATTCCATTGAAAAGAAAGGCAAGTGGATCGCTCAAAATGAAAGAGCTAAAAAAATTAAAATTGCTTCAGAAAATTTCCATCAAAAAATTGAAGATTTAAAAAATCTGATAACCGAAAAACAACGGTTAAAAGATCCTAATCTTGAAAACTTTGAAGAGATGGACAATGGAGAAAGTTTAGATATTGTTTTTTTTGATTCAAGCGGGATCTCCCCTGAAGGAGATGAATTTATTGATTTGATTAATCGTTACAAAGCCGAATTACACCAGCTATTCTCCAATGAATTTAGTCAATATAAAGCGCTCATTGATGAACGTTTTTTTACTGGAGATGAAAACGGAAATATCATCAATAGCGATGGACAACCACAATCATGGTTATCCCATAATTTTGAAGGATTTCCATTGATTTCATCATTGGCGAAATTCACGATGCTACAAAATGATATTCGATTGACAGAAAGTGATGTATTGAATGCGCTTTTGGGTCGTGAGTTGGAGGGTAGTAGCGAGGTTAATACTGAAAACTACATAACTTTGCTCAAGGCTGAAAGAGGTGTGTATTATCAAGGTGAAAAATTCAATGGTAGTGTTTTGTTAGGACGAAAATCAGGTGCTCAAAATCCAAATGATGTCGTCTTATCAATTGATGGACGAAAGCTTTCCTCCAAAGAATATACAAAAATACCAGGTGGAGTTTCACTTGATGTGGATGCCGGTCTCCCAGGTGATCATTTTATTGAGGGAGAATTGGTATTCTTGAATGAAGGTGTAGCCTCTAAAATTCCTGTTAACCAAAGTTATTCTGTAATTGCTAAACCCAATTCAGCAGTAATTTCAGCTGATAAAATGAACGTTGTTTATCGTGGAGTAGAAAATCCAATGACAATTTCAATACCTGGAATTTCAGACGATAAAATCAATGCTTCTGCACCTGGATTAAAACGACTTAGAGGAAGTAAGTATACGATGAACCCTGGAAAAGGAAGAGAGTTGACTATCACTGCAAGTGGAGAGTTGCCAGATGGAGAAAAAATTACAACAAAAACAAAATTTCGTATAAAAGACCTTCCCCGTCCTACTGGTTCTGTACGTGGAGAAACTGGGAGTATTCAGATTCCACGATCCAATCTTGAAATTTCAACCATTGGGGCAGTTCTAGAGGATTTTGATTTTGATTTAACCTTGCGTACCACAGGATTTAAATTTAAGGTACCTGGTCAAGCTACAGTCAATGTGAAAGGAAATAAATTGGATGCAAAAGCCAAAAATGCTTTGCGAAGAGCACGTGCTGGACAAACCATCCAAATTTTTGATATTACGGTGGTCAACCCCAACAATCCAAGTTATAGATTTAAAAAGGTTTCTCCCGTAATTTGTGAATTAGTTAATTAAAAGCATATCTGATGAAAGTAAAAGTATTGGTTACACTTATTGTTTTGGGTAGTTTTTCCATGCAGCTCCATGCTCAGCCTAATTTGCTAAATGCAAAAGTACCTCAAGAAATAGGTAGACTAAATAAAAATCAATCCACTGCTAATAACACAGCACCCTTGTCATACGGTTATATCGATGATCGAGATGTGATGTGGTCAAAAACAATATGGGAATTAATTGATTTAGATCAAAGGATCAATTTTCCTTTCTACTATCCCACCGACACAATCAATCTAGGCTCCGATAGAAGATCGCTTTTTCATGTCCTTAAAGAAGGAATTAAATTAGGTGCAATTAAGGAAGTGTATGACGATGACTATTTTAAATTCAAATTGTCTTTTGATGAAATTGAAGAAAAATTAGTGGCAATTGATACGCTTGATGCAGGTAGAGACCAATTAAATGCGGGTGAAAAAATAGATCCCCAATATATAAATAAACGAACAATCACCTCAAGAGAAATAAGACAATATTGGGTCAAAGGAATTTGGTATTTTGATCGTAGGCTTGGGGAATTAAAATATCGGATGCTTGGGATCGCTCCTGTTGCTCCTGATGTAAACTTTTTGAATCAAGCGGAAGAGGAACAAGACTTAATTCCACTTTTTTGGATTTGGTACCCTGACGCACGTGTGACACTACACAATACAAAAGTATTTAATAAAGAAAACACATCTCGACCTATTAGCTTTGACAACTTACTAAACTCCAGAAGATTTTCCTCCATAATCTATAAGGAAGACAATGTATACGAGGATCGTAAAATTGGAGATTATATTTTTGAGGATGCAATGTTACGTCTTATGGAGTCCGACAGAATTAAAGCCAAAATTTTGAATTTTGAGCAAGATATGTGGAATAACTGATCAAATTTATTCCTATAAAAGACGCTGCATGATTGCAGCGTTTTTTTATTTTTGACAATGAAAAAAGTAGATTGCTTGGTGATTGGTCTTGGGTTAGCAGGACTAAGTTTTGCCGAAACCTTGCGTTTAGAAGGTAAATCGGTTCATGTGATCGATTCAAAAAAATCAGGTTCATCCGCAATCGCAGCCGGAATTTATAACCCTACAGTCCTCAAACGATTTAACCTCAGTTGGAACGGAGTAAAGTTTCACGAAACTGCATTGCCCTTTTATCAAAGTATTGAAAAAAGACTCAATCAAAATTTACTCCGCCGCTTACCTATCCATAAAATATTTTCAGAAGCAGCCGATCATAATCAATGGATTGTCGCTTCAGATCGTGAGGGATTGGACTTTTTTTTGGATTCAAAAATAAAACATGACCAACATCAAGGAATCAAAACACCTTATGGATATGGTACAGTAAAACACTGTGGTCGACTTGACACTGCTACACTCATAGAAACGTATAAATCTGCTTTAGGAAACGATTACCAGCAAGAAAATTTTGATTACCATGCTTTAGAAATCCTTGATAATTCAATCCGTTATAAATCAATAGAAGCATCTCACATTGTTTTTTGTGAAGGTTATGCCATGGTAGACAATCCATTTTTTTCCTATTTGCCATTGATCGGATCAAAGGGACAGATTTTATTAATTAGGTCAAGTCAGTTGTCGTCAAAAATGATTTTAAAGGGTCCGATTTTCATTGCTCCACTTCACGATGACTTATTTTGGGCGGGAGCATCTTTTGAACAACAAGATAAATCACTCCAAACAACTGAGGAGGGAAAGGATTGGGTGCTTCGAAAAATTCATCAAATGATTGAAGTTCCATTTACAGTTGAAGAACAGATTGCACAAATCCGTCCAACAGTTAAAGATCGTCGTCCACTGGTAGGAACACATTCTTCAAGCAGAAGAATTCATCTTTTAAACGGTTTTGGATCTCGCGGAGTTTTAACTGCACCCCTTGCTTCGAGATGGCTTTTTAATGCAATATTTAAGAACGAATCACTACCTGATGAGGTAAATATTTCGCGCTTCGAAAAAAAGGTGTGAAATAAGCTTTAAATCAGTGTGTTTTTCTCACTTTTGTAAAAATTTTTGAGAATGCTCAGCGTACAAAATTTAACCGTTTCCTTTGGAGGAACTACTCTTTTCAAAGAAATCTCATTTCGTTTAGGTGCTGGTGACCGTATTGGTTTGGTCGGAAAAAATGGGGCTGGAAAGTCAACCTTACTTCATTTGCTTGCCAAAGACACACAACCTACTTCTGGAAGTATTGCACAAGAAAAAAACATTCAAATAGGTTTTCTAAGACAAGATATTGATTTTGAAAAAGGAAGAACCGTTCTTGATGAAGCCTACCAAGCTTTCAGTGAAATAAAATTGTTGGAAGTTGAAATGGAAGAGATTAACCAACAACTAACTGAGCGAACAGATTATGAATCTGAGGCTTATAGCGAATTAATTATTCGTCTTAATGAGGTTACTGAACGATACGAATTAATTGGAGGATATCATTATCAAGGAACAACCGAGCGAATTTTACAGGGGCTTGGTTTTAACCGTGAAGATTTCGATAAAATGACAGATACCTTTTCAGGTGGATGGAGAATGCGAATCGAGTTGGCTAAACTACTCCTCCAAGACAACGATATTTTATTACTTGATGAGCCTACCAATCACCTTGATATTGAATCAATCATTTGGTTGGAGGATTTTTTGACAAAGTACAGTGGAGCTGTGGTTTTGGTTTCGCATGATAAAATGTTTTTAGACCAAACTTCCAATCGTACAATTGAGATTGTTGGTGGAAGGATTTATGATTTCAAACAGGCCTATTCAAGTTACCTTGTTTTGAGAGAGGAAATTTTGGAGCAACAACGTAATGCGCAAAAAAATCAAGAAAAACAGATTCAACAAACAGAAAGGTTAATTGAACGTTTTCGTGCAAAAGCAAGTAAAGCTTCAATGGCTCAGTCTTTAATTAAAAAGCTAGATAAGATTGATCGAATTGAACTAGATGCAGTGGAAAACAATTCAATGAAACTTAATTTTCCAATTTCAGTACAACCAGGAAAGGTTGTGCTTTCTGCAAAAAATATCATCAAAAGTTATGGTGATAAAAAAGTGCTAACCGGAGTTGATTTGGAAATCGAAAGAGGGACTAAAACGGCTTTTGTGGGGCAAAACGGACAGGGTAAATCAACTCTTGCTAAAATTATAGTTAACGAAGTTACGTATCAAGGAAATTGTGAATTAGGACACAATGTAATGGTAGGTTATTTTGCTCAAAATCAAGCAGAATATTTAGACGGTTCAATGACACTTTTGGAAACAATGCAGTATGCTGCAACTGATGAAAATCGTTCTCGTGTGAGGGATATGCTTGGTGCTTTTATGTTTCGAGGAGATGATGTAGATAAACGTGTCAATGTGCTCTCAGGAGGGGAGCGGAATCGACTTGCTTTATGTAAATTATTACTGTCTCCTTTCAATGTATTGATTATGGATGAGCCAACTAATCACCTTGATATACAATCTAAACAAGTGTTAAAACAAGCACTTCAGCGCTTTGAGGGAACACTTATTTTAATTTCACACGATAGAGATTTCCTTCAGGGATTAAGCGATCGAGTGATGGAATTTAAAGACCATAAGCTGAAAGAATATTTGGGTGATATTAATTTTTACCTCGATCAAAAAAAGGCAAATTCTTTGTTCGAACTTGAATTTCAAACCAAACAAAAAGAAAAAAAATCCAAAAATACAGCGGGTGAAGATTACCAAAATCAAAAAAAACGCAAATCACTACAAAACAAGCAATCGAATTTAGAACGAAAAATTGCAGATCTAGAAGAAGAGTTGAAATCAATTGATTTTGAACTCGAAATAAATTATGAACAAACTATTGCTACACCTGATTTTTTTGAAAAATATAACGCCAAAAAGGAGTCATTAAATACATTGATGGGAGATTGGGAAATTGTAGTCGATAAACTCACAAAATTAGACTGATGTTCGAACATTTTTTTCAGTGTCCTTATTGCTGGGAGGAAATTTCTATGATATTAGAAAAACTTAATTCCGAACAATCTTATGTGGAGGATTGTGAGGTGTGTTGCCGACCGATTCAAATTACCTACTATTTCCCAGAACAATTGGAGACTTTTTATGCTCAAAATATAGATGAATAAGATCAGTTTTTCCTAAGTTTACGAAAACTGAAACAATTATCTCTATGAAAAATTCACTACAGAATTATTTTACAGTATTACTTTTTTGCCTAGGAACAAGCCAGTTGATGGCTCAAGAATCAAGTGACAAAAATCTTATTTATGCCATTTTAGATAATCAAATTGAGGCTTGGAATTCTGGTGATATTGATTTTTTTATGGAGGGGTATTGGAAAAGTGATCAATTAGTTTTTGTTGGCAGCAAAGGTCCTACCTATGGATTTGTAAATACCTTAAACAATTATAAAATCAGTTATCCAGATTTGGATGCAATGGGTACACTTTCTTTTGATATTCTTCACTTTAACCAATGGGATTCTCAAACAATTCAGCTCATAGGGAGATTTACACTGATGCGTAAATCGGATCAGCCCACAGGTTTTTTCACTTTACTTTTTCGAAAAATAAATGGAGAATGGGTGATTGTCAGTGATCATTCCTCTGCAGCTAACTTACCTTAGTTTTACAAACATTCTGGCATAAATCATACGTTCGGGAGCTGCTTCGAAAAAGCGTCCACCAAAGGCATTAATTCGAATGTTATCACTATAAAGCTGATTTGTAAGATTGTTAATTCCCAACACAAAATGAAATGATTGTTTTGCCCAATCGATAGGAAAGTTTAGTGCTATGTCTTGTTTCCAAAAACCCTCAGAAAAAGAAGTGTTTGAGTCATTTGTATATACCTTTCCACGATAATTGGATTCCAAACGAATAAACCACCCCTTATGAGCAGTAAATTGCGCTGAAAACCCTCCAAATTGAATAGGAATGCCTGGAAGAACTTTCCCTTTGTAATCAGTACCTGACTTCTCAAAAGCCTGATAGGTGAAGTCTGATAAGTTATAAGTAGCTCCGAGTCTCCATTTTTTACCTAGACTGTAAATTAGATCAGCTTCAAGCCCTTTTCTAAGTGTTCGTCCTGCATTTCTATAAAATGTTCTACCCTCATAAGCTTCAAGTTGATAGGGTACAAGATCATTTTTAGTATCAATATGAAATGCTGTTAGTGTCCAGCTTATTAGCTTGTTTTTTTGTTTGAATCCAATTTCATTGGTATTCGCTTCCTGAATTCCTAAACTTGAATTAAATCCACCATTCCCACTTGGATCTGCCGATAATTCGCTCAATGCTGGGGTTTCATAGCTTTTAGAGAAATTTATAAAGGTGTGGAGCCTAGGCTTAACTTCATATGAAATACCGAATTGAGGACTCCAAGCATTTAAGTTTTTACTATCCGATGAATCACCATCTGATATAAAGTTGTCCTCTAAAGTCAGTACATTTTTATCCCAACGAATACCCCCATTAATCAACCACTTTTTCCATTCGATCTGCTGAATGAAATAAAAACCAAGACTTGAGAATTGTTCCCACTGATTTAATGTTTGTGTTCCTTTTAATCCCTCTTGATTGATATAGCGTTTTCGTTGATCGTTTTGGTATGCATAAGCATATCCAATTTGGTTACGTAGCAGAACCTCTTTAGACCCAAAAGCATAGGTGAGGTCACTTCCCTGTCCAAAGTAATTTCTTTTTAGGTGTACAATTCCACCATCACTAAAAGGGAGTTTACCCATAAAGTTTCTGTTACTTGCGAAGGCATAACTTTTTATATCTATTCGATTTTGATGGAATGAATATGTAGCTCCAATTTTTTGGTGGCTAATTTTTTCGCCCGCATCAAACAATACATTTCTATCTCTTGCCAAAGATCGATTAGTATCTATATCACTCTGAGTCTGTCCTCCTCCGTCTTGTGCAATAGGACTATTTGTTAAATTGAATTGTAGGTTTATTTTTGATTTGGAATTTATTTTTTGATTTACCTTTAGGTTTAAAAAAGTCGACTCATATTGACTATGTTGGCGATATCCGTTTCCTTGATTATGATTTAAGTGTGCAATTAGATGCGTAGAATTTAGCTTTATACCTGCCGTGTATTCGAATTGTTTTTGGCTATACTGTCCCAGTCTAATTCCAAAAGTATGGAAAGGACTTTCAGCATAATCAAGAGTTTCGATATGGATTACACCTCCCGATGCATTTCCATATCGCAATGCACTTGAACCTCGAATCAGTTCGATTCTTCGAATTAATGAAAGGGGTAGGTTATCCAACTGTCCTTGTCCATCAGGAGTAGTTTCAGGTATTCCATCAACGATTACCTTAATACCTCGAATTCCAAAAGCAGATCGAGCGCCAAAACCTCGAATAGACAAACGTAAATCTTGAGCATAATTCGATGAGTTAAAACTGCTTATTCCAGGAATGTTTGTCAGATATTCTTGAAGAGATAGGGAAGGACCCTGCCATGTTTCGTCAATTTGCTTAATGGTTAATGCCCCTGGAAATTCTTGAGCTGAATATATTAATTTAATGGAATTGATCTTAACCTCATCCAATTCAATTGTATTTATTGTATCAATTTGAGCGTAAGAGTAAATACTAAATAAAAATAGTAAAACGAAAAACTTCTTCATGCATCCGAAAGGTAAGAAAAAAAAAGCCCCCAAGTATACTTAGGGACTTTAACCATAAACCAACTCAGATGAAACGAATTGATGAACCAAACATAGGACTATATTAAATTTGTCCTTCATTTATTTATGTTAAAACATTTTTTTACAAGAAAGAGATAATGAAGCATTTTTTTCAAACTACTAACTATCAGTAAGTTAAAATTATGTCAAAAAAAAATACTTACTTACTAAATTATAATAGTGATATTCCGAAACCAATATTTCCAACGAATAATCCTTTTTCACCTATTCCAATAACCTCAGGGAAGTCTACAGTTTGAGTTTCGTTAATCATTCCAGATGGTGTATTTGCAGAAGCCATAATGGTTAGTGTATTTGGAATATTGTTGCTAAATCCGTAACCAAGTTCTAGTCTAAAAAATATTCGTCCACCAGTCTTAACTCCTAATTTTATATTTTTCGAGCTAATTTGCTCTTCAATTCTTGCAGAACCTGAATAGGTAATATTTTCTGCTGCAGTAACTTCTAAACCAGTATAAATTAGATTAGTATTTAACTTTGAGACTCCAGCACTAACATATATTCCTTTTGCTTCTTTTCCAAAGTAGTAATTAATTCCATACTCATTGTATTTTAAATTTATATCTTCATTTTCAAGTTTAATGTTCAAGTTACCAACATCGACATAGAGTGCAAAATGAGAGGCGAATAGAGGAGGTGTGATTTCTAAAGTCCCGCTCAAACCATTTGGAACCCCTCCTTTAATCCCAATTGAAAAACGTTTGATTTTTGATTGAATAGAATCTTCATTATTCTGTTGAGCAAAAGTAAATGAAGAAAAAAGGACGATATATAAGGTTGTAATATAGATTTTCATTTCATTTTTATTTTAAAGTTAATTTAGTCATAATTGTGGAAATTTATTTCATAAGGAAGAATTACAGTACTTTTACAACTATGTATAGAGCAGATACGAAATGGGTTGTTGTTACCCTATTTTGGTGTTTATTTATTTTGTTTTTGAGTTTATATGAATCAAATAAAATAAATGAATTCGTTCATTTTAGACATCAAGATAAGTTAGCTCACCTTGGAATGTATGCAGGTTTAAGTATTTGTCTAAATAAGCTGTTTTCTCAGTTAATTTCTCCCAAGCGAAAATGGATTTTTATTTTTTGTATTACTTTTATTATAGGAGGTTCTTTAGAAATTCTTCAAGGACAATTGACACAAACCCGTGTTCCAAGTATTTACGACCAACTATTTAACCTAATTGGATTTATGTGCGCATATTTCTATGCCTTTTTTCGTAAACAATGACTTTCAAATCAACGTTAAAAGAAAAGTCTGCTATTTCAATACTCTTTTTCGTTTGTTTTACTGGCTAACTAAATTCACCTTTTGATTTCAGGGCATTTTTTATATGTGCTAAATGATGGTTACAATGCCATGAATACATCCCAATAGTTGAAATCAAATTAAATTTTAATCCATGTTGAGGATGTTCATAATCCATTTCCAATTGTTCAAGGGATAA
>JAUROD010000046.1 GCA_030835845.1 Flavobacteriaceae bacterium
AGCCTATCAAAGCGGAAAAATTGTGGGTCGAATTGCAGCCATGGTCAATTGGATTGAAGTGAATACATTAGACAAACACAAAGCACGTTTTGGATGGTACGATGTAATAGACGATATAGAGGTAACAAAAGCCTTGCTTGAAGCAGTCAAAAATTTTGGTAAAAAACATAACTTAACTTTTATTGAGGGACCTGTTGGATTTTCAAACTTAGATCGAGCTGGTATGTTGGTTGATGGATTTGAAGAAATGAATACAATGATTACCAATTATAATTACCCCTACTACTCCAAGCACATGGAAGATTTAGGGCTAAATAAATTGGCACAATGGGTAGAATATGAAATCAAAATCACTTCATTTGAAGATTCTCCAGAAAAAGTAAAACGATTTGGTGATTTAATCCTCAACCGATACAATCTTAATGTACTCCACTTTACAAAAACAAGCCAAATCATTCCCTATGTAGAGGAAATGTTCGAATTATTAGAAGAAACCTATAATAAACTTCAGACATTTGTTCCAGTTCAGCCTTATCAAATCAAGCATTATAAAGAAAAATATTTTAGATATATTCATCCTGAATTCATCAAATGTGTTGCCGATCAGCAAGGCAAACTAATCGCTTTTGTCATAATTATGCCCTCGTTTACAAAAGCACTAAAAAGAGCCAACGGTAAACTATTTCCTTTTGGAATTTTCCATATTATTAAAGCCCTATATTTCAATCACCGTGCATCATTTTATCTCATTGGTGTCCATCCCGAATATCAAAACAAAGGTGTGACGGCAATTATTTTTAATGAAGTTCAAAAATTATTCAATAAAAAAGGAATTACAGATGTAGAAACCAATCCTGAATTGGAAGAGAATGATTCTATTCAAAATATGTGGAAAAACTACGAGCATAGGTTGCACAAAAAACGTGCTACCTATACCTGTTCAATATAAATATGATTTCTGAAGGAACTATTATTGCACTTTCAACTGCCTCAGGAGCAGGAGCCATTGCTGTCATTAGACTTTCGGGTCCAGATGCAATACAAACTACAGACTTCTTTTTTCGTGCAAAATCTAAACAAGAACTTCAAAGACAAAAAAGTCATACGATTCATTTAGGTGATTTTATGTGGAATGAGCAAGTGATTGATGAGGTTTTGGTTAGTGTTTTTCGAAACCCTTACTCTTACACCGGAGAGGATGTAATCGAAATTTCTTGCCATGGCTCAAGATATATTCAAGAAAAAATAATTCAGCTGTTTATTGACAAAGGAGTTCAACCCGCAAAAGCAGGAGAATTTACCTTACGTGCCTTTATGAATGGAAAAATGGATTTAGCTCAAGCTGAAGCTGTAGCAGATGTAATTGCCTCAGAAAATGCTGCTAGTCATGAAGTAGCAATGCGTCAAATGCGGGGTGGAATAAGTGAGGAAATTAAAATTTTACGACAAGAACTACTTGATTTTGCAAGTCTTATTGAATTGGAACTAGATTTCTCAGAAGAAGATGTTGCATTTGCTGATCGAGCTGCTTTTGAAGCTTTGCTTATTAAAATTCAAAATCTACTCAAACGTCTTATTGATTCATTTGCTCTTGGTAATGTAATTAAAAAAGGAGTTCCTGTTGCAATTATTGGAGCACCAAATGCAGGAAAATCTACTCTATTAAACACCTTGCTTCAAGAAGATAAAGCAATAATAAGTGATATCGCAGGAACAACACGTGATGCAATCGAAGATGAAATTACTTTGGACGGAATTGCTTTCCGATTTATTGATACAGCTGGTATTCGCGATACTGAAGATCAAATTGAAAAAATTGGAATTCAACGTACACTTCAGAAAAGTAAAGGAGCAGCTGTTGTATTTTATTTAATTGATGCTTCTACTTTCAAAAAAGAAGAAAAAAATCACTTAAAAAATCTAAGTGAAATACAAAAAAATCAATTAGAAACCCCATTATGGGTCATCTTTAATAAAGTTGATTTAATAGCACACAAACTACCAGAAAGATTCAACGACCGTATCACCCTCCAAATAAGTGCAAAAAATGAAAGCGGAATTGATTTACTTAAATCATCTTTAACAAACTACTTTAAATCAATTGCTTACAAAGACGAGAGTATGATTACCAACTCGAGACATTATGCTGCGTTGGTTTTAGCTCTTCAAGAAATAAGCAAAGTACAGGCTGGATTAGAAAATAATTTAAGTAGTGATTTACTCGCAATAGACCTTAGGCAATCATTGTATCATCTTGGTGAAATTACTGGTCAAGTAACTAATGACGAGCTTCTGGGGAATATTTTTTCAAATTTCTGTATTGGAAAGTAGTGTCCTCTTACTTTTGTGCACTTTTTTATGAGCTATTGACAATATGACTTCTAACGCTCAGGCTGTGATTCATAAAGATAATGGAGTCAATGTAGCGTGTAAAATTAATAAAACAGGCAGCCGTCTAATTCAATTATTTCACCTGTGTTAACAGCGTCTTTTGAATAATTTTTTTGAGAGGGTTTGTAAATAAATGTTTTACCATCTGTACTTGAAAAATTAAGTAAACCGTCAATTACTTCATATTTATAAGTTATGCTGTATTCAATTTCATTACTAGACCCATAATAATCATAATCAAACCAAAAAACATCTTCCTGATCTTTTTTGATTTCTATTTTCCACTTTTTTCCATTGTAGTTTGTTTCACCTAATTTCCAACCTTCACAAAATGAAGTAGCACTATCAAGATTAAAGAATGAAATAAAATACCGATTGTTATTAAAGTTAGAAAATTTTATATCTGAAAAGTCGCTGTGATAATTTTCTGAATCCTCCCAGATTGTTCCCTCATATTTTGCTAAAAATCGGCAAAACTTTCTTCCCCAACCCGGACCACAATACGTGATCAAGGGTGCTTCCAAAAAATCATATTGTCTCCCACTTGCATCTATTGTAGGGTCTACTCCAGACTCAAATTGCTTTATGTCACTTTTAATACAAGAAAAAATAGTGAAGGAAAAAAGAAGTAAAAATATATTTTTCATTTATTGATACATTTTTTGACTGCAAAGTATTAATGCTGATTTACAAAATTTAGTGCTATGTAATTTTTTAAAAAAAATGAGAGATTTTATGCAAGTATCAATTAATTTTTTTTAATTACATACCCGAACTAATTATGACAGATAGGTTAGATTTAGTCTGATGTTTAGGGGATAACTTGAAAATCAGCTTATTTTTGTTTAATATATAAAAAAGCAAGTAGAAAAGGAAAAACAAAAAAGTAATCACATTATTTAATGACAGGCAACTTAAATTAAATTGATGAGGATTAATGAAAGGGTGATTATATTCTTTTAAGATGGAACAGAATTTGAAAAAGTGATCGCAGAAATAGAGCCAAAATCTTATACTTCATAAATACGATATGTTGAAGAGTACTTAGTAACTTCTGAATTGTAGAATAATATTTTTTATGAGGTGTTAAATTGACTAAAATCACATTGGATTTAAATACAATTATGTATTTTTAAATGTTATTAAATAAAAAAATAATTGAAAAAATAATACGTAATATCGTACTATAAATCTATTTCTTATGAATAAAAACCTGCTTCTTATTTTATTGCTTTTCAGTACTTCCTTGATGGCGCAACGTCCAAAGACCGGTGAACAGATTTTCGTAAGTCGCTATCCTGAAGAACAAATCAATCTTGTGTCCAACGCATCTATGGTGGTGTCTAACACCTTAGAGGATGATGTAATTGTAACTCTCCGTGATGGTGGAAGACATTATATCACACATGTCTATGTTCGTGCTTTCGATCAATACACCATAAAAAATTTACCCGTAGGTCATTTTGTCTATCAATATTTTAATCTAAAAACTTATTTCGAATCTCCTGAACGTATCCCGATAAGTTTAAATACAGAAGAGGTTCTGGATTTTTACTACTCAACTGGAGCAAAAAAGATTATTGGGTTTGAAATTTCAAAAGAAGAGTTTTTCAAACAATAAACTAAAGAATAGTTTTAGTATATTTAAAGGAACAATAAACAAAACCAATTATGGGCGTAGGAGGAATCGTTATCGCAACAGTTTTTTTGTGTTTAGCTTTTTTAATAATAGCTGAAGTTCAAGAACGTTACTTATAAAAAAATAAATATGGCAACATACGAATGCAAACAATGTGGAATGGCGGTCAATGCGACTTGTGCCAAATGCAACACCCCTTTAGTAAATGATCATCTTGATGTAAATGGGCAATCAGTTCAAATATCTAAATGTCCTGAATGTGAGGGTAAAATAAAATCTCCCCAATGTTGTGGAGCTGATATGGAATGTTCCATATAATACTTTACAGTTAATTGGTTTATAACTTTAAGCAGTGAATTTAAATCCACTGCTTTAAAAAATATTTTCACTATGGAATGGTATATGAAAAACCGCTGGTGGGTTTGGTCTATAACTGGAGCTTATCTTGCTTACCGTATCTATGTCTCACTTGCATTTTAATAATTTTATATGAATCATTCTATAAAACTTACCTTAATAGGGCTACTAACTGCCAACCTATCTTTTTCTCAAATCAATCCTCAGGATGTTGAAATTGTGAGGGATTCGTTTGGAGTGCCTCATATATTTGGTAAAACAGACGCTGATGTTGCTTACGGGCTTGCTTGGGCACATTCAGAAGATGATTTTAACACCATACAAAAATCATACTTGGCAGGTAATGCTATTCTAGGTAAAATCATGGGGTTAAAGGGAGCAGGAGCTGATTTTATAAGTCAATTTATTCGTTCCTCAGAAACTGTAGATGAACAATATGACGATATGATTAGCCCTGAATACAAAAAAATTGTAGAGGCTTATGCTCAAGGGTTCAATCGTTATGCAGAAACACATCCAAAAGAAGTACTTTCAAAAGCACTATTCCCTGTCACCCCAAAAAAAATGCTACGTTATGCACAGCTTCAACTTTTTATTTCCTCTGGAGGAGATTCCTGGGTGCAACGTATAATGGACAATGATATTAGTCTAGAAATGCCCAAAGAGGAATTTACGGGATCAAATACATTTGCTTTGAATAGTGTTCGAACCGCAGATGGAAATACATATTTAGCAATAAATACGCATCAGCCTCTAGATGGGCCTGTTTCATGGTATGAAGCACACCTTAGCAGTGAGGAAGGTACAAACATCATTGGAGCATTATTTGCAGGAACTCCCAATATTTTAATTGGAGCTAATACTCACCTGGCTTGGGCACATACCGTCAACTACCCAGACAAAACAGATGTATTTAAACTGCAAATGCACCCTACCAAAAAGAAAACATATAAAGTTGATGAGGAATACTTAACTCTTGATACGTATAAAGCAAAATTGACGATCAAAATTCTTGGTATTCCATTTCGAGTTTCAAAAAAATATTACCATTCAATTTTTGGTCCTACATTAAAAAACAAATCAGGTTATTACGCTGTACGAACACCTGCACTATTTGAAATTAGAGCCTTAGAGCAATGGTGGAGGATGAACAAAGCGACCTCATTTACTTCTTTTTATAAGGCTCTTAAAATGAAAGCTTTACCAGGATACAATATTGGTTATGCAGACAAAAATGACACTATATTTTATATTTCAAATGGACTTATACCTAAACGTGCTGAAGGATATAATTGGAAAGGAGTTGTCCCTGGAAATACACGAAAAACACTTTGGAAAGAAACATACGATATTGAAGAACTTCCTCAAGTGATACAGCCCTCTTCTGGTTATGTATACAATGCTAATCACAGTCCTTTCTATTCTTCTGACACTCAGAATAATCC
>JAUROD010000047.1 GCA_030835845.1 Flavobacteriaceae bacterium
AGGATGCCATTTGGGAGATCATTAAACGTTTTGGAAATGCTGCTCGAATTATGAAAGAAGCTGGGTTTACCGGTTGTCAAATTCATGGGGCTCACGGCTATTTAGTCAGTCAATTTCTATCGCCAAATAGTAATAAAAGAGAAGACCAATGGGGCGGATCACTTGAAAATCGTGCACGCTTTGTATTGGAAATTTATCGCGAAATACGTCATCAAGTTGGGGATGATTACCCCATTGGGATTAAGATTAATTCTGCTGATTTCCAACGGGGTGGTTTTACAGAAGAAGAATCCATGGAGGTTATTCGTCTGCTTGGAAATGAGGGTATTGATTTGATTGAAATATCTGGAGGTACTTATGAAAAGCCAGCTATGATCAAAGGGGGTCAAAAAAAGAGTACGATAGAACGCGAAGCCTATTTTTTAGATTATATTGAAAAGGCTCGAAAATTAATTCAGACACCGCTTCTTCTCACCGGTGGGTTTAGATCGGTTAGTGGAATGGAAAATGCACTTGCAAGTGGCAAATTGGATGTAGTTGGATTAGCTCGTCCATTTTGTTTGTACCCTGAGTTGGCAAATCAAATTTTTGATGGCTCAGTTGACCGTTTTGAAGTTCCTGTTCCAAGTATAGGTATTCCACTACTAGATAAATTGGGAGGAGTTGAATTACCTTGGTACGAACTTCAAATACATCGTCTTGGAAAAGGAAAATCACCCAAAAAAAATCTTCCTGGAATTCTTGCTTTTTGGTCTAGTCTAAAGAGTTTATTTTTAAAATCATTTTGGAAAAATTAAATTCAAGATGAAAATCAATATCTTCGTAATTCAATGAAAAAGCAAGAAAAATACGATCGTGCCTATTTAGAAATGGCAAAAACTTGGGGACAACTTTCTTATTGTGAACGCAAAAAAGTGGGTGCTTTAATTGTAAAAGACAGAATGATCATTTCAGATGGGTATAACGGTACTCCTTCAGGTTTTGAAAATGTATGCGAAGACGAAGAACACTATACAAAATGGTATGTATTGCATGCTGAAGCAAATGCAATTTTAAAGGTTGCAGCATCTACTCAATCATGTAAAGGAGCCACCTTATATATCACTTTATCACCCTGTCGTGAATGTTCAAAATTGATCCATCAATCGGGAATAAAAAGGGTTGTTTATTCTGTCGGCTACAAAGATTTGTCGGGTGTAGATTTTTTAAAAAAAGCAGGTGTAGAAGTTAATCAAGTCGAAATAAATATTTAGTCAATGCGTCGATATAATGCATTTTTATGGATTGTAGTAGCATTGTCAATCACATTAGGTTTTTTAATTGGCAGCAATCAGGAAGTAGTTTACAATGCCGTTCGACCTATGCAAGGGGCTGCAAAACTCAATCAATTTATCAATTACCTTGACCGCGATTATGTAGATAAAATTGACACAGACAGTCTTGTTACAGCGGTTATTCAAGATGTCATTAAAAAATTAGATCCCCATTCATTTTATATTTCTTCGGAGGACTTAGAATTAATTTCTGAGGACATGAAAGGTGAGTTTGTTGGAATTGGTGTGAGTATTTTTGTCATTAATGATACTGTAAATGTAATTCGTCCCCTTGAAGGTGGACCGAGTAAGCAAATAGGAATATTGGCGGGAGATAAAATTCTTGTTGCAAATCAAGATACCCTTTATGGAAAGAATTTTACAAGTAAACAAATTGTAGATCGATTAAGAGGAGAAGAAGGAACAAAGGTCAATGTTGAGGTATATCGTCCAACGACCAATGAAAGACATGATTTTTTAATCGAAAGACGTCCTGTTCCAATTTCCTCTGTGACGTATTATCTCCTCAATGATGAGACGGGATACATTCAAATTAATCGATTTGCTGGAAAGACCTCATTGGAATTTTCAAAAGCGATCCAATCACTTAAATCCCAGGGAATGACAAAGCTTATTTTGGATTTAAGGGACAATCCTGGAGGTTATTTATATGCAGCAAAACAGGTAGCGAATACTTTTTTGGAAGAAGGAAAACTAATTGTAACGGTGGAGAGTAATCAAGGTAAAAAGGAATATTCCTATGCAAAAGCTGGGGCAAAATTTGCAGAGGGGGAAGTCTATGTGCTTATTAACGGTCAGTCTGCTTCAGCGAGTGAAGTTGTGGCAGGAGCACTTCAAGACAATGACCGTGCATGGATTTTAGGAACACGTAGTTATGGAAAAGGATTGGTTCAGCAGCAAATGCCATTGGGCAATGATGAAGCTTTACGATTAACGATTGCACGTTATTTTACTCCAACAGGGAGATCAATCCAACGTCCTTTTGAGGATGGAAATGACACCTATTACAACGAAATAAACGCTCGATTTAACTCAGGGGAAAGGTCTGATATTTCACTTGTTCCCAAAGTAGATACACTTGCCTTCACCACTCCAAAAGGAAGAAAAGTTTATGGAGGAGGAGGGATTACTCCTGATATTTACATCTCTTCTTCAGCCACGTTGGAAGAAGAACAAGATGCGTTTTTACTTGGATCAAATCTAATCAATTACTTTGTTTTCAATGAATTAGATGAGAGAAGAACCGATTTTGAAGCGGTACAAAGAGATGAATTTATTCGACAACCTTTGGAGGATGCTCAGCAATGGTTAGTTGCTCTTCAAAAGTATTTAATTCCGTACGGGATTGTTATTAATGAGCGTAATCAAACAAATGCGATAACTGCAATTAAATCTTATTTAGCACTTCAGTTGTTTGATGAAGAAGCTCGTATTGAGGTACTCAATCAACAGGATGAATACGTGCAAAAGGCATTAGAAAAATTGGCAGAAAAAAACTAGACTAAAACTTTTTTCCTTTTTGTTCTGCCGAAATCTTAAGGGAAAGAATCAAAATCCAAATAAGAACAAATGCAGAAGCGGAGGCTAAAATTCCGATCAATGCAATCAAGCTATCTCCTTGGGTAGGTGTTTTCCAATTAACCATAGTTAGATTAAAAACAAGCATTGAAGAGGCAACAACGAGGATTATTCGTAAGAAATTTTTCATGCAACTAAATTAAAAGATTTGTTTGATATTGGTGGTAAACAGTTTCACTGCTATTGCGAGTAGAACAACACCGAAGATTTTTCGAACGATATTTATCCCAGAACGTCCTAAAAGTCGTTCAATTCGTTTTGATGATTTTAGGATAATGTAGACAATAATAATATTGGCAATAATTGCAATGATAATATTAATCACATGAAATTCTGCTCGAAGTGAGAGGATTGAAGTTAATGTACCTGCCCCTGCAATCATTGGAAAAGCAAGAGGAACAACCGATGCTGTTTCTGCTTCTTCATTTTTATAAAGACTAATTCCCAAGACCATTTCAAGAGCTAAAAAAAAGATAATAAAAGAACCCGCTACTGCAAATGAGTTTGCATCAATTCCAATCAATTTAAGAATTTCATCTCCTATAAATAGGAAGGCAATCATGATTACTGCAGAAACAATAGATGCTTTTTCGGACTGGATATGTCCTACTTTTTCACGAAGTGTAATAATCAAAGGAATTGCTCCGACGATATCGATAACGGCAAACAAAACCATTCCAGCGGTAAAGATTTCTTTGAGATCAAAATTCATGGTGGTACAAATTGAAGTACAAAAGTACATCAATTTTTTTTATGTGTTTTTCAAAATAACAATTCAAAAACAGTTGATAAAACGGTATCTTTACGCGTAATGATTCAGATACGAAAAACACTTGTTTCGGAGGACATACTTGAAAAAGAGTTTGTCTGTAACATCAATAAATGCAAGGGAGCTTGTTGTGTTGAAGGTGAAGCGGGAGCACCACTTGAAGAATCGGAACTCCAAGAATTAGAAACCCACTTTGAACAGATCAAACCTTATTTAACCAAAAAAGGATTAGACGAAATTCAAACCCAAGGACTTTATGTAAAGGGGTTTGATGGAGAATGGGAAACACCAATCATTGATGGCGCAGAATGTGTATATACTGTTTTTGACGATAAAGGCAAAGCTTCTTGCGGGATTGAAAAAGCGTTTTTAGACAATAAAATTTCATGGAGAAAACCATTTTCCTGTCATTTATATCCCGTAAGAGTTAAACAGTATTCTGAATTTACAGCAGTCAATTATCATCATTGGCAAATTTGTGATGATGCTTGTTCATTGGGTGAAGAATTAAAAATTCCTGTGTACCAATTTGTCAAAGAAGCCCTGATTCGAAAGTTTGGAAAAGCTTGGTACGAAGAACTTCATCTTGCAAGTTTAAAAAAGGGCAATTAGCGTTTTGTTTGTTTATGCGGTTTACAAGCATATTTTTTTCATAAACAAATGATTTACAACAGTTTAAAAAAATACTTATTTTTACTCCAAAAGTAAAAAAGTATAATTTTTGTTAAAAACTCAACCGCATTGTGAATAAGTATGACTTTCATTTCTGACCACAATTTTCAATCTTTGTTAGAACAAAATCAGAAGTAGAAATTTAAAATGACGAAAAATATGGCAGCCGTAGAACCAATCCTTCAAGAAAACAAAAACAGATTTGTAATTTTCCCAATTGAACACCATGATATTTGGGAATGGTACAAAAAAATGGAAGCAAGTTTTTGGACTGCTGAGGAAATTGATTTACACCAGGATTTGACCGATTGGAATTCTAAGTTAAATGACGATGAAAGATATTTCATCAAACATATTTTAGCATTTTTTGCTGCTTCAGATGGAATCGTAAACGAAAATCTAGCTGAAAATTTTGTCAATGAAGTGCAATATTCTGAAGCTAAATTTTTCTATGGTTTTCAAATCATGATGGAGAATATTCACTCTGAAACTTATTCTTTATTGATTGATACATACGTAAAAGATGACCATGAAAAGAATCAACTTTTTCAAGCTATTGAAGTTTTTCCTGCAATCAAAAAGAAAGCAGAATGGGCATTAAAGTGGATTGATTCAGATTCATTTGCAGAGCGACTAATTGCTTTTGCTGCAGTTGAAGGAATATTTTTCTCAGGTGCATTCTGTTCAATTTATTGGTTAAAAAAACGTGGCTTAATGCCAGGTTTAACCTTTTCAAATGAATTAATTTCAAGGGATGAGGGAGTACACTGTGATTTTGCAGTTCACCTTCACAATCACCACCTTGTAAACAAGGTACCCAAAGAGCGTATTATGGAAATTATCCTTGATGCACTCAACATTGAACGTGAGTTTGTGACCGAATCATTGCCAGTGAGTTTGATCGGTATGAATGCCAAGTTAATGACACAGTATCTTGAATTTGTAACAGATCGTCTATTGGCTGAATTGAATTGTGAAAAACAATTTAATGTAACAAACCCATTCGACTTTATGGATATGATCTCTCTTCAAGGAAAGACAAATTTCTTTGAAAAACGAGTTGGTGAATATCAAAAGGCAGGTGTATTAAACACCGAAGACCAAGAAACTAAAATTAGTTTCGACGCTGATTTCTAGAAGAAATCTAAATTGATAAATTTTTGAATTCTTCTAAGTAAGGATTCGCTGTATTAACTTTTTAAACACTAAATGCATGTTTGTAGTCAAAAGAGACGGCCATAAAGAGCCTGTCATGTTCGATAAAATTACCGCTAGAATCAAAAAACTTTGTTATGATTTGAATCCACTGGTTGATCCGGTACGTGTTGCCATGCGAGTTATTGAAGGATTATATGACGGAGTGACTACCTCTGCCCTTGACAACCTTGCCTCTGAAATAGCAGCAACAATGACCACAACGCATCCAGATTATGCCAAGCTTGCTGCGCGTATTTCTGTTTCAAACTTGCATAAAAATACCAAAAAATCGTTCTTCGAAACGATGACGGATTTATACACCTATGTCAATCCACGTACTGGAAAAAAAGCACCTTTGCTTTCTGATGAGGTATATGGAATTATCAAAAAAAATAAAGCTGTTTTAGACTCAAGTATCATTTACAACCGTGATTTTGGATATGATTTCTTTGGCTTTAAAACACTTGAGCGATCCTATTTATTAAAGCTTAATGGACAAATTGCAGAGCGTCCTCAACATATGTTGATGCGGGTTTCTATTGGAATCCACATGGACGACATAGACGCTGCTCTTGAAACATACGAATTAATGTCTAAGCGTTTCTTTACTCACGCTACACCGACCTTATTCAATTCGGGGACACCAAAACCCCAAATGTCTTCTTGTTTCTTGTTGACAATGAAAGACGATAGCATTGATGGAATTTACGATACCCTCAAGCAAACCGCAAAAATTTCTCAGTCTGCGGGTGGAATAGGACTGTCTATTCACAACATTCGCGCGACAGGTTCATACATTGCAGGAACCAATGGAACCTCTAACGGAATTGTCCCTATGCTTCGTGTATTCAATGACACTGCACGTTATGTAGATCAAGGAGGAGGAAAGCGCAAAGGATCCTTTGCAATTTATGTAGAACCATGGCATGCTGATATTTTTGATTTCCTTGAACTTAAAAAGAATCACGGAAAAGAAGAAATGCGTGCAAGAGATTTGTTTTATGCGATGTGGACTCCCGATTTATTCATGAAGCGGGTAGAAGCAGATGCAGAATGGACCTTAATGTGTCCAAACGAATGTCCGGATTTATACAATTGTCACAGTGAAGATTTTGAAGCACTATATACTAAATACGAAAGTGAAGGAAAAGGACGTAAAACAATTCGTGCTAGAGAACTCTGGGAAAAAATATTAGAATCTCAAATTGAAACAGGGACTCCTTACATGCTTTATAAAGATGCAGCAAACAGAAAGTCCAATCAAAAGAACTTGGGAACAATCCGTTCGTCAAACCTATGTACTGAAATTATGGAGTACACAGCACCTGACGAAGTTGCCGTATGTAACCTTGCTTCTATTGCATTACCAATGTTTGTAAAAGACAATTCGTTTGATCACGATGAATTATTCCGTGTAACAAAGCGCGTAACAAAAAACTTAAATCGTGTAATTGACCGTAACTACTATCCAGTTGCCGAGGCAGAAAACTCAAACATGCGTCACCGTCCTGTTGGACTTGGAGTACAAGGGTTAGCCGATGCATTTATTATGTTGCGTATGCCATTTACCTCAGAGGAAGCTAAAAAACTCAACCAAGATATTTTTGAAACCCTTTATTTTGCAGCAGTTACCGCATCAATGGAAGAGGCTGAAAAAGATGGTCCTTACTCAACCTATAAAGGATCGCCAATGTCTAAAGGAGAATTTCAACACAATATGTGGGGAATTGAAGATTCTGAATTAAGTGGGCGTTGGGATTGGGCTGGACTTCGTAAGCAAGTTAAAAAACACGGGGTACGAAATTCATTGCTTGTTGCACCAATGCCAACTGCTTCAACTTCTCAAATCCTTGGGAACAATGAATGTTTTGAACCGTATACTTCGAATATCTATACACGTCGTGTATTGTCTGGAGAATTTATTGTTGTAAACAAACACTTGCTTGAGGATCTTGTTGATCTTGGTCTTTGGACAGAAGATATGAAGCAAGATTTGATGCGTGCAAACGGATCTGTTCAAAATATCGAAGGAATTCCAGAAGATATCAAAGAACTTTACAAAACAGTTTGGGAACTAAGCATGAAAGACATCATTGACATGTCACGTCAGCGTGGATATTTCATTGACCAGTCGCAATCGCTTAACCTCTTTATGGAAGGAGCAACCATGGCAAAATTAACCTCAATGCATTTTTATGCGTGGAAGTCGGGCTTAAAAACAGGAATGTACTACCTAAGAACAAAATCAGCGGTAGACGCCATCAAGTTCACATTAACCAACAAAGAAAAAAAGGAAATTCCAGTTGCAGAGTCAGTAGGTGCTAAAGCTACAGGAGCCAAACCAGCTCCAGTTCCTGTTGAACCACTTAGTCCAGAGGAATTAAAGACAATGTTGCAGCAATCTCGTGAGAGTGAAGATGACGATTGTTTGATGTGTGGGTCATAAGGTGATAGCTTAATTTTCCCGTATTCAATTTATTTTACTGACGGAAAATGCTTTCGTCTAATCGTATTGTAGAGAAGTTAACAAAATATTAAAAACTATTTTTTTTGATAACACTAACTTAACAATAACTTCAAAATATAGTTACACATTTGCCACAATTAAAACGTATATTTTGAAAAACAGACTTGTACTCTCAATTGCCTCACTTCTATTTTTTTCCTACCTCGCATCCGCACAAGAAATAAGTGACACTTCCTTTGGGAAAGGTCTACTCAATTTTACTGCAAAAGACAAATCTTTTAGCATCAAGTTTGCGCCTAGAATGCAAACAAGATTTCAAAGTGAATGGGATTATGACGGAGAAAACTATGCCTCTTCAGGGCACAACTTTTTAGTTCGACGTGCGCGAATTAAAATGGATGGATATGCCTATTCGCCTAAACTTAAATATAAAATTGAGCTAGGTCTTTCCAATAGAGATATTTCTGGAGCAAATCAGTTTAACAGAAATACACCGAGATATATTTTGGATGCAGTAATCATGTGGCAGTTTGCCGAAGGATTCGAATTGTGGGCAGGACAAACCAAACTTCCAGGTAACATTGAGCGTGTGGTTTCATCTGCCAATTTACAGTTGATTGACCGATCACTTCTTAATAGTAAATTCAATATTGACCGTGATATGGGTATTCAACTTCGCCACCAATCCAAATGGGGTGATAAGGTGATTACTAGAGAAAAATTTGCAATCTCTCAGGGTGAGGGAAGAAACATTACAGAAGGAAACTTAGGAGGGCTTCAATATACGTCTCGATTTGAAATTTTACCTTTTGGAAGTTTTGCTAAAAAAGGAGATTATTCTCAGTCTGACATTGCAAGAGAAAGTTCACTTAAAGCAATGATTAGCGTTACGTATGACATCAACAAAAATGCAGTAAAAACAAGAAGTAACCTGGGTTCTTACATGTTCTTATCCAACGGAGATTTGTTTGAAACTGACATTACTACACTTTTCTTAGATGCTGTATTTAAGTACAATGGATTTTCACTTACTGGAGAATATGCAAACAGAGATGCAGACCGTATAATTGCATTTGAAACTGACAACCTAACCCGAACAGGGGATGTGGTAGCTGCTGGTTCGGCATTGAATGTGCAGGGGAGTTATTTATTTACAAATAACCTTGAAATGACCATACGATATACAGATGTTGATTTCAAAGAGATAACAGGACTTTCAGATTTAAGACAAATCACATACGGATTGTCTAAATATATAGTAGGTCATAAATTAAAAGTTCAGGCAGACATTAGTTTTTCTAGAAAAGACGGCTTAAAAGACAATATTGCCTTTAGAACAGGTTTTGATTTACACTTTTAATGATTCCATAACATCGGATCTATAACTTTTGATGATATTTGAAAACTAAAATAAACTAAACTAAATTTGATGGATAATATTTACTTATTTATTCTTGTTGCACTAGTTGCTCTTGCTGTTGTTGATATAATAGTTGGAGTTAGTAACGATGCGATTAACTTTTTAAACTCGGCTATTGGATCCAAAGTGATTTCAATGCGAACAATAATGATTGTCGCTTCTTTGGGGATATTCATTGGTGCCGTATTCTCTAGTGGGATGATGGAAGTAGCTAGAAAAGGAATTTTTAATCCCGGTGCATTTTATTTTGATGAAATCATGATCATATTTATATCTGTAATTATAACGGATATATTGCTTCTTGACTTCTTTAATACAATGGGATTACCGACTTCAACAACCGTTTCTATTGTATTTAACCTTTTGGGTGCTTCTGTAATTATGTCACTTATCAAAATTGGTTCTTCGGAAACTGAGACCATTGCTGATTTGGTGAACTATATCAATACCGAAAAAGCAATTACAATTATTAGTGGAATACTCCTATCGGTCGTTATTGCATTTTCTATTGGAGCAATTGTCCAGTGGGTATCCCGGGTAATTTTTACCTTTCAATTTGAGAAAAAAATCAAATCTTTTGGTGCTCTTTTCGGTGGAATTGCATTGACATCAATCACTTATTTTATTTTCATCAAAGGATTAAAAGGAACTCCATACTACAAGGATTTATCTTCTTTACTTAAAGAAAATGAACTCTTTATCATTCTAATTTCCTTTGTTGTTTTTACACTTTTCTCGTACTTGTTTCAAAAGATTTCAGACAAAAGTGTATTTGTTGCCATTATTTTGGTGGGTACATTTGCTCTAGCTTTGGCGTTCTCTGGAAATGACTTAGTTAACTTTATTGGTGTAACAATGGCAGCCTATCACTCCTATGAAGCATGGGTTGCTTCTGGGGTAGATGCCTCCATGTTCTCAATGGAAGTTTTAGATAAAAAAGTGCCTGCAGAACCCTTCTTGCTTTTTATTGCTGGAGGAATCATGGTAGTGACTTTATGGTTTTCTAAAAAAGCAAAATCGGTTGCTGAAACTGAAATTGGTCTTTCTCGTCAAAACGATACACATGAACGATTTAAACCAAACTTATTGTCTAGAGGAATTGTTGGAATGTCGTTTGGTTTAAGCGGAGCCATAAAAACAATTCTTCCTGCAACTGTTTCTCAGAAAATTGAAGAACGTTTTGCTAACAATCAACCTAATTTGATCAACAAAGATCAAAGTATCGATGCTCCTGCATTTGATATGATTAGAGCATCGGTTAACTTAATGGTTTCAGGAGTACTAATCTCAATTGCAACCACCATGAAATTACCATTATCTACTACCTATGTAACTTTTATGGTTGCAATGGGAACATCTCTCGCTGATAGAGCGTGGGGTAGAGAAAGTGCTGTATATCGCGTAGCAGGAGTACTCAATGTAATTGGAGGATGGTTCTTAACTGCATTGGGGGCATTTATTGCTGCTGGTATCGTAGTTTTCCTTATCAACTGGAACAAAGAAGTGATGATTCCCGTTTTCCTTCTTCTTACGATACTTTTACTTGCACGTAACTTTATAAACTACAACAATGGAAAGTACAACACCATTGATCCAAAACGTTTAAAAAAGTCGGAAAGCAAAACAGTACAAGGAATTATCATTGAAAGTGCCGATAACATAGCTGAGGTAATTACCCGTTCCAACAAAATTTTCAACTTGTTTTTAGATGGACTTTCAAAGCAAGAAGTTGAGGTGCTCAAAAAGAGTAAGAAAGGGGTGGTTAAATTAAAAAGTGAAATCGAAGAACTTAGAGACAACCTTTTCTATTTCATTAAAAACCTTGATGAAACAAGTGTACGTGGAAGTAGCTTTTACATGACTGTTTTAGCTTATTTAACTGACATTAGTGAGTCACTCGAAATCATCACTAAAATTAGTCATAAGCACGTTTCAAATCAACACAAAAAACTTCGATTCAATCAGCTCAATGATCTTTCTGAAATCAAGAATACATTTGCTACTTTGGACAAGGAAATCATTGAAATTTTCAACCAACGTAAATTCAATCGTATTCAGCTTGTACTTTCTCAAAAAGACGATTTACTCAAGCTATTGAACAACAAAATAGATATTGAAATTAGTCGTACACGTACGGAAGAATCAAGTCCAAAAAACACGACCTTATATTTTAACATCCTTCTCGAATCAAAAGACCTTTTGATTAGCAAGATGGAATTAATGGAAGAATATAGCAGAAGTACGAAGTAAGTTTTTTTTCGTACCGATCCAACTCAAGAAGCTACCTCAACAGGTAGCTTCTTTTTTTCCCCTATCTCACAAAACATAGTCACTTCACTACAAAAAAGCACTTCGCAGGACGACCTATACCCCTTGTTTGAACCACTTAAAAACTTGATTTTCAACCCACTCCACCAAAAAAGGGGGGGGGGGTAAATGACCATAAAATCAATAAATGATATAACAACCTGGGATGTAAGTAGTGTGACCAACATGGGAGGTACATTTGCAGGTGCCGCTTCTTTTAATCAAGACATTACCCATTGGAATGTGAGTAGTGTAACGGACATGAGAAGGATGTTTGCTAGTTGTTTTGCCTTTGACCAATCAATCGCTAATTGGGACGTATCTTTAGTTACTGATATGAGCTATATGTTTACCAATGCTGGGATATTTGACCAAAACCTTAGAAATTGGAATGTAAGTAAAGTAACTAGTATGAAAAGTATGTTTGAAAGTGCTGATACCTTTAATAAATCTATTGGATTTTGGAATACATCGAGTGTAACGAATGTGGAGCAGATGTTTGATGGTGCTACCTCGTTTAATCAGGATGTGGGAAGTTGGAATATTTCC
>JAUROD010000048.1 GCA_030835845.1 Flavobacteriaceae bacterium
ATGTCAGACGAATCACTTATTGTAGATAAAACAGGAAGTATTTTCTTGGCAGGAAGTTATTTGGTAAAAGCAGCCATAGGAGAAGATATTGACAATGAATCCTTAGGAGGCGCTACAACCCAAACTGAAATTAGTGGAGTAACTGACTATAAAATGGAAAATGATGCTGCATGTTTAAAAAAAATTCGCTCATTGATTGATAAACTCGGTGCAGCAGAATCAGCAGGATTTAATCGCATCAAAGCTGAAGCGCCAAAAACAGCTATTTCTCAGGTATATGGTCTTTTGCCAAAACAAAGGAATACCCCTTATGATACGTATCCGTTGATTGAGCAATTAGTCGATACGGGAGCGTATGATGAGTATAAAAAAGGATATGGACAAACGCTTATAACTGCCTACGCACGAATTGATGGTTGGGCAGTAGGGATAGTTGCAAATCAACGAAAAGTAGTAAAATCCAAAAAAGGTGAAATGCAATTAGGCGGTGTGATTTATGGAGATGCAGCCGATAAAGCAGCACGCTTTATTGCAAATTGTAACCAAAAGAAAATTCCCCTAGTTTTCCTTCAAGATGTGACTGGTTTTATGGTTGGTAGTAAGGCTGAACATGGTGGAATTATAAAAGATGGAGCGAAAATGGTTAATGCAATGGCAAATTCAGTCGTACCTAAATTCACAATTCTTATTGGAAATTCATATGGTGCTGGAAATTATGCAATGTGCGGAAAAGCATTTGACCCTAGATTAATTGTCGCATGGCCCTCAGCTGAAATGGCTGTGATGGGTGGTGCTCAAGCAGCAAAAGTATTGATGCAAATCGAAGCTAGTGCCCTAAAAAAGAAAGGGAAAGTAATCTCCGAAGAAGAACAAAGTGCTCTTTTTGATTCAATTAAAAATGGGTATGACGAACAAACCAAACCTATTTACGCTGCTTCTCGTCTCTGGACAGATGCAATAATTGATCCTATTGAAACTCGCAAATGGATTAGTATGGGGATCGAAGCTGCAAATCATTCTCCAATTAAAGAGCGGTTTAATATGGGAGTATTACAAGTCTAAGGTAGCTAGGGTATCTTTACGCTTAATTTTTCCGTTTGAAGTTCGAATAAATTCACTCATCTCATATACCATTTTTGGTCGTTGAAATTGATTGAGTGAAGAAATTCCCTCTATGGTCTGAATCAATCCTATTGCTGCTTTTCCTTCCACAACAAGTACAAGTTTTTCTCCCAAAGAAGGGTCTTGAACAGAACCAATAAAAAAGGGTGTGTCAATATAGGACGAAAGAATGGCTTCTACTTCCTCAGGGATAATTTTGACACCACCCGAATTGATTACATTATCAACCCTACCTTTTAAAATAAAGTGCTGAGCAGAAACTAGTTCAACAAGATCATTGGTTACAATTTCTTGACTTGTGATATAAGGTACTTTTAGAATTAAACAACCTCTTTTATCTTGAGAAATATGTACTCCGTCCAGTAATTTAAAATGTTTGTCTTCTTTTATGTTTCTTGTTGCGATATGGGTTAGTGTCTCAGTCATGCCATAGGTTTCAAAGCAATTAAGCTGTGTGCTTTTCAACCTCTCTTTAAGAAGTGAAGTGCTTGGTGCACCCCCAATCAGAAGTGTTTTAACACGATTTAAAGAATCAAAAGAAGATTCTACTTGACGAGGAACCATTGCTACAAAATCATAGTTTTTTGTGGTGTGTGAAAGCACATTTCCTTGTGGAGGAACAAGATCAATTTCCAATCCTAAAATCATCGCACGAATTAACATCATTTTTCCTGCTATAAAATCAGCATTAAGACAATGAAGTGCTTTGTCTCCTACTTGAAGGTTAAAATGATTTCCAGTTGCCAATGCAGATTTGACCAAAGCCTGTTTTTTAAAACGTATAAATTTTGGACTCCCCGTAGAACCTGAAGTTTTTAGTGATATGTAGGGGTCATAACTAATCCAATCGAGAATAAAATCACCTATGAGCTTTTGATACTGCTCGCCTTCTTTGATAAAAGAATATGCAACTTCAAAAAGATCTTCATAGTTGAAGTGAATTCCATTGAGCAAAAATCGATTATGTACGTTTCTGTAAGTTGGTTTCATGTTTAATTGATAGGACCTAAAAGCTTATTTTTCCAATCTTTCCAGCCATACTTACAAGCAAAGAACCAAAGTGTAAGCGGATATAAAACCAATAGCGAAACAACCAACTCACTGATTAAGTCAGGGTTAGAAATGTCTTTAAAAATCGATGCAGTTTGAAATGCTGTCCAGTCGGCAGTGACCAAAAGTGCCGTGATAAGATTGTTGGCAACATGAAGCCCAATGGCAAGCTCAATTCCATCATCCATTAAGCTTATGACACCAAAAAATAATCCCGTACCTATGTAATAAAAAAGTAACCCGTAACCAAGTTTGTCAATTTCTGGATTAAAAATATGAAGTGTCCCAAAAACAAGTGAAGTCATAATTAAAGGGAACCACCTGTAATGAATAATTTGTGCAAATCCTTGCATCAAATACCCTCTGAATAACCATTCTTCAAGGGCAGATTGAAACGGAATTAATAAGGAGGAAATACAGAAAAGAAGGAGAAAAGAAGTTAAATCAAAATTCCAAACAAAATGATCTGGAAAAAGAAACCAATCAACTACAAAAATTAAGAGACTGATTATTCCCCAATAGACAAAACCAGTAACGACTCTCGACCAATCAATTTTTGATCGTGAAGTAGTTACGTTTTTTAAATTTTGTTCGTGCAAACGATATACTACAAGTAAAAAGCCTAAAAAAGCAACCAAATAGGGAACTAAAAACAAGACAAGTGTGAGGTTTGAATCCAATGAATTAAAAATCTCCATTGGGTCTGAAACATTCCCCATGTTATCGGGTAGGAAAAAAAACATTGGAATTTGACCAATAAAACTAAATAGGATTATGACAAACGAGCCTAGTAAATACCAACTAAAAGGCTGTTTTTTTGAGCCACCATTAATTAAGAAACTATTTTTTGAAGTGGAGTCCATAGCGTGTTTTTTTCAATTGAAAGATAACCATTTTTTATCAGTAAGGGGGAAGGGAAATTATTTGTGTATAAACTACCGGTACCCAATCCTTGCGGTCCGGAAAATCCCATGGCATACGTCCACTGTGCAATTGCATTGAGTCCAATATTGCTCTCGAGCGCGCTTGTTACCCAAGATTCAATTCCCATTTGACTAGATAAAGAGAGCCATTCATTTGCCCCTCTAAAACCTCCAATAAAACTAGGTTTCAGAATTATATACTGAGGTTGTATTTGCTCAAGTAATTGGATTTTTCTATCCTTTGAAGTTACTCCAATCAATTCTTCATCGAGTGCAATTGGTATTGGAGAGTGTCGGCACAAATCTCTCATTTTACTGAAGTTTCCCTTTTTTATGGGCTGTTCAATAGAATGTATTTCCAATGGGGCAAGTTGATTCAATTTGTCAAGCGCATCCTCGCCAAAAGCACCATTTGCATCCACACGAAGTGTAATTTCATCAGATGAAAATCGAGATCTAATAGCTTGAAGAAGGCGTATTTCTTCATCAAAATGAATTGCACCTACCTTCATCTTAATACAGCTGAAACCTGCTTCTAATTTCTCCTCAATTTGCTTTAACATAAAGAATTTATCCCCCATCCAAACCAATCCGTTGATAGGTATCTCGTCTTCTCCTTCCGAAAATGGATTTTCATAAAGCGTAAAAGGTGTTTTCCCCTTGAGCGATAAAAAGGCTGTTTCTATCCCCATCTGAATCGATGGGTAGTTGACTAATTCAGCATGTAATACCTCTTCCCCAAGTGAAATATTCGAACAAGTCCATTCTAATTTTTCTTCATAATCTGGTAAGTCATCACAACTTAGTCCGCGCAATAACCCACATTCTCCAATCCCAGTTTTTCCTTTATCTTCAATCCATATTAGCCATGTTTCTTTGTCGTGAAGAACTCCCCTAGATGTTCCGCTAGCTTGTTTAAATTTCAATGTATGTTTCTTGAAATATGACTTCATAAGCGGTCTATGTACAAACTGATTATCACAAAAATAGAAAGGAAAAAAGTAGTTAGGGCAACGGGTTTTAATTCACTTTCCAATTCTTTGTTTTCGCTTGTTCTAAGTATACGAATCGCATGTAAAAAAAGAGGGAATAAAACAGGTACAAATACAAAACCCCAAAAGGTGTTAGCCTCTTTTGACATAAAGTAAACAACTGAAAAAATAGCGGTTAACAACAAACCAAAATGATAATATTTTGCCTTAGTAAAACCAAGTATAACAGCAATTGTTGTTTTATTGTTTTCTTTATCATTAACCAAATCACGCATGTTATTTAAATTCAAAACAGCTGTACTTAAACATCCAATTGAAATTGCCGGTAAAAGCAAATACATTTCGATTTGTTTTGTTTGTAAATAGTATGAACCTAACACGCTTAGTAAGCCAAAGAATAGGAAAACAAATAAGTCTCCCAAAGCCATATAGCCATAAGCGGAAGTGCCTACTGTATATTTGATTGCAGCGATAATTGAGGCAATTCCTAAGGCTAAAAATAAGGTGATTTCAATCCATTCATTTGAGGAAAAAGAAAATGCAATAAGAGAAAACGTTAAAATAACTGAGATTAGCGTTGTCACAACAATACCCTTTTTTAATACAGTAGGCGTCAAAAGTCCTTGTTGTAATACACGTGCAGGACCAATTCTGTTGGAATTATCCGTTCCTTTGACACCATCACCATAATCATTGGCAAAATTTGAAAGCACTTGAAAACTGACTGTTGTCAATATGGCAAAAGAACAAATCAAAAGTGAAAAATTCCCTTGAAGAAAGGCAATTCCATTTCCAATAATTATCCCCGAAAGAGAGAGCGGTAGAGTTCTTAGTCGTGCAGCTTTTACCCAAATATGTGCCGTTGAACCCATGCTATTCTTATGGGAATTTAGGATACTGTTTAAAATTCGGATCTCGTTTTTCAAGAAAAGCTGTTTTCCCTTCTTGTGCTTCATCCATCAAATAATACATCAGTGTAGCGTCACCCGCTAATTGCATTAAACCATGCTGCCCGTCAAGTTCAGCATTCAAACACCTTTTAACCATTCGCAATGCAAGAGGACTGCGTTTTTGCATTGTTGCACACCATTGTAAAACCGTTGTTTCAAGTTGGTCTAAAGGAACAACTTTGTTGACCATTCCCATGTTCTCGGCTTCTTTGGCAGAATATTGTTCACAAAGGAACCAAATTTCTCGTGCCTTTTTTTGACCTACATGGCGTGCAAGATAGGAAGAACCAAAACCTCCATCGAAACTACCGACTTTTGGTCCTGTTTGTCCAAAAATTGCATTTTCACTTGCAATTGTAAG
>JAUROD010000049.1 GCA_030835845.1 Flavobacteriaceae bacterium
TAATATGAAAGATTTTTTAATCCTGATTTTGAAGCTTGTTCAGTTCCTGTAGTAAACCCTAACGATAAAGTTTTTTTCTTGGCAGCCTTCGTGCTGATTTGGATTACACCAGCTGCTGCTGCACTTCCATAAAGCGTACTTGCAGCTCCTTTATATACCTCAATTGAGCTTATATCTGTTAGGTTTAAAAAATTAAAATCAAAATCATTGTCAATTCTAGATGGATCAGAAACACGTACCCCATCAACAAGAACAAGTACTTGATTATTAGTACTGCCGCGTATGGCAAATCTTAAATTTTGACCAGTAATTGAACGACTCCCTAGGAAATTAATTCCTGCATAAGTTTCGAGTAGTTCACCAAGACTTCTTCCCGAAAAGGAAGCGATTTGGTTTTCACTGATTTTAATAATGGTTTTTCCAGATTGCGATCGTTTGATAGGTATTCGAGTGTCAGACAAAACAATTTCTTCAAGATAGTTTGTAGACACATTAATAGAATCTGTTTCTGAGTTTTTTTGTGCAAAAATGATGCTAGAAAAACTTAATAAAATAGCATGCAACAAAAGTCTATTGTTACTCATAGTAAATAAATTACGGGACACCAAAAAGTTAGCTATTTTCAACCTTATCCCCGAGGATTAAAAATTGCTATAAACGGGCAGGTCTCCTGGCTTGCGTTTTTCTAGTCACCTTCCCGAAAAAAATCAGTGGTATTGAGATTCTAGAAAACGTCGTATTGACTTAGCTTACAGTTGCGGGTACAGCATTGGTTTTTCACCAATTTCCCTTTTCATTTCACAACAAAATGTGAAAACCTGTTTACGATGTAAATGTATAAAAAATGATTAGACTAATTTAAAGAATGTACTCTTTATTGTTGAAAAAGTAAAGAACAACACGGCAGTATACAGCAAATCACCAGCTAATGTATTTGTAAAGAACGGTATTGCCAGAGTAAAACAACTCAAGAGACCCTCTATGGTTAAAGGATAGTGCAATAACCAAACACCCAGGTTTGTCCAAATAAAAAATACAACTGATGAAAACAGTATTGTATGCAATTTAACTTTACTAGACCCTAACCCTATTAATGAAATCATCCCAAATGCTCCATAAACAAATAAATTAATCCAGCTCAAACCCAACACCAAATCAGTGATAAACAAACAAATTAAAGGCAATAAAACTGCAAATAATTTATTTGAAAATTTAGATGCTGCAAAAAGTGCAATTCCTGTTATAGGTGCGAAATTTGGTGGATGAGGCAATAATCTAGAGGCAAGGGCTAGAATAATTAGACTTATAATTACCACTGTTTCCTTCTGCAAATTTTTCATTTCAATCATAATTTGTATAAATGTACAGTTTTTTCAATTATTTAGTCAAGTACATTTTTCGTCTTGCATATAAATTATAAAACTCATCGTCTTTTAAACTATCAACAAAAAGGATACTTTCTCCAGTACTCTTCATTTCTGGTCCAAGTTGTTTGTTCACATTTGGAAACTTATTGAATGAAAAAACAGGTTGTTTAATCGCGTATCCTTCGAGCTTAGGATTAAAATTAAAATCTGTCACCTTCTTCTCTCCCAACATTACTTTTGTAGCGTAGTTAACATAGGGTTCTTTGTAGGCTTTAGCAATAAAAGGCACTGTTCGAGATGCTCTAGGATTTGCTTCAATTATAAAAACTTTATCCTCTTTAACCGCAAATTGAATATTAATTAAGCCAACTGTATTAAGTGCTTTTGCTATCTTAACTGTATGGTCTTTAATTTGTTGTAAAACATACTCTCCAAGATTAAATACAGGAAGTGTAGCATTTGAATCTCCTGAATGAATTCCACAAGGCTCAATATGTTCCATTATACCAATAATATAGACATTTTCACCGTCGCAAATTGCATCTGCTTCAGCTTCAATCGCACCATCAAGATAATGGTCTAACAATAATTTATTGTTAGGAATTTTTCGCAACAAATCAACCACATGTGCTTCGAGATCTTCTTTGTTGATAACAATCTTCATCCCCTGTCCTCCTAGTACGTAAGATGGGCGAACAAGTATTGGAAAGTCAAGTTTATCCGCAAGTGCAAGGGCTTGATCTGCGTTTTCTGCAACACCAAATTCTGGATAAGGAATGTTATTTTCTTTCAAAAGAGTTGAAAAACTTCCACGGTCTTCAGCTAAGTCTAGAGATTTAAAACTTGTTCCTATGATATTAATTCCATAACGATCTAGTTTCTCTGCCAACTTAAGTGCTGTTTGTCCACCTAATTGAACAATTACACCCTCTGGCTTTTCATGTTGAATGATATCGTAAATATGTTCCCAAAATACAGGTTCAAAATATAGCTTATCAGCAGTATCAAAATCGGTTGAAACTGTTTCAGGATTACAGTTAATCATAATGGTCTCGTATCCGCATTCTGATGCTGCAAGTACTCCATGAACACAACAGTAGTCAAACTCAATACCTTGACCAATACGGTTTGGTCCCGAACCAAGCACAACTATTTTCTTTTTATCTGAAACTTTACTTTCGTTTTCACTAAATGGTTCTTGACCAGATAATTGCATTTGTTCCTCAAAAGTGGAATAATAATAGGGTGTTTTAGCGGCAAATTCAGCTGCACAAGTATCTACTAACTTGTAAACACGTTGAATTCTCATTTCCTCTCTTAACTTATAAACCTCACTTTCCAAACAGCCGAGCATATGGGCTATTTGACGGTCAGCAAAACCTTTTTGTTTTGCTTCAAGCAAAAGAGCTTTCTCAAGGGTTTCAGCATTAAATTGGCTAATTTCCTTTTCCAAGTTATGAAGTTCTTCAAACTGACGAAGGAACCACATATCAATTTTAGTTATCTCATTAATTCGACTCAATGGAATTCCCATTTGAATCGCATCGTAAATTACAAATACACGGTCCCAACTTGCATAAGTTAATTTGGAAATGATTGTTTCATAATCAGTATATCCTTTTCCGTCTGCTCCTAGGCCATTACGTTTGATTTCAAGTGATTGCGTAGCTTTATGTAAAGCTTCTTGGAACGATCGACCAATTCCCATAACCTCACCAACAGATTTCATCTGAAGACCAAGTGTTCTATCTGAGCCCTCAAATTTATCAAAGTTCCAACGTGGTATTTTTACAATTACATAATCTACGGTTGGTTCAAATAAAGCAGATGTAGATTGTGTGATTTGATTATCTAATTCATCGAGTGTATATCCAATAGCTAGTTTGGCTGCAATTTTCGCAATTGGGTATCCTGATGCTTTTGATGCTAAAGCTGAAGAACGCGAAACCCTTGGATTAATTTCAATCGCAATAATATCTTCTTTTTCATCAGGACTAACTGCAAATTGAACATTACAACCTCCTGCAAAATCTCCAATACTGCGCATCATTTTAATTGCCATATCACGCATACGTTGATAAGCAGTGTCAGAGAGAGTCATTGCTGGTGCAACTGTGATAGAATCGCCAGTGTGAATACCCATTGGGTCCATATTTTCAATCGTACAAATAATGACTACATTATCATTTTTGTCACGCAAAAGCTCAAGTTCATATTCCTTCCAACCTAAGAGTGCTTTATCAATTAAGACCTCATGAATTGGAGATGCTTCTAATCCACGTGTAAGAAGTTCATCAAAATCTTCAGCACTATGAACAAAAGAGGCACCTGTTCCCCCAAGAGTAAAAGAAGGACGAATCACCAGTGGAAAGCCAAATTTTTGAGCTATTTCCTTCCCCTTTAAAAAGGATGTTGCCGTTTCAGCTGGTGCAACAGGAATATCAATCGTTTTTAGTAAATCTTTGAATTGTTGACGATCTTCAGTAATGTTTATCGCGTCAATATTAACACCTATAATATCAACGTTATAATCACTCCAAATCCCTTTTTCATCCGCTTCAATACATAAATTCAGTGCTGTCTGACCACCCATAGTTGGTAAAACTGCATCAACTTTATGTTCTTTTAATACTTCAATTATTGATTTAGTGGTCAGAGGTTTTAGGTATACATGATCTGCCATCGAGGGATCAGTCATGATTGTAGCAGGATTGGAATTAATGAGAACAGTCTCAATTCCATCTTCACGAAGTGAGCGAAGTGCTTGGGTTCCTGAGTAGTCAAATTCGCATGCTTGACCAATAATGATCGGACCTGATCCGATAATAAGTACTTTTTTTAGTTTGTTTTCTTTCGGCATTGTCTGAGTATCAAAAATAAATATAAAAAAAAGGTGTTACTTAAAAAAAGTAACACCTTGTAAATGATGAAATATGTTCATTATTTTTTGTGTCTTGGTTCTGAAGATACTGAAATTTTCTTTCTTCCTTTTGAACGACGGCTTGCCAATACTTTACGACCGTTTGCTGAAGCCATACGCTCTCTAAAACCGTGTTTGTTTCTTCTCTTTCTCTTTGAGGGTTGGAATGTTCTTTTCATAATCTTATATTCAAAAAAAAAGCACTAACTGCTTTTTGAAATCGGAGGCAAATATACAATACTTTTTATTTTTTGGCAAGTGGTATTTAAAAACATTTAGGATTGTTTTTACTACTTTTACATTAAAATTTTATCTATGTTTCCAAAGATCATTAAACTCGTTTTGGCTTTTTTAACTTTTGCATACGCTATATACCAATTTATAGAAGATTATATTGGAAACGGAATATTCCTTTTATTGATAACAGGGATGTTTGTTTTGTTGTATTTTAAGAATGAACTAATCTTTCTTGCATTCCTGCGGTTAAGAAAACAAGACTTTGAAGGAACTCAAAAATGGCTCAGTAGAATAGGAAATCCGGAGCAAAATTTGGTAACAAAACAACAAGGCTATTACCACTATCTATATGGTGTGATTGAATCGCAAACTAATTTGACAAAAGCAGAAAAATCTTTTCGCAAAGCACTTTCCTTTGGTTTATCAATGAGCACAGATGAAGCAATGGCTAAATTAAGTCTTGCAGGAATCTTAATGCAGAAAAGACGTAAACGTGAAGCAACCAACTTGCTGAACGAAGCTAAAAAAATAGACACACACAACATGCTTAGCGATCAAATCAAAATGATGCAACAGCAGTTGAAAAAAATCTAGGGACCAGTTTCTACGGGAAGTGCAATTTTATACAACTTTCTTGATTTGTTGTTCAAATGATTTTGAATTAACCATGGGTTATAAATTTTCATTGTTTTATAATTAACTCCCATTTGCTCAGAAAATCGTGCAATATTTGTAATTGCTGTGTCAACCTCAATTGTCCTGTATTCAAAGGGTTTATATCTTTGAGCATCTTTTACTATAAACCCGTAATTTTCAGGTGACTCAACAATTGTTTTAACAGCTAAAATTCTAAATACATATCGTTTAGTTTCAGTACCCAAAAGAAGGTCATAATAATTATCTGCCTGTTGAGTTTCTAAAATTCTACGAACACCACTCACACCTCTATTATACGAAGCAGCAGCTAATGTCCATGTTCCTAATCGTTCTTTCGCCTTCTTAAGATATTTACAGGCTACTCGAGTTGATAGTTCAATATGATATCTCTCATCTACATTGCTGTTAACTTCCAAGCCCATTTCACGACCAGTTGTCCGCATAATTTGCCAAAAACCTTTCGCTCCTGCTGGAGATACTAAATTTTCTAATCCACTCTCAATTAAAGCAAGATATTTAAAATCATTTGGCACTCCCTCCTCTTCAAGAATTCTTTCAATAATCGGAAAATATTTATTTGCTCGTTTAATCATTAGAACAGTATTTGACTGCCAATATACATTTACTAGTAATTCCTTGTCCATACGTTCAAGTAAATCGGGGGTATCCAACGAAATAGTTTCTCCCGCAAACGTGACTTGTTCAGGAATTTCTACCGCATGAATTTTATAGAATGAAGGTTCACCATAAGTAATAAATGATCGAATCAGGTTCATATTGAAACCAAATAAAAATGTAATCGCTATTACCCCGACTCCTCCAAGTAATAATAGTTTTGTTTTTTTCATATTAGACTTTTAAAATAATTTCTGATAAATGTAAATTAAACCATCGAGCATGTGTCAAAATCATTGCATGTGTCGCGTTTTTAACCAAATAAAAATTTGTTTTTTGATCAATATAACGAATTGGGAAAACGGTATCCTTTTCTCCGTGAATATGAATTATATCATGTTCCGCTTTTTCTTGGTCCCAATGAACGATTGAATCCATTGACCAACTTAGGTAATCCGGATCACGTTCTGACAAATATAATTGATATGCTTCTACTTTTGAGCGAATTGTTGGACCAAATACCACAACAGCTAGGTTTTCTATCCGAGTAATCCATTGTAATGGAAATAATTTATGCGCCCTAGTTTTTTTTGCAAGTTTCATATGAAGAGGAAGCTCATTGTAGTTTTTTACGCTGGATACAATGATAACTTTTCTACATTTTATGTGTTTAGCCATTTCTTGAACCAACATTCCTCCAAAGGAAACTCCAAGCAAAACAGGTTCTTTATGTTTGATTTGAGCACACATTCTTTTCGCATATTCTGACAATGGTTCATTCTGATAGGGTTGAAACCATGATAATTTGATTAATTCAAACTGGTCAGGAAGTGACAAATATTCGAATATACGGGGACTTGCTGCCATGCCTGGCATCAAGTAGATTGGTGTTTTTATCATAGTACTTTTTTTCAAAAGCTCTTATATTAATTTAATGTTAAGCTAAGCAAATATTTCGTATATTTGTATTCTGCTTTATAACTAAAAAAAGCAACAAATTAACGCAAGTTAAATTGAACGACTGCCTAGCGCAAATAAAATAATAAAATTTATCATTACATGAGCAACCTGATACTAGAAAATAACGATTTTTTAAGACAATTTGAAGTAATGGTTAATGATACCATGGCTCGAATTGAGTACGCTGAACAAGAAAGAAAAATTTTCTTAACTAAACTTATAGTTCCTGAAAATATATCTTCAGGTGAATTTAAGGATAACTTTATAAGACTTGTACTTGACCATGTCGCTGAAAAAAATCTAAAAGTGGTTCCTACAAGTCCTGAAATTGCAAGTTTTTTACGTAAAAATAAGCGATACAAAGAACTACTTCCGGTAGGCATTAAGCTTTAACCCTCTCTTGCGAAGCCTTCAGAGTCTATTGAAATTAACTTAACCTCTTGAAGCGTGTTTACTAAGTTTGGGTTCCATACCTTCCTCATTTTTACATAGTTTGAAGTAAATCCGTGGATATATCCATTTTTATTTTCTCCTTCCCAAAGTACAGTCTGTACACTTCCCAACTGACTTGTATAAAAAGCATGACGTTTTTTTAAGGAAAGTCCGCGTAAAAGTTTAGATCTTTTGTTACGGATTTCCATAGGAACAACACCATCAAAATTTATCGCCTCTGTATTTGGGCGTTCCGAATATGTGAACACATGTAAGTAGCTTATATCCAAATCTGATAAAAAACGATATGTAGTTAAAAAATCTTCTTCGGTTTCACCAGGAAAACCAACAATTACATCAACACCAATACAAGCATTTGGCATGTGTTTTTTTATATGTTTAATCCGATCTTCATATAAAGGCGAAAGATATCTTCGACGCATTTTTTTTAAAACCGAATCGCTTCCACTCTGTAATGGAACATGAAAATGAGGGACGAAGCGCTTACTCTTAGCAACAAATTCAATAACTTCATTTTTAAGTAAGTTTGGTTCAATTGATGATATACGAATACGTTCTATCCCTATCACATCATCAAGACCCTGAATCAAATCTAGAAATGTATTTTTATGTTGTTTCAAACCATATTCTCCCTTTCCAAAGTCACCAATATTAACACCTGTCAATACAATTTCTTGGATCGATTTTGACGCAATATCATTTGCTTTTTCAATAACTCTCTCAAGTGTGTCACTTCGAGAAATCCCTCGAGCAAGAGGTATTGTGCAGTAACTACATTTATAATCACACCCATCTTGAACCTTTAAAAAAGCACGTGTTCTATAACCATAAGAATAACTACTCTTATAATCAGTAACTTCATCAATTTCACAAGAATGAATCTCTGAAGAAGAACGCTTTGTCAAGTCTTCTAAGTATTGTGTAAGATTAAATTTTTCAGAAGCACCAAGAACTAAATCAACACCCTCAACAGAAGCGAGCGCTTCAGGTTGCAACTGAGCATAACATCCTATTGCTGCGACAAAAGCATCACTATTTTTTTTTAATATTTTTGATACAAGTGATTTAAATCGTTTGTCAGCATTTTCCGTAACCGAACAAGTATTGATTACATAAACATCTGCTAAATCATCAAAATTTACACGCTGGTAATGTTCTTCAGAAAATTCTTGAGCAATTTGAGCAGTTTCTGAAAAATTAAGTTTACAACCTAGTGTATGAAAAGCCACTCGAACTTTGTCGTTTTGAACAGGATTTAAATGCACTTCAGTCGTTTCCACAGTTTCAATTAAAAAACCTTAATTTAGGGGCAAAGATACAATTTTTGAAACGTAAAACTTCTTCCTTTTTAGTTGATCATTTCTACATCATTTTTGCTTTAAACTTAGTTTGTAATTGTTCAGATATACCTTTTGAAAATGAAAAAAATATATTTAGGTATAATGAGTTTCGTAACATTACTTCACTAGATCCCGCATTTGCAAGAAATCCACAAAACATTTGGCCAATTCAACAAATTTTTAACGGTTTGGTTCAACTAGACAAAAACTTAAAAGTTAAACCCGAAATTGCAAAACGATGGGAAATTGACTCTTCGGGAACAAAGTATCGTTTCTATTTGAGAAGTGATATACCTTTTCACCCATCACCACATTTTGGTGAGAAAAAAACTCGAACTGTTATAGCCGAGGATTTTGTTTATAGTTTCAATCGATTAAGAGATCCAAAAGTTGGGTCTCCAGGAGGTTGGGTTTTACAGCAAGTCGAGGGATATGAAGCAATTAACGATAGTGTTTTTGATATAAAATTAAAACAAGCTTTTCCTGCTTTTTTGAGTTTATTAAGCATGCGATATTGTAGTGTTGTACCACGTGAGGTAGTGGAAAGCTCTCCTGATGATTTTAGAAAAAAACCTATAGGTACGGGGCCATTTAAATTTAAAACATGGCAAGAAGACGTAAAGTTAGTTTTACGAAAAAATCCATCTTATTTTGAGATAGATATCCATGGGAATAAACTTCCTTTTTTGGAGGCGATTTCAATACAATTTTTACCAGATATTCAAAGTGAGTATATGCTTTTCACTAAAGGTAAATTTGATTTTTTAAATTCTATTGACCCCTCATATAAAGATGATTTGCTGACTCCCCATGGAGAACTTCAGAAGAAATATAGAAATCTAATTAAGATGCAAAAAGGAGCATATCTTAATACAGAATACATCGGTTTTTATTTAGAAAGTAATAATCCTGCAATTCAATCAAAAAAAATTAGAAGAGCAATAAATATAGGCTTTGATAGAAAGAAAATGATTGCTTATTTACGAAATACAATTGGATACCCCGCTCAATTTGGATTTATTCCGAATGGTTTAGAAGGTCAGAATCAAACGGTTGAGAATACGTACCAACCTGAGGAAGCACGAAAACTAGTAGAACAATTTATTAAAAAAAATAAAGAAATACCTAAAATTAGACTTGCTACCGATATTAATTATGTCGATATATGTGAATACTTACAGAGGGAACTGCAAAAGGTTGGAATTGAAATAGAAATTGATTTAATGCCTACAGCAACCCTTAGAGAGGCAAAATCATCAGGAAAACTAGAAGCTTTTCGCGCAAGTTGGATTGCTGATTACCCCGACGCTGAAAATTACTTATCTCTTTTTTATTCAACAAATTTCTCACCAAAAGGCCCTAATTACACACATTTTAAGTCAGAGGAGTATGATGATTTATTTGAAAAGGCAATGAAAAATTTAAATCTAAACGAAAGAAACCTGCTCTACAGGGAATTAGATGGTATGCTGATGGAAGAATATCCTATTGTTCCTCTTTATTATGATGAGGCAATTCGTTTTATACAAAAAAATATAAGTGGCTTTGAAATGAATCCTCTTAACTTACCTTATTTAAAATATGTACAAAAAAAGGATTAAATTATTTTTTTCTCCATTTTGATGTTTCTTCAAAAGTTACCTGAAGAATTTCAATGTCAATTTTCGAGAGTGATTTACCTCGACGATCCATCATCATTTTACTAGCCTCAATTGCTTTGTCAAAATCAAAAGTAGTCAACCCCTGAGCGCCTCCATAAGAAAACGAAGGGATAAAAGTTCGAGGAAATCCAACACCAAAAAGGTTTGCAGATATACCAACTGTAGTGGCAGTATTGAAGGTTGTATGAATACTACATCTAGAAAAGTCACCCATCAGTAGTCCACAAAATTGTAAGTCAGTTTTTGCGAAATTCTCAGTCGAATAATTCCATACTCTTAATTTTGAGAAGGTATTTTTAAGGTTTGAAGCATCGGTTGCTGCCCCAATATTACACCATTCTCCGATAACAGCATTACCTAAAAATCCATCATGTGCTTTATTTGAATAACCAAAAAACAAAACATTGTTTAGTTCTCCTCCTACCTTTGAAAATGGTCCTACTGAGGTTCCTCCATAAATTTTTGCACCCATTTTAACTTGTGCATTTTCACCCAAATAGAATCCACCACGTATCAAACTACCTTCCATTACAATTGCGTTTTTAGCAATATATATGGGACCATGAGTAGCATTTAGTGTAGCAAATTCGACATTTGCTCCCTCTTCGATAAATATATTCTCTGGAGAAATTAGTTGGTTTGTGTTTGATATTTCTGCTGATTTTTTATCACGAGTTAAACGAATAAAATCTAATTCAATTAGTTGTGCATTAAATCTAAAAAGATCTGTGACATTCGTAAGATGAATGAGCTCCTCTTTTACCTCAACGCAATCTAATCCAGAAAGAGACATTTGTGGAAATTGAGCAGAAGTCTTGTATGCAATTAGATTTTCAGATTGTACCAAAGCCTGATTGGGCTTTAAAGAAAGTATTTGGCTCGCCAAATAGTCATTTGGAATAAATGCAGGATTTATGAATGTATTTTCATCGGAGATCGTACGAGGGAATTTTGTATTTAAATAATCTTGAGTAAAAACTCCACAATTCTCACCCAAAGCATCCTCCCACTTTTCTTGTAGATTACTCATCCCAATAAAAATTTGGGCAACAGGACGAATGTAGGTAAAGGGTAAGAACGATTTCCGTTCAGGTCCATCAAATAAATGAAAGGAATGGTTTTTCATACGTTTAACTGAGTTTTGAATTGGCATCGCTCTTGTTACAAAAGTAAGGAATAATAAACATTAAATAATTGGACAAAAAAAAACTGCCATCAGGCAGTTTTAAATAATGGATGTAAAACTCAAGTTATTTTTTGAATTTCGAATATTTATTTTTGAACTTATCAATACGACCAGCGGTATCAACTAACTTACTCTTACCAGTATAAAAAGGGTGAGAAGTTCTAGATATTTCTAGCTTAACCATAGGGTATTCGACACCATCAATAACGATAGTTTCTTTAGCGTTTACTGTTGACTTAGAAATAAACACATCATCATTTGACATGTCTTTAAAAGCTACAAGTCTATAGTTATCTGGATGTATTTCAGTTTTCATATTAATTATTTTAAAACGTCTGCAAATGTAATTGTTTTTTCTAAATTTATACGATAGAATTTAAAATAACTTAAACTTTTAAACATGGAAGACCAAAAATCTACAATTAAATCAACAATTCTTCAATATGGAATACTACTTGGAGTAATATCGGTTACTTTTAATTTAATGCTTTATTTTCTTGATATGCACTATACCCAAGAAAGGTCTGTTGGAATTATAAGTTTTATAATACTTATTGCTGTAGTCTCGTTAGCTCAATATAATTTTAGAAAAGAAAATGAAGGCTTTCTCTCCTTATCAGAAGGACTAAAAATCGGATTGGGAGCTTCACTAATTGCGGGCTTAATAGGTATTGCTTATCAATTTATACTAGTCACCATAATCGATCCTGATACGATTTCAAAAATACTAGAGATAGGGCAAAATAAAATTCTAGATTCCAATCCCGAAATGTCACAAGAACAATTGGATCAGATAATGAGTATGCAAAGAAAATTTACAACTCCAGGAATGATGGCTGCTTTTGGGATAATTTTTAGCTTATTTTTTGGGTTTATAGTTTCCTTAATTTCAGGTTTAATCCTTAAACGAAGTCGTCCAGAATAGGTCAGTTTTTCGTAAGTTTGTAGGATTGTTTGCCTATGGACTTATCAATTGTAATACCATTACTTAATGAAGATGAATCTCTCGCCGAGTTACATCTTTGGATTCAAGACGCTCTTTCAAAAACAGGACTCGTATATGAAGTGCTTTTTATTGATGATGGTAGCACTGATTCGTCATGGAAAATAATTACAGAACTACATGCCAAACACCCTCAAACTAGAGGGATACGTTTTTTAAAAAATTACGGTAAATCTCAAGCTCTACATGCAGGATTCTCTCTTGTCTCCGGTGATGTTGTGATTACAATGGATGCTGACTTACAAGATTCTCCCGATGAAATACCAGAATTATATAAACGTATTTGTGAGGGCAAACTCGATTTAATATCAGGATGGAAAAAGAAACGTTATGATTCAATTCTATTCAAAAATATTCCATCTAAACTATTTAACTGGGCTGCAAGAAGAAGTTCGGGTATTTACCTACATGATTTTAATTGTGGCTTAAAAGCCTATCGTAAAGAAGTTATAAAAAATATTGAGGTATATGGTGAAATGCATCGATACATCCCTGTTTTAGCAGCCCAGCAAGGATTTACCAAAATTGAAGAGAAAGTGGTTCAGCATCAGGCTCGTAAATATGGTGTAACAAAATTTGGAATAAGTCGTTTCATGAATGGGTTTTTAGATCTTATTACACTTCGCTTTTTACATGGTTTTGGAAAACGTCCTATGCATTTTTTTGGACTTTGGGGTACACTTATGTTTATTATCGGATTTGGATTCGCTGCTTATTTAGGTATTGATAAGCTCTATTTTACCCCTGACGGAAGACTGATTTCTGAACGTCCCGAGTTCTATATTTCACTAACTACAATGATACTAGGAAGTCAATTTTTTGTCGCAGGATTTTTAGGTGAGCTTCTTGTGGGTCAGCAAAAAAACACCTCACGTTACACCATTTCTGAAAAACTATAATTACAAATGACACTAAAAAACCGTATTGCTCATTGGAAAAAAGAGCCGTTCGACCAAGATACAATCGAAGCCGTTGAAAAACTTGAAAAAAATAGCGCCTTGTGTGAAGATGCTTTCTACAAGGAGGTTTCTTTTGGTACTGGCGGTATGAGAGGAATCATGGGAGTTGGAACAAATCGCATTAATAAATATACATTGGGAAAAGCTACACAAGGACTCTCCAATCATTTGAAGAAGCGTTTCTCGAATCAAATTAAAGTTGTCATTGCATACGACTGTAGACACAATAGTAAGGAATTTGCAAGTGATGTAGCTCAAGTTTTATCTGCAAATGGGATAACCGCCTATTTGTTTTCAGAATTATGTCCTACACCTTTACTTTCATATGCTGTGAGACATCTTGGTGCCCAAGCTGGAATTGTGCTAACAGCCTCACATAATCCTCCTGAGTACAATGGGTATAAAGTATATAATGAATTTGGAGGGCAAATAGTCCCTCCCCAAGATCAAGCTATAATTGACGAGATAGGTAGTTTGGACTACGATGCAATTTTATGGAAAGGAGAAAATACACCAATTCAAATACTAGATCATGAAATTGATAAAGCATATTTGAAAGAAATTGCAGCAAAAAGCATATCATCGATTGAAGCAAAAAAAAATACATCTATCGTTTTTACTGCACTTCATGGAACTTCTATTCGTTCAATACCTTCTCTACTTAAAGATGCTGGTTTCGAAAAAGTTACCTCAGTTGAAGAACAAGCAAAACCTAATGGTGATTTCCCAACTGTTCAATCTCCAAATCCTGAAGAAGAAGAAGCATTTGAATATGCGTTAAAAAAAGCCAAAGAAATTGATGCAGATATAATAATTGGTACCGACCCTGATGCAGATCGCTTGGGTATTGGAGTAAAAAATTTAATAAACGAATGGACCTTGCTCAATGGGAATCAATTGATGGTCGTATTGACTCGATTTGTCCTAGAACAACAACCAAAAGAAAAACTTAACAAGAATTCATTTATCGGCACCACTGTTGTATCAACACCCATGATGCCTCTACTTGCGAGCTATTTTGGAGTGAATTGTAAAATGGGTATTACAGGGTTCAAATGGATTGGAAAGATGATCCATGATTCTCCTAAAGAAACTTTTTTATGTGGAGGCGAAGAAAGTTATGGTTTTCTTTTTGGAAATGAAGTACGTGATAAAGATGCTGTATCTGCTGCATTACTAGCATGTGATTTACATGCCCATCTTACTTCAAAAGGGAGTACTCTCTATGCTTACCTTGTAGACACCTATAAAAAACTTGGTTGTTATTCTGAAAATCAAATATCAATTACCAAAAAAGGGAAAGAAGGAGCTGCAGAAATTGAGCAAACAATTCGAGAGCTAAGACAAAACCCACCTGTTAAGATAGCTGGAGTAAATGTTCTTTATTCGGAGGACTATAATTCACTTAATAGAAGGCATACTTCAGGTAAAACTGAAGAAATTAATCTTCCTAAAACCAATATGCTACGTTTTGTTTTGGAGGACAAATCAGAAATTGCAATTCGTCCCAGTGGAACTGAACCTAAAATAAAATACTACTTTAGTGTTAACGACAAACTTGATAATTCTATAGATTTTAGTTCATTAACTAATAAACTTGAGAAAAAAAGCCAGAAATTGGCAAATGCAATGATTCACTAATGACCTATTTTAAAAAAATATTTGCATACGCTAAACCATACAAACACTTTGTAGGGCTAAACGTATTCTTTAATGTTTTATATGCTTTATTTAGTGCGATTTCTTTTGTTGCAATGATTCCAATGCTCAATGTACTTTTTGGCACTACTCCAAAAGTAGATACAAAACCTACTTTTACTGATTTTTCAGAAATTAAGACCTATTTAACTGACCTTCTAAACTATGAAATTTCACAAACAGTAAAAGAGGATCCTTTAAAAGCCCTTGTTTTTTCCATTGTTTTAATCCTTATTCTTTTTTTTCTTAAAAACTTATTTAACTATTTGGCTCTTTTTTTTATCACTTTTTTAAGAAATGGAATATTGAAGGATTTAAGAAATGATATGTTTGAAAAAATTACAGTTCTTCCAATCTCTTTTTTTAGTGAAAAGAAAAAAGGAGACACTATTGCAAGAATGACTGCAGATGTTTTAGAAATTCAACACTCGTTCTTATCTATATTGGAAATTCTCGTTCGTGAACCACTTACCATTGTATTCACCTTACTTTTAATGTTCAATATCAACACTAGCCTTAGTCTTTTCGTCCTTGCTTTTATTCCAATATCTGGATTAATTATTTCATCAATAGGAAAAGCATTAAAACGAAAATCTGACAAAGTACAACAAGAACAGGGAGAATTCTTATCCCAAATAGAAGAGACATTAGGAGGTCTAAGAATCATAAAAGCATTTCATGCTGAGGGACAATTTTTTGATAAATTCAAAACTTCTACTCAACGATTTTTTTTATTCTCAAATACATTAATAAATCGTCAGAATTTAGCCTCTCCAATGAGTGAATTTATGGGGATTGGTGTGATTGGTGGACTCCTGTGGTTTGGTGGGAAAATGGTTTTGATTGACCAAACACTTTCAGGAACTGTCTTTATGGCTTTTATGTTATTGGCATACAATATTTTAACGCCTGCTAAGGCAATCAGTAAAGCTGCCTATACTATCAAAAAAGGAGATGCCGCAGCTGAGCGCGTTTTGCATCTTTTAGAAACTAAAAATAGTATAGTCGAGCCGAAAAATCCGATTAAAATTGATGCCTTTAACGAAAAAATTCACTTCGAATCTATTGCCTTTTCCTATGACAACAAACCATTTATCAAAAACTTTTCGTTAACCATAAAAAAAGGACAGATGGTTGCTTTTGTGGGTGCATCAGGAAGTGGTAAGACAACTTTGGCTAATTTGATAAATCGTTTTTATGATGTAAACGATGGAGAAATTAAAATTGATGGAATTGATATTAAGTCAATTGGTAAAAAAAATCTTCGTTCGTTAATTGGAGTGGTTACACAAGAAGCTATTTTATTTAACGATTCAATTTATAATAACATTGCTTTAGGTAACGTAAATGCAAAGGAAGAAGATGTTGTTAAAGCAGCAAAAATAGCTAACGCGCATGAATTCATTAGTCAGTTACCAGAAGGCTATCAAACGAATATTGGAGATCGAGGGGACAAATTATCAGGAGGACAAAAACAACGTCTTTCAATAGCTCGTGCAATACTAAAAAACCCCCCTATTCTTGTGCTAGATGAAGCTACCTCTGCCCTAGATACCGCATCGGAAAAACTTGTGCAAGATGCATTGGAGAAACTTATGCAAGAACGAACTTCAATGGTTATTGCTCATCGACTTTCTACTATCCAAAAAGCAGATTTAATAGTTGTAATGGATAAAGGGGCGATAATAGAGCAGGGAACTCATTCTGAGTTAATTCACAAAGGCGGTGCATACAAACGCTTAGTTGAGTCGCAAAATATTTAAAATGAAACGACTCTACCGAAACGTTGCAGAAGCTATATTATTTGCACTTGAAGATATTTTAAACAACAATAAAAGAAGCTCACGTGTTTTGCAAAAATGCATTGATACACATCCAAAATGGGGAAGTCGAGATCGAAAAACATTCTATGATAGTGTTTATGAAATTATTCGATGGAAATCAAAATACGAATTATTAAGTGAGTCTATTAAAGCAAAAGATTCTAATTGGAAATTAATTCAGTGCTGGGCTATTCTAAACGATTATGAGCTCTTGGACTGGAAGGAATTTGATTCAAATCCTCCAACCAAAAAAGAGCTAGAAAATATTGAAATTACTGATCAATCAGTTTTATTTGCTTTTCCAAAATGGCTTTTTGAATTAGGTGAGAACCAACTTTGTGAAAAATGGAAAGAAGAAATGAATGCTCTAAATTCTCAAGCTGATATTTCACTTAGGGTTAATAGAATTCTTGCTTCTACAAAACAAGTAGCTAGTAAGCTATCTATGAATTTTAATATTCAAACTGAAAAAATTAATGAATTACCAGATGCATTAATTTTAGACCAAGGGAAAAAATTTAGTTCGAATTTTTTACACAAAAAAGGACTTTTTGAAATACAAGATTTAAATTCTCAAAGAATTGCTCCGTTTTGTATGCCCTCACAAGGAATGAAAGTCATTGACTTGTGTGCTGGCGCTGGAGGAAAAGCACTTCATTTGGCAGCACTTATGCGAAATAAAGGTCTCATTAATGCTTTTGATATCGAACCTAATAAAATTAAAGAGCTTAAAAAACGAGCGAATCGTGCAAATGCAACGATAATAAAATCCTCTTTATTAA
>JAUROD010000050.1 GCA_030835845.1 Flavobacteriaceae bacterium
ACATTAGAAAAATATTTTAAAGTGTCAAAAAAAAATGATGTTTTTTAGTTTTATAAACCATATTTACCCTCCCCCAAAGCGTTGATAAATAAAGGGAGTTTAAAAAGGCTGTAGTTTTTTCACTACAACACGTATAGGGGATAAACTAAAAAAACCCGTCTCAAATGAGACGGGTTTTAAAAAAGTATGGTAATTCGAGTGTCTTACACCAAAGCAAGACGAGCGAAAGAAGTCACTTCAAGACCACCTCCAAACGATTCTACATATTGTCCAACAGATTGTTTGTTGTCTTTGATGTAATCTTGGTTGACAAGTGTGTTGTCTTTAAAGAAACGCTTCAGTTTCCCTTTGGCGATATTGTCTAACATTGCTTCAGGTTTTCCTTCTTGGCGTAATTGGTCTTTTGCAATTTCGATTTCTTTTTCAACGATTGAAGCGTCAACTCCTTCTTCGTTTAAAGCAATCGGGTTCATTGCAGCAGCTTGCATAGCAACATTTTTCGCTACTTCATTAGCCCCATCCACAGAAGCAGAAAGACCAACTATAGTTGCAATTTTATTTCCTGCGTGAATATAGTGTCCTACAAAAGGAGCTTCAATACGGTTAAACCCACCGATTTCGATTTTTTCACCAATTACCCCTGTTTGTTCAGTAAGTTTTTCAGCAATGGTCATTCCTCCAAAATCCGCAGCAAGAAGTTCTTCCATTGAATTTTTGTCAAGAGCGATGTCTAAAATTTGATTAGCCAAAGCAAGGTAGCTATCGTTTTTCGCGACAAAGTCAGTTTCACAGTTTACAGAGACGACAACACCAGTAGTGTTATCGTTGTTTACTTTCGCTAAAACAGCACCTTCAGAAGAATCTCTGTCGGCACGATTAGCAGCCACTTTTTGTCCTTTTTTACGGAGATTTTCAACCGCTTTGTCAAAATCACCTTCAGCTTCCACTAAGGCTTTTTTACAATCCATCATCCCAGCTCCTGTAGCTTGGCGTAATTTATTTACTTCTGATGCAGTAATTTTCATCGTTATCTAAATTAAAAATGTTTATTCTTTTGCTGATGTGTCTTCGCTTTGTTTTGCTGGTTCTTCTGCTTTTACTTCTTCCGTAGCAACTGGATCATTTTCAACCACTACAGCTTCTTCTACTGCTGGAGTTTCAGCAACATCTTGTCCTTTGTTTTCAGCATCTTTTTCAGATTGACGCTCAGAAAGACCATGACCAACTGCTTCGGTTACAAGAGACAAAATTTTGTCAATTGATTTCGATGCATCATCGTTTGCAGGAATTACAAAGTCTACATCACGAGGATCAGAGTTTGTATCTACCATTGCGAAGATTGGAATTTTAAGTTTTTGTGCTTCTTTGATTGCGATATGCTCACGTTTGATATCAACCACAAAAAGAGCTCCAGGAAGACGCGTCATGTCTGTAATTGAGCCTAAGTTTTTTTCAAGTTTAGCGCGTAAACGATCAACTTGTAGACGTTCTTTTTTAGAAAGCGTTTCAAATGTTCCGTCTTTCTTCATTCGATCGATAGAAGCCATTTTTTTAACTGCTTTACGGATAGTGACAAAGTTAGTCAGCATTCCACCAGGCCAACGCTCAGTGATATACGGCATTTTGATTGCAGAAGCTTTACTAGCTACGATGTCTTTTGCTTGTTTTTTTGTTGCTACAAAAAGGATTTTACGTCCAGAAGCAGCAATTTTCTTCATTGCTTCAGAGGCTTCGTCTACTTTAGCAGCAGTTTTGTACAAATTGATGATGTGGATTCCGTTGCGCTCCATATAGATATAGGGCGCCATGTTTGGATTCCATTTTCGAGTTAAGTGACCGAAATGCACGCCTGCATCGAGCAGGTCTTTTACGTTGGTGTTTGCCATTTTTGGTTAGTTTACGTTCCGTAGTTAGCAATTATCAAGTGGCAGTTTCCTGACCTTGACAATTTAGATGCTAAACTAATTCTCAGCGAACTGAGTGGGCAACGGGTTAAAAAATTGATGAACATGCTTCTTTTTTTCGAAAAAAGAAGTGAAAAACGATTATCGTTTCGAGAACTGGAATTTCTTCCTTGCTTTCTTTTGACCGAATTTTTTACGTTCAACCATACGCGGGTCACGAGTCAATAAACCTTCTGGCTTAAGTGCCTCACGATGCTCCTCATTGATTTTACAAAGCGCTCTTGCAACAGCTAAACGAACAGCTTCTGCCTGACCATTTGTACCTCCACCGACAACAGTAACTTTAATATTGTAGTTTCCTTCAGTACCTGTTAAAGCTAAAGGCTGGGTAACTTTGTATTGTAAGGTTGGTGTTGGGAAATAGTCTGCAAATGATTTTTTGTTTACTGTAATCTCTCCTTTTCCTTCAGAAAGAAAAATACGAGCTACAGAAGTCTTGCGACGGCCGATAGTGTGAATAACGTCCATTAGTTAAATTTATTAAGTGTGGTGGTTGTCGGATTAAGCCCTTCGTGGGTGTGCTCCGCTCCATTGAATACCTTGAGATTGTTAAATAGCACTGCACCTAGTTTGTTTTTAGGAAGCATTCCACGAACAGCATTCTCAACTAAACGAGAAGGGCTTTTCGCGTACAATTGCTCAGCAGAAAGCGCACGTTGCCCACCCGGATAACCCGTGTGACGCAAGTAAATTTTTTGTTTCCATTTTTCACCACTCAACTGAATTTTTTCTGCATTGATAACAATTACATTGTCACCACAGTCCACGTGAGGAGTAAAGTTTGGTTTGTGTTTTCCACGAATTAATTTAGCAACTTCAGATGCCATACGACCTAGGGGCATGCCCGCAACGTCAACAACTAGCCACTTTTTTTCAACAGTGCCAGCATTCGCAGAGATGGTTTTATAACTTAATGTATCCACAATAAATGTTTTTTCAATATCTTTTTTCCCTTAAAGGGGCTGCAAATGTACTACAATAATTCGTTAATGGCAATACTATGTCAGTGTTTTTTAATACCCCTTTTCTTCTACGAAAAATCATTTTAAACACCCTTTGGTTCGTCGTTTGATTTTGGTAGGAGGATTTCGAACGTTGTTCCCTCTCCTTGTACTGTTTTTAGTAACTTTATACTTCCACGATGATAATCGGTAATGATTCGCCTTGAAAGTGATAAACCTAGTCCCCATCCTCTTGATTTTGTGGTAAATCCCGGGCTAAAAATTTGTTTTGCTAATTTTGGAGATATTCCACTCCCTTGATCGGAAATAAGAAGTTGTAGCTGGGTTTCCTTGATACGCATTTTTACCGTAATCCTTCCCTTTCCTTTCATTGCGTCTATTCCGTTTTTTATTAGGTTTTCCAATGCCCAACTAAATAGCGGCTGATTGAGTGGTAGTTGAATTGGATGTGAAGGAAGTTCCCATTTCCATTCTATTTGACGTGCACTTCTTTGTTTGAGGTAATCTAGTGTGGTTTGTGTGACCTCAACAGCATCTTGTAGGTTGAGTTCAGGAAGCGATCCAATTTTTGAAAAACGGTTGGTAATTGATTCCAAGCGATTGAGGTCGTTTTCCATTGCTCTCAAGGAGTCTGTTTCTCCATGTTGTTCTTTCAGAAGTGTTATCCAGCCCATCATTGAACTCAAGGGGGTTCCAATTTGATGTGCTGTTTCTTTTGCCATACCTACCCATAGTCGGTTTTGATCCGATGCTTTGTTTGCCTGAAAAAAGAAATAAATTACTCCTCCAAAAAGGAAAAGAATAAGTAGAAGCGCAAGTGGATAGTAAGTAAGCTTCTTTAATAAGGATGAATCTCCGTAATATACCCGTTGATCAACAATGTCTTTGTATTGGATTAAAATGGGTTGGTTTTCCTTTTTAATCTGAGTCAATACCTTAAATAATTGTATGGAATCGGGGTCTTTTTCTATATTCCAATCTATGTTTTTATAGTCAATAATTTGGTCGTGTTTATCGACCAAAATAATGGGGGTAAGACCAATTTTCTGAAGCACTTCAAAGGCGAGGAAGCCGTAATTTTGATTTTCATTAGTGTATTCAATGAGTTCTTTCTGTGCTTCAGCCCAAAGTTCAATTTTAAGTCGTTCCTCTTGCTTGACCAATTGAAATAGACGATTCGTATTCCAAACAATTAGGATTACTACCAAAAAAGCGAGTACTAGTCCGACTTGTTTCCAAAAAGATTGTGCATTTTGTCGCACTTGGTTTTTTTGCTAAAATAATTAATTAATTAGGAATGGTTTAATTCCAAATTAATACAATGGAGCGTACTGGGATAATTTCCCAATTCCCTTTGCTTTAGCCAAGCTGATAATTGTGTTATTTTAAGTTTAGTAGGTTGTTCTAAACCAAGCTACAAAAATTCCAGCTTGTGAGTTTGAATGATCATCAACGACTAGAAAATTAACGACATCTTCTGCAACAAATTGAGTTGGGTTAGTTATAAAATTTGAGTATGCTTTTTTTGTATTGTTTGTGTTCAGTCTTCTTCCAGTTACTACTCCGTTTTTATATACCTCAACAATATTCGATGAGGTACCCTCAGTAGATAATCCAAATCCGATAAGTTCACACGATACAGTTAATGCAATCCCTGGTTCATTTATTATTCCATTTCCAAATGAAAAATCAAAAACTCCATCTACAAGGTCAGTACTCTGTTCTCCGTAAATAGGGAAAATATTCCCCCCTAGTCCATAGGGTAGTATGGCTTGTTTTCAGTGTCAAGTTCTTGAATTGCGGCTTGTACATCTGTTGATGTAATATCACCCGAAGGAGAAAATGGGACTTCAGAGGCCCCCTCAATTCCTACCCATTGATAGCGTAAACTCATATTTATAAATGGATCTCCTTGACTCCCTGTAGCAGCAGGATTAAAAATATTTAAATGATAGCGATGTAAACTATAAATTACTTCTTGTTGTGCACTTATTGGTACCCAACAAAAAACAAAAATCACAAAAGGGAGGAGTTGTTTTTTTTCATCGCTCTTATTGTGTAATATATATCCAACCGCTTAGGTCGACTGTTCCGTCATTATCACTATCTATGGTATAGTAGTACGATCCGTCAGGAAGTGGTTTCGTATTGTTTTGTTAAGCCCTGCCCAATCATTTTGATGATTTCCTGAAGAAGTGAATACTTCAACCCCCCATCGGCTAAATACACTTATTTTGGCTTTAGGATGGTAGGTAATGTTTTCAATTATCCATGTGTCGTTGATTCCATCCCCATTTGACGTAATTGCTTGGGATACATTTAAGGTAATTTCATGTAACGTGTAGGAAGTGAAATGCATATATGGTGGGATAAATGATATAATTGGTATGTTTGGTGTGATAACTGGTAAATTGTTGATAAACTAAGAATAGCCTAAAAAGCGAAAACAGGACTTCATTATAAGGGCAAAGTAAAATTGATTAAAGAAGATGAAATCAAATCTTAATAAAAGGAAAACGAATACATTCTATAATCGTTTAGGATTCCTTATTTTTGAATAAAATTTATTAAAGTCATGGAAGTATCTGGTAAAATCAAGTGGTTAGACGAAACCAAAACATATGGAAATAATGGATTCCGCAAACGTGAGGTCGTTGTTACAACTGAAGAACAATACCCACAACATATCTTAGTTGAATTTGTTCAAGATAAATGCGATTTATTAAATGCATTTAATGTTGGTCAATCTGTGAAAATTGGAATCAATCTTAGAGGACGTGAATGGGTAAACCCTCAAGGTGAAACAAAATACTTTAATTCAGTTCAAGGATGGAGAATTGAGGCTTTGAGTACATCATCTCCTCAGACTGGAAATGAAATGCCTCCTATGCCTCCTGCATCTTCCTTTGAATCAGCACCAGAAAATGATCAAGAAGTAGAAGACGATTTACCTTTCTAAATCAAGCTTTATAACTGTTCTGCAATTGCTTTAGCAATAGTATTCATTTCATCATTAGTCATGCTGACTTTTTTGATAAAAGTTGCATCTGAGACTGTATTTAGTGGAATTAAATGTACATGCACATGAGGTACTTCGAGTCCAATTACTGACATTCCTACACGGTCACAAGGAATTGCTTTTTCAATAGCTAAAGCTACTTTGCGAGAAAAATTCATCAATGCAGCATATTCTTCTTGAGAAAGATCAAAAAGCTTATCTGTTTCCTTTTTAGGAATACAAAGCGTATGTCCTTTTGCATTGGGATTAATGTCTAAAAAGGCGAAGTGTGCGTGATCTTCCACAACTTTATAGGAAGGAATTTCACCATTAAGAATTCGACTGAAAATAGATGCCATTATGCACGTGATATGGTCATGACTTCAAGCTGAATGGTTCCATTTGGTACAGTAATTTCAGTGACATCTCCTACTTTTTTTCCAAGCAAACCATTTCCAATTGGAGAATCAACAGAGATTTTTCCAGAAGCTAAGTCTGCCTCGCTTTGAGCAACCAAAGTATAGGTTATTTCCATTCCATTGGCTTTGTTTTTAACCACAACTGTAGAAAGAACAAGTACTTTGGATGTGTCTAATTCAGATTCATTAATTAATCGGGCATTGGAAAGTGTTTCTTCCATTTTTGAAATTCGAAGCTCAAGTAAGCCTTGGGCTTCTTTGGCTGCATCATACTCAGCATTTTCACTCAAATCACCCTTATCTCTTGCTTCTGCTATAGCTTGTGAGGCTTTGGGGCGTTCAACATCTTTTAGCTGGTTGAGCTCGTCTCTCAATTTTTTTAACCCTTCTTCGGTGTAATAAGATACTTTACTCATATTATTTACGTTATTTACTAAGAATAAAAAACCCTTTCATCAATAATGAAGGGTATATGCAAATATATGAAATTGTTTAAGATCATGCTTGGTGTAATGTTAAACTTCCTTATGTCCCTTGGAATTGGTCTGATTATGGGATCTTGCTCAAGCAATACCACACAACGAAACCCCTTTTTACTTGAGCTTTCTTTTCAGCAGCAAATCGATTTGAATCTACCGCAATACAACAACCTTCTTTATGCTGGAGGTACAGTTATTCTCCAGCAATTTGGACACAAAGGAATTTTAGTTTTTAACCTCAACGGATCAAATTATTTAGCATGGGATGCAAGTTGTCCAAATCATCTTCCAAACAACTGCTCCCAAACTGCTATTGAAGGTGTACTTTCTGTTTGCTCTTGCGAACAATATCAATATAGCCTTGCCAACGGACAACTTTTAAATCCCCCTGAGGATGCAACACAAGTTTACCCCTTACTGAACTACCAAGTCGTTGTTCGAGGAACTTCACTGGTTATTTCAAATTAGAAACCTAAGGTAGCTCCTAATAAAAAATGTCTTCCAGCCTGAGGGTAATATCCTACTCCTTCAATGGTAGTAATTTGCCCAGGAACTGAATAATCATCGTCATAGGTATAAAAATATCCATTGGAAACAAAAAGTTGATCGAAGACATTATTTACCAATACGCTAAAGTCAATCTGTTTGATCCAATCATCGAGTAAAAGACGATATCGTATATTTAAATCTTGTGTGAAATAGGCATCCAATTTAGAAAGTGGTGCATCGATATTTGCCATATACTGTTCACTCACATATTTTGACAATAAGGTAGCTTGAAACTGTATATTTGGTCTAAATGAAAGTGCACTTGCTCCTACGAAAGATGGAGAGTAAGCAATGTTGGTGTTTTTTAAATCAACTACATTTCCATCGCGTTGAAATTTAAAGTCTAAATTTTTGTTTTGACTTAGCGCAATATTTGGTTGCCATATCCATTGATTTGAAATTGGGATGCTTGCAGTAACTTCTAATCCCATACGATAACTATTACCAATATTTTCTCTTATCGGAGCCCCTACATTATCAATCGCACCTGTCAATACCAACTGATCTTTGTAACGCATGTAATACAGGTTTGTTTCAATTCGACTTTTAGTTGATGTAAATCGCCAACCTGCTTCAAAATCATTGAGTTTTTCAGGTCTTGGATTGCCATTTTCATAATCGGTTCGATTGGGTTCTCGTTGTGCTTTCGCATACGAAAAATACCATTGACTTCGTTCATTTGCTTGGAAACTTATTCCTGCCTTTGGATTGATAAAATTAAAGCTATCCTCAATTCCTATTGTTCCCAATTCATTTAGCGAACCGTTCGCACTATAGTTTACATTACGGTATTGAATGTCTGAAAAAACAGTCCATTGACGATTGATTTTATGGGTAGCTTTTGCAAATAAAGAGGCTTCTTTTTTTATTCCTTTATTGCGGTAAAATTCATGTTTTGGCAATGCATTACTCGCAAATTTAGCCCATATTAAACGTCCAAAATGATCCCCGTCATAATGACTGTATAAACCTCCAAAAACAAACTCACTTAGGTTGTTTTCATATTGTGCATTGATAGTCAGTACATAAAAATCATTATCCAGCCATTTTTGGGTGATGTTGTCGGTAACTGACACCTCTTCTGTTCCTAACTGCAAATTACTTAAGCCTAAATTTTCTAAGGAACTTCCATTGTTGTACTCTTCATAAAATCCACGTCCATATGTATAATTGAGTCCCACGCTAGACGACCAATTTTGATTGTATTGTTGATTCCAATGAAATTGATAATGATCTTGAGAATAATTATCTACCTGATTGTCATAGTAGCCAGTAAGTTCTCCACTATCAGAATATATTTCTCCAGCATAATTATAGGTTCTGTTTGTTTCAAGGGTATATGGATCAACTCCAAACCAGGATTGATAGGTAATTTCGTGTCCACCAAAAACAACTGCTTTCAACAACGTGTTTTCATCTTGATAACTTCCTTGAAAGAAATAGGATTTTAGCATGGATGAAGCACGGTCGACATACCCCTCAGAACTAATTTGTCCCAATCTACCTGAAAACTCAAAAACATCATTGAGTTTGCCTGTCGAAAATTTTAAACTGTGACGAAGTGTACCAAAACTACCAACAGAATTAGACAATTGTGTATAAGCCTCTAAAGAAATCTGTTCAGTCAGAATATTTAAACTTGCTCCAAAAGCGGAAGAACCATTTGTAGATGTTCCTACTCCACGCTGAAGTTGAATACTCTCAACCGAAGAAGCAAAATCGGGTAAATCAACCCAAAATGTGCCCTGAGATTCAGCATCATTATATGGAATCCCGTTAATGGTTACATTCACTCGTGTAGCGTCACTACCACGAACTCGAATTCCAGTGTACCCAATTCCTGCACCAGCGTCACTAGTAGTGACAACCGCAGGAAGAAAGTTGAGTAAAATTGGTAAATCTTGACCTAAATTGCGGTCTTTCAATTCCTCCTTACTTATTTGACTAAAAGTAACCGGTTGATCTTTTTTGGCACGAAGTCCCGATACACTCACTTCCTCAAGTGAGATAAGCTTATTTTGTAAAGAGTCTTTAACTTCATTTTTTTGTCCAAAGAGAAGTGACCCTGTTAGACAAAGGCAATAAAAAACAGTTGTTTTCATTCGAATGTATATTACGAATAAAAGGGGTTACTATTCTGGTTAAAAATTATTCTATAATTAAAAAAACTACTTCCCTTGACAGCATTACCTGCCCAGGTTCATAGGGTATGATCTCAGCTCGTTATTTTGAGCACCCCTTAGAGCATGGTTCAAAAGTACAATTTTTTGGTTGATCAAGATTTATTTCTAGACGGTAATTAATCCAATTGTGTTGAAAAAAGCGCATCTATTTTTTTAGTAGCCTGACCTAATCTACTTTCTACCGAGCCTGAAACGATATAATAAGGCAGCTTTCTATCCTCAAGCTGTTTTTTGAAATAGGAAAACATTTTCTCTCTTTCATTCGGACGGTCCCGTAAATCATCTTTTTCCCAAGGCACATCAATTTGAGTGAGAAGATAGAGGTCGTATTTGAATTCTTTTGAAGCAGCTATAAGTTGAGGATCACAAAACCCATCAAAATGAGTTTCTGACCAAGTACATGTCACCAAAATATTAGTATCACAGAAAAGAATTGAATTTGCCTTTTTCAATGCCTTATTTTCCTCTTCCACTTGTCCTTTTGCAATTGTTATCAGGTCTTCTAAACTGCAGTGATGTTGGGTTTTGTCCCATTTTTTTTGTAGAAAAGAACGTGCAAATTCGGGCACCCAAGTTGTCTGATAGTGCGCAGCAAGTGCTTTAGCAAGAGTGGTCTTTCCCGAGCTTTCAGGACCATACAAAACTACTCTAAGGCAGTTTGTGGAGTGTTGTTTAAGCTTGTTTTCCATGCGCGGTATCCATAAAAGGCAATTACAGTGAATATAATATATTGGAAGCTAGTAATGGTTAGGCCTTTATAAAAATATAAAGGAACAGAAATAAGATCCCCAATAATCCAAAAGATCCAATGTTCGATTTTGCGACGAGCCATTAACCACATCCCTACAAAAAATAAAGCTGTTGTAAATGTATCCACATAGGCTGTCCAATTTTCCCACATGCCAAACATGAGGTAAACTTTATAGACCAAAACCAAGCTACTCAGAAATAAAAAAAAACTTATCCTGCCTTCAATTCGATTCATATGAGCGATGAGATGTAAGGGTTTTCCCTCTTTTTTTTGCATCCAGTAAATCCACCCATATGCGCTCATTATAAAATAATATCCGTTAATCAACATATCCCCAATCAGCATCCATTGGTATAAGAGATAAACAAAAAAAGCAGTGGAAATCATCCCCGTAGGATAAACTACTACTTTATTTTGTTTGGCAAACCATACACTTATAAGTCCAAAAAATACAGCAACAAGCTCTAAAACAATATCAATCGTAGAATAGGTTGCGTATTGACTAAATAATAAATCAGTGAAAAGGGACATAATTACTTCGATCAGTTTTAACAATTTTTAAATGTATCATTCCTGCTGCAATCGCATCAAAACTCTCTTCTATAAGCAAGGTTAACGTGTCCATTAACGGTCTTAACTCTCCATAAACCTGTGTGCTTAAGGGGTTTTCATGAACATCAAAAGAAGTCTCGCGCAATTTTCGAATAAATGTTTTAATTGCAAGTTCATAATCATCTTGCAAGGGTGTTAATGTAATTTCAATTGATACTTTCATTTCGATAGGTATTGGGCTAGTGTAAGTTGATGATTGTCAAATGTACTGAAATGAAGATCGATTTGATGTTTTTTTCCATTATATATCACTTGAGCATTTCCTGTGACATCCTCCAAATCAAATTTTTCAACTTGTATTTGAGAAGCAAAAGCAAGTCCTTTATGTTGAACACATTTGTATATCGCTTCTTTTGCAGTCCAAAGTCGCGTCAACAATTCAATCTGGTGAACTCTATCATAAATAAACAACGCTTCTTTGGGATGAACAAATTTTGATGCAATACGGACTATTTTCTCACGATGCGCTTCAATATCTATCCCGACTTTATCTTTATTAATGACTGCTGCCGCATAGTTGTTACTATGTGATAAGGAACAAAATTGATTAGGAATCAAAGGCACTCCTTCGTTCGAAAAAGTAAGTTGATCTATTGACACATTCAAATGAGCCAATGCATTTCGCGCACCTAGAAATCCTTTTTTATGTACCTCCGATTGACGCAGTTGTAATTCATTCAACTGGGAACTGTTTAATGAAATTTGATTTGTTAATTCATCAATAGATTCCGAAAGCTTCCAGATTGCTAAGGGACAATTTGTTGCGATTTTGAAATCGGTGAGTAATGGCATCTGTTTTTAGTTAGAAAATACATATTTTTGCGCGATAAAGTTAACAAACCCATTATGAAAGAAAAAACAAACACTGCACCGTATAAGGTAAAAGATATCAGTTTAGCGGATTGGGGGCGAAGAGAAATTGAATTAGCAGAGGCTGAAATGCCCGGTCTTATGGCACTTCGAGAAGAATATGCAGAGGAACAACCCCTTGCCGGTGCTCGGATTGCTGGTTGTTTACACATGACTATTCAAACTGCCGTATTGATTGAAACTCTTGTTGCTTTAGGTGCTGATGTGACTTGGAGTTCATGTAATATTTTTTCTACGCAAGATCATGCAGCAGCAGCTATTGCAGCTGCAGGAATTCCTGTATATGCTTGGAAAGGAATGAACGATGAAGAATTCGATTGGTGTATCGAACAAACTTTATTTTTTGGAGATGATCGTCAACCCCTTAATATGATTCTAGATGATGGTGGTGACCTAACAAACATGGTATTGGATCGCTACCCTGAATTGGTAGGTGGCATCAATGGTTTGTCAGAAGAAACAACTACTGGTGTTCATCGTTTGTATGAACGTATGAATAATGGAACACTTCCTATTCCAGCAATTAATGTGAATGACTCTGTGACAAAATCTAAATTTGATAACAAATATGGATGTAAAGAAAGTGCTGTAGATGCTATTCGTAGAGCTACTGACGTGATGTTGGCTGGTAAACGTGTTCTTGTCGCTGGTTATGGTGATGTAGGCAAAGGAACTGCTGCTTCATTTAGAGGTGCTGGAGCAATCGTAACAGTGACAGAAATTGATCCTATTTGTGCGCTTCAAGCTGCAATGGATGGATTTGAAGTAAAACGAATCAATTCTGTTGTTCAACAAATGGATGTTGTTATCACTGCAACTGGAAATAAAAATATTCTTACTGGTGAACATTTTTTACAAATGAAAGACAAAGCAATTGTTTGTAATATTGGTCATTTCGATAATGAAATTGATATGGCATGGTTAAATACTAACTATGGAAATTCCAAAGTTGAAAGTAAACCTCAAGTTGATAAATATACCCTAGAAAATGAAAAAGAACTTATTGTTCTTGCTGAGGGTCGTCTAGTTAATTTAGGTTGTGCAACAGGTCATCCTAGTTTTGTTATGAGTAATTCATTTACCAATCAAACATTGGCACAAATCAAATTATGGAATCGTACTGAAAATTATGAAAATAAGGTGTATATGCTCCCTAAACATTTGGATGAAAAAGTGGCAGCACTTCACCTTAGTCATCTTGGTGTAGAATTGGAAGAATTATCTTCAGACCAAGCCGATTATATTGGTGTCACTGTAGAAGGTCCATACAAACCAGATTATTACAGATACTAATTGTCTCAAAGGTATCTTCTCAAAAGCCAAGCTATGCTTGGCTTTTTTATTTTATTATATTTGAGTAAAACAATCCAATGAAAAAAATAATTTCACTCTCCCTATTGCTGCTTTGTCAATTAACCATTGTATTTGCGCAAGGACACCTCAACGCAACTAAGTTAAATGACTTTGAGAAATATTTACAAAATGAAATAAATACTGGACAAATTGGAGGAATAGAGGTGCTGATTTCACAACAGAATGAAATTGTTTGGCATAAAACACTAGGCTATTCAAATGCAATTAAAAAAACACCATTGGAAGAGAATAGCATTTATTATCTACAATCAATGACAAAACCAATTATAAGTGTTGCGATTATGCAATTGGTTGAAAAAGGATTGATTAATCTTGAAGATAAGGCAAAAAAATATGTTCCTGAATTAGCAGATTTGAAAGTCATTATTGATGAAAACAATGGAATAGACAGTCCAACTGTAGAACGTGAAAGTGATATAACTATCCACCAATTATTGACGCATACAGCTGGTTTTTCGCATGGTTTAGGAGAAACTAAATTTGACAAAGAACTTTTTAAACTGATGTATAATGAACTTTTCGATCCTGCTGATCATGTCAAATTGGAAGAACGTTTAGCTGGATTATTTAGTGTTCCTTTGATTGGTCAACCTGGTGAAAAATGGCATTATAGTGCTTCCCCTGATGTATTGGCATTAATTTTACAGCGTGTAAGCAAACAGCCTATAAACGACTATTTAAACACTCACATATTTACTCCCCTAGAAATGAATGAAACAGGATATAATGTCCCTGAAAAAGAGACTAACAGAGTGATGCTTGTGCATATGCCAGATCAAAACGGAGCACTAACTTTGAGTCCTCTTCAAGTTCCTTTACAAGGAAACACAGTCTATGGAGGAACACACGGTTTATTTTCGTCAATGAAGGATTATTTGCGTTTTTGTCAAATGCTTTTAAATGGTGGAGCTTTAGGTGGTCAACGTGTTTTGAACCCAGAAACCGTTAAAATGATGCAACAGAATCAGGTAGGAGAACGTATCGGTTTAACACGTGGTTTTGGCTATGGTTTTGGTGTGCTTTACAATACTGATGATGATCCTAGCCCAGCGAATTCAGGACAATTTTATTGGGGTGGTTTTTTTAAAACACACTTTTTTATTGACCCAAAAGCTGAATTGATTGCTATTTTAATGACACAAAAATTTCCCAATAGCGAAGAATATATAGTTGCATTGAATCGTGCGGTATATGGTGCTTTAGAATAGTGCAAAAAAAACCCACTCATTGAGTGGGTTATATAGTTTAATGGGGTGTTACTTATGCTTCAAAAGGGACAACAGATACAAATGATTTGTTGTTTTTCTTTTTCGTGAATTGTACCAATCCATCTACTTTAGCGTGTAGAGTATGATCTTTTCCTAAATAAACATTTTCTCCGGGATTGTGTGCTGTTCCACGCTGACGAACAATAATGTTACCTGCGCGAGCAGCTTGGCCTCCAAAGATTTTAACACCTAATCGTTTCGATTCGGATTCTCTACCGTTTTTCGAACTACCTACTCCTTTTTTATGTGCCATGGCTTAAGGTTTTATGTTATTACGCTTGAAGCGCTTTGATTAAATCTGCTTTTTTCATTGAAGAAATTCCCGTCACACCTTTTGCTTTTGCAAGATCTTTAAGCTCAGCTACAGTTTTACTGCTGAAATCTTCAGCCTTGGGAGCAGCTTTCTTAGGTGTTTCTTCCTTTGCAGGAGAAGCTTTTGCTTTTGGTGCAGCCTTTTTGGCACCTCCTTTAGCAGAAATTCCCTCAATTAAGAGTTCCGTTAATGCTTGACGGTGTCCGTTTTTAACACGGTAACCTTTTCTTCTTTTTTTCTTAAAAACGATTACTTTATCGCCTTTTAAGTGCTTAACTACTTTCGCTTCTACAGAAGCTCCAGTTATAGCCGGGGCGCCTAGTGTTACGCTTTTCCCATCGTCTAATAAATAAACGCTGTCGAAAGAAACTTTGCTTCCTTCTTCTTGGGCCAAACGGTGTACAAACACTTTTTGGTCTTTTGCAACTTTAAATTGCTGCCCTGCTATCTCTACGATTGCATACATTATTATTCAAATTTTGGACTGCAAATGTACCCTTTTTTATCAATAATACAAGGGTTTAATAATCATTCTGCTAAAATATTTTCTAACTCCTAAAAAGACGAAATCAATCTAAGACATCGTAAATGGAATTCATTGACTTAAATTCAGGGACAATTTGTTTCATAAGTGCAACTAATTCTAGGGTAGGCTGCCCCCTTTTTGCACAATCGATAAGTGTTAAAATATGTTCCAACAATGTCGCTGTTGTTGCTTCTTTATCGGCTATGTATATCAAGTTGTTGTGAGATTGCTTCAGGTTTTCCTTATCTGTTAGAAGTTCTTCATATAACTTTTCTCCAGGACGAAGTCCAGTATATTCAATGGATATGTCTTGTCCCTCTATTAAACCCGAAAGGTGAATCATATTGATTGCAAGGTCTTTCATATTTTTTTAGAAGTAAAAGTCTTTCCATTTTTCTTTCTGCCTTCGCAACATCTGGCCAATTTATTGGGCAAGTAGAAATTCCTAGTGAAGTAAACGCCAACATCAATTGCATTGCTGCCAGAGATCCATCAATGTAGATTAGGTGTCTGTCTCGCTCAAGCGGATAGGCTGACAAGTCTCCAACAATAACAATAGTACAGGGGAAATTGATTCGGGGAATACAATTTATCTCTATTTCGGTTTATCTTTTTTTACTCGTATCTTTTTTTTAAGTTGTTTATGTTTTCTCTTTGTTAAATACTAAAGTCTTGCGTCTACATCATTTATGTCCAATATACCTTTAAGATCATAGACCACTGAGGTAGAGTTTCTTTTTAATTTTTTAATATCAAGTGACCTATATTCTTTATGAGCAACTGCCAAAATTATTGCATCGTATTGATCTAAGGTGTTTGTTAAATCAATTGCATACTCTTCTTTAACTTGACTGGGCGTTGCATGTGAATCATGAACATCAACGTCTATTCCAAAACTCTTAAGCTCTTCATAAATATCAGGAACTTTTGAATTCCTTGTGTCAGGACAGTTTTCCTTAAAAGTAATACCCATAATCAAGGCTTTTGAACCACGCACAGGAATCTCTTTTTTATTCATCAATTTAACTACTTTGTTTGCAACAAAAAGCCCCATATTGTCATTTACTCTCCTCCCTGATAAAATCACCTCAGGATAATACCCTAAAGTTTCAGCTTTATGAGCTAAATAATAAGGGTCCACACTGATACAATGTCCTCCTACTAATCCTGGCTTAAAAGGTAAAAAATTCCATTTTGTTCCAGCAGCTGCAAGAACATCATGCGTGTCAATGTCCATTTTGTCGAAAATCAACGCAAGTTCATTCATGAATGAAATATTTAAATCGCGTTGTGCATTTTCAATTGCTTTTGATGCTTCTGCTACTTTAATTGAAGGAGCTTTATGGGTGCCTGCTGTGATGATTTTTTTGTAGAGTTCATCAACAATTTCAGCAACTTCTGTTGTTGATCCAGAAGTTACTTTCATTATTTTTTCAAGTGTATTAATTTTATCCCCTGGATTTATTCGTTCTGGAGAATACCCACAGAAAAAGTCTCTATTAAATTGTAATCCACTTATGTGTTCAAGAACCGGAACACAGTCTTCCTCGGTACACCCTGGATATACAGTACTTTCATATATAACAATATCTCCTTTTTTTAAGATTCCTCCAATCATAGTTGAGGCCCTTTTTAAAAAGCTTAAATCAGGAGTTTTAAATTCAGTAATTGGTGTAGGAACTGTTACAATAAAAATCGAGCAGGAAGCCAATTCTTGTTCAGAGGAAGTCAATTGAAGTTGCCCTTCTAGTGCTTTTTTAAGTGCTTCTAAGTTTGCTTCGTCTGTCTTATCTTTTCCTTTATTGAGCTCTGCAACACGTTGTTGATTAATATCAAATCCGATTACGCTAAAATGATTTGAAAATGCAATTGCAAGTGGGAGACCGACATAACCTAGCCCTATGATTCCTATTTTTCGTTGATTTAAATTATCCTTTTCCAATTGAATATAGTTTTAATTGTGAATGTACTTTTTGGGAGAGAATATTCCGTCCATCAAATATAATTCCTGGGAGCATCATTTGTGATGTGGTTTTATCCCAGTCATAGTTTTTAAACTCATCCCATTCTGTCAATATTGCAGCAGCAAAGCTCTTTTTAAGTGCAGAAGTAGGATTGTTATGAACTATGCATCTGTTTAATTTTTCTTTGATTTTAGAAATTTCCAGATTTCGTACTTCCCAAAGCGTTGAAAGGTCACTGAAAATTCGATCTTTTTTAACCATTGGATCATAAATGTGTATCTCAGCACCCTCATCTAAAAGTTGATCTGCGATGTATATCGCTGCTGACTCTCGACTATCATTGGTGTCTTTTTTAAATGCCCATCCAAGAAGAGTTATTTTTTTTTGATGAACTGTCCCTCCTAGTTTTTGAATGATTTTTTTTGCAAAACGACTTTTTTGGTGATCATTTATTTTGACTACCTGATGCCAATATTCAGCTACTTCATTGAGTCCATAGTGTTGACAGAGATAGACTAAGTTTAGGATATCTTTTTGAAAACAACTTCCTCCAAAACCCACAGACGCCTTAAGAAATTTGGGACCAATTCGAGAATCCATACCAATTGCTTTAGAAACTTCTTCGATGTCTGCTCCTGTCTCCTCGCAGAGTGATGAGAGGCTATTTATTGATGAGATACGTTGAGCAAGCATTGCGTTAGATGCCAATTTAGATAATTCGGAAGACCATACATTTGTTGTTAAAATTTTGCTTTTTGGTATCCATTTACTGTAAATTGAAACAAGTGCATCGACAGCTTCTTTTCCTCTTGGCGTATCGTCTCCACCAATAAGTACTCGATCAGATTTAAATAAATCTTGAATAGCAGTTCCTTCAGCTAAAAATTCAGGATTAGATAGCACTTCAAACTTAGCTCCATTTTTATTTGAACTTAGTACATGATTTATTTTTTCTGCAGTCCTTACTGGTAATGTTGATTTTTCAATTACAATTTTATCTGAGGTTGCTACCTCAGCAATTTGCTTTGCGCATTTTTCAACAAAAGTTAAATCAGCAGCCATTCCCTTCCCTTTTCCATCCGTTTTAGTAGGAGTATTAACTGCCATAAATATCATTTGTGCTCCTTCAATTGCTTGATTGACTTCAGTTGAAAAAAATAAATTTTTTCCACGACTTGAAGCAATTACTTCTTTTAAACCAGGTTCATACACAGGGAGGTAATCTAGGTTATCACTATTCCATGCCGCTATTCGTTCAGGGTTTGCATCCACAACTGTTACTTTTATGTGTGGACATTGCTGAGCAATAACAGCCATTGTTGGTCCACCTACATAACCAGCTCCAATACAACAAATATTATCTAGCTTCATAAATTATAGTGTCCTTTATAGTTTCGGAAATAAATTTCCTATTGTTTTTTAATGGGTCTCAATTACTTCCCAGTCCTCAATCTTTTTGATTCTCAAACAAGAATTTAAAGATATCAATTTTAGGGGTTGTTCGTACAGTATTTTTCATATTCTTGCTTATACATCCGTTTTGGATATTGCCTAAATAACTGGTTAAATACCGAACATGCGTCTTGTTTTTTTCCAAGTCTGTAAAGGATAATTAATATTCCAGAGAAAAATGAGGTCTTTAGGTTTTTCATTATTAAGTAAATTGTACTACTCATTAAGTTTTAAAGCCTAGTAAATAGAAAAACTGGTAAGGGAAAACACTTTTAAAACCTAGAAGCTAGATTAAAAAAATGACCCAATTGAGTCTAGTTGTAGTGCTTCTAATGTTTGTTGTAATGGGTAGTGTAGTTCATAAATTATGGTTTAGTTTGGGATAATAGTTGGAATAAATGTATATAAATTAAGCGAAAGAAACTCCAACTTGATGAATAAAATCAAAAAGCTAAAGCGAGCTTAGTAACTAAATTGAGATGAATTAATTTAAAAACAATTACTATTTTCTCTTCCATACCTGTGTTCTTCCCAAAAAGGAAAATCCTAAGTATCCTCTCACTTTAAGGGTATTGTTGTCTGAAAATGAAACAGTACAGTCATAGCTCTTTCCATTCGCTGGGTCCATGATATCTCCATCGGTCCATTCATCTCCTTCTTTGCTCAGTCCTTTTATGATAATTAGACCTTCGATTGGCTGATTTTTATCCTTTCCTTTACAGTTTACGCAACTTTTACCTTGATCTTCTTCTTGTAAAAGTCGGGTTATTTTGCCGTATAATTTACCTTCCTCCACATACAAGTTAATTTCAGATTTACGTTGTCCAGTTGCATCATCAATGCTTACCCAAGTTCCTTCAATGGTCGGAGACTGGAACATAAAAAAAAGTGACAGAAATGTTGCGATCATAATTTTTTTTTAAAAGTACAACATTCTCATTTTTCAAAAAAATCGAAGCAATTGATGTATCTTAGGGATATGAAAATACTCAAAATCATATTGATTGTGCTCGCTTTGTTGTGCTTTGTAGAAGTTTATTATTTGCACAGTAAACTTAGTTTTATCGATACTCCTTTTCTCTACACCGGATTAATATTGTTTGTGATTTCTTTTCTTTTACATCGTTTTTTTTCCAAAAAATAAAAATTGAATTTTTTTATTACCGCATAAAAGTAGGTGGAATTTATAAACGACTAGGTGATTGAAAATATGCTTAAATTGCACAAAAATTGAAAAAGATACTTATGAAGACAGTCTATCATGCTGCTGACACCCGAGGTCATCAAGATCACGGATGGTTAAAGGCAAATCACTCCTTTAGTTTTGCAAATTATCTAAACAGAGACCGGATGAATTTTGGTGCATTACGTGTTTTGAATGACGACTATATTGCAGCTGGAATGGGATTTGGAACTCACCCTCACGACAATATGGAAATAATCACTATTCCCTTAGTAGGTGACTTAGCACATCAAGACAGTATGGGACACTCAGCCGTAATTTGTGAAGGCGATATTCAAGTAATTAGTGCTGGAACTGGAATCTATCACAGTGAGGTAAATCCAAGGGAAGACAGTCATGTTGAATTGCTTCAACTATGGATATTTCCAGGACACAAAGATGTTTCTCCAAGATACGATCAGATTTCCATCCGCGATTTAAAAAAAGAAGATGCTTTTTATCAAATCATCTCACCAAGCCAAGAAGATAGTGGTTCATGGATTTATCAAAACGCATGGCTCAATTTAGGTGATTTTTCGTCCAAACAAACTACTTCCTACTCGCTACATGGTGACACACAGGGGGTTTATGTTTTTGTAATTGATGGAACTGCTGAAATTAATGGTCAAACGCTCAATAAAAGAGATGCTTTAGGGGTTTGGGAAACAGCCAAAGTAGATATGAATATTGAAGCGGGGTCAAGAATTCTTCTCATTGAAGTGCCCCTAGAATTTTAACTACACAACGAATGAACAAACACACCACCGCTGAAAAACTTTTGATTGAATTAGAGCAAAGAATAGAGCAAAATAGAGCCAAAGATGCTGTGCATAAAATCAAAATGATGACTGCAAGAGACATGATTAAAGAACTTATTTCTAAATAAAAACTATACATCTCCTTCATTTAATTTTTGCTTATATAAAAAGTTGATTTACATTTATGGTCTCCATAGTATTGTAGACCAAATGATTAAAAAATACTCTTTAACTCTCTTTTTTATAATTTCTCTGTTTCTAAAACTTTACAGTCAAGAAACATTTCCTATACAGTCATTTCCTCCAGAAGAAAACAATCTTGGGAGCCAAAATTGGATGATTACCCAAGGAGAAGAGGGGTCAATCTATTTTGCAAATAACAAAGGACTTGTAAGATACAATGGTGCACAATGGGAGAGGTTTACAACAAATAACAATTCCATCATGCGAGCTGTAAAAGCGATTGGAAAACGAATTTACAGCGGAAATTACATGGATTTTGGGTATTGGGAAACTATATCTAATGGGAGCTTAATTTACACTTCTCTTGCAAAAGAACTGGATATAAAGATTCTAGAAGATGAGCAATTTTGGGACATTTACAGCTTTAATGAACTTGTTGTTTTCCGTTCACTAAATCGACTTATTATTGTTAATCATACGAATAAGGAGGTGAGTTACATCCCTACCGAAAACACATTAATTAAGTCTTTTAAACTTTTCAATCAATTGTATTTTCAAGAACAAGGCAAAGGATTATTCAGGGTTGAAAAAGGA
>JAUROD010000051.1 GCA_030835845.1 Flavobacteriaceae bacterium
AAGCCTAAGACATGTCAAAAATAGAAGAACAATCTAAAGGGAGAAAAGAAGGAGAAATCCGTTATTTAACCCCATTAAATATCGATACGAACGACAAAAAAAAATATTGTCGTTTCAAGCGTTCAGGAATTAAATATGTGGATTATAAAGATCCTAATTTTTTAATCAGCTTTGTCAACGAACAAGGTAAATTGTTACCACGTAGACTAACAGGAACATCGTTAAAATATCAACGTAAAGTATCTGTTGCTGTGAAACGTGCGCGTCACTTAGCATTAATGCCTTATGTAGGCGATTTATTAAAATAATTCACTTAGAACATGGAACTGATACTCAAAGAAGATGTACAAAACCTTGGTTTTAAGGATGACATCGTAAACGTAAAGAATGGCTACGGAAGGAACTTTTTAATTCCTCAAGGAAAAGCTGTTATTGCAACTACTTCAGCTAAAAAAGTATTGGCTGAGAACCTAAAGCAAAGAGCCTTCAAAGAGCAAAAGCTTGTTGATGACGCTACTAAATTAGGTAAAGCTCTTGAAGCATTAGATTTAAAAATCCCGTCCAAAGTTGGTTCAGGAGATAAATTATTTGGATCTATTGGTTCGCAAGATATTTCAGATATATTTGCTAAAGAAGCTCATGAAATTGACAAAAAGTTGATTAGTCTTCCAGGTAAAACCATCAAACGTCTTGGTAGTTATGAGGCTACTGTTCGATTACATCGTGATGTAATTGTTCAAATCCCTTTTGAAATAATCCCAGCTAAGGCATAACCCTTAGCTGTCATAAACTTAAACCCCACCTAGTGGGGTTTTTTTATATGAAATATCACCGGCTTAGTAAAGAACAATTCGAGTCTCTTCATCAAGAATTTGCAAAATATCTTGCAGCACTTTCTATAGATAAATCTCAATGGGAGGAGATTAAAACCAGTATGCCAGAAAAAGTGGATGAACATCTCGATCAATTTAGTGACTTAGTTTGGGAAGATGTTTTATCAAAAGATCTTTATTTAGAACACTTAAGTCCCAATCATTTTTTCATATTTGAGTGCCTAGAAAATCAAATGAATTTAATTGCCGTTAAATTGGATTATCCCGATAAAAACATTGCAACCCCAGCGGGTTGGAAATGGTTGATGGAACATATTCATGATGAAAAAGTAGTTTTTTATCGTTCAACCAAAGCCTACGACCATGATAGAAAAGAAGAGTTATACGGAATGATTTTAAAAGGTGCTCAGATAAGTAAGTCTGATCGGTTTAAAAGTATCACCGAATTTCTTTCATAAGCGTTTCAAAATTTAGGATATTTGTATTTATAGCCTAATTAATAATGAAACCGTCTATTCCAAAAGGTACACGCGATTTTTTAGCTACTGAAGTAGCAAAAAGAAACTATCTAAAGCAAGTTCTTCAGAATGCATTTGAAAACTATGGCTTCCAGCCAATCGAAACTCCATCATTTGAAAAGTCAGAAACTTTACTAGGTAAATATGGAGAAGAGGGAGATAGGCTCATTTTTAAAATATTAAGTAATGGAGAGAAATTAAAAAAAGCCGATTTAAATGCTTTAAAGTCGAACCAACTTGCAGCTTTTTCCAATTCCTTATCTGAAAAGGCTTTACGCTATGACCTTACCGTTCCCTTTGCGCGTTTTGTTGTACAACACCAAAATGAGCTTGTATTTCCATTTAAACGTTATCAAATTCAGCCTGTTTGGCGTGCCGACCGTCCCCAGCATGGTCGATTTCAAGAATTTTTTCAATGTGATGCTGATGTAGTTGGAAGTGATTCATTGTGGCAAGAAGTTGAGCTTTGCCAACTATATGATGAGGTTTTTACCCAACTTAGAATTGAAAACATATGTTTGAAAGTAAATAATCGTAAAATATTGGCGGGTATTGCCGAGATTATAGGTGCAGAGTCTCAATTGGTTGACTTTACCGTAGCACTTGATAAACTCGATAAAATAGGTAAAGAGGGTGTTGAAAATGAACTTTTATCAAAAGGCTTCTCCGAAGAGGCATTAAATAAACTTCAACCTTTAATGGTTTTGGATGGTTCACCAAATGAAAAATTGGATCAATTAGCTCTTTTTCTCTCAGGGTCATCTGTTGGAATTTCAGGAGTAGAGGAACTTCGTTTTGTTCTTCAGAATGTGATGTCTTTAGGAACAAAAACCCTTGAAATTGATGTAGATGTCACATTAGCTCGAGGATTAAACTATTATACAGGTTGTATTTTCGAAGTTGCCCCACCAGAGGGTGTCAAAATGGGATCGATCGGTGGAGGTGGACGTTATGACGACCTTACTGCTGGTTTTGGTATGAAAAATATGAGTGGAGTAGGAGTCTCTTTCGGTTTTGATCGAATATATTTGGTATTGGATGAGCTTAATTTATTTCCTCCATATGTAAATAGAGGGACTCAAATTATTTTTTTAAATTTCGGAAATTCTACCGCGCCAACTTCAGTTAAACTTCTTCAAAAACTTAGAGAAGAAGGAATTCGAGCGGAATATTACCCTGATTCTTCAAAAATGAAAAAACAACTTTCTTACGCGAATCAAAAAAATATTCCCTACGTTGCTTTAATAGGTGAAGAGGAGTTAAGAGAAAATAAAGTGATATTGAAAGATATGGAAAAGGGTAGCCAAAAGGCTTTTTCTTTACCCGATTTCGTTCAATCAGTCAAAGACTTATTTTGACAAAAAAAATTAACCTTCCACGCTTCCTAGGTAACGTTCTGCATCTAGGGCTGCCATACATCCTGTGCCTGCAGCTGTGACTGCTTGTCTGTATTCTTTATCTTGAACATCACCAGAAGCAAATACTCCAGGGTAGTTTGTTTTGGTTGATTTTCCTTCAGTTATCAAATACCCGGCTTCATCCATTTCGAGTTGACCTTTAAAGATATCTGTATTAGGTTTATGACCTATTGCAATAAAAAGGCCAGTAATTGGAATTTGATCTGTTGTTTTTGTCTGGTTATTAACCACGCGAATTCCTTCTACTACCTGATCACCTATGACCTCTTCGATTTCAGTGTTGTATCTAATTTCAATATTTTTAGTTCGGTTTACTCGGTGTTGCATGGCTTTTGATGCACGCATTTGATCTCTCCGTACAAGCATAGTTACTTTGGTGCATATGTTTGCAAGATAAGTAGCTTCCTCTGCAGCCGTATCACCAGCACCGACTATAGCAACATCTTGTCCTTTATAGAAAAACCCATCACATACTGCACATGCTGATACCCCTCCTCCACGAAGTCTTTGCTCACTTGGCAAACCAAGATATTTTGCACTTGCTCCAGTAGAAATGATAATACTCTCAGCTTCTATTTCTGTAACTTCATCTACAACAACTTTGTGAATTCCACCGATTTCTTTATTCAATTCAACTTTTGTCACATGTCCAATTCGAACTTCAGTACCAAATCGTTCAGCTTGTTGCTGTAATTCAACCATCATACTAGGTCCATCGATTCCTTTTGGGTACCCAGGAAAATTATCTACCTCAGTTGTTGTTGTCAGCTGTCCTCCGGGTTCCATTCCTGTATAAACAACTGGCTTTAAATCTGCACGAGCAGCATAAATTGCAGCAGTATACCCTGCAGGTCCACTACCAATTATAAGACATTTAATACGTTCCATCAACTTTGGTTTTAAGCTAGTAAAACTACAAAATTAGAGAACGAAATAATAGTGGTTTTAAGCTATTTTACAGGTATTTGTTAACGGAATTCAATCAATTGTTCATATCCTGAGGAATTTATACAGCATTTAAAAAATTATTAGTTACACTTGCATATTCTATTTTAAGTAAAAATAGTTTTTATGAAAAAATCACAAATGCGACAAGTGTTTAATCTTCCAACCGAATTTTCTATCTCTCGTGATTTAATTGCCGGTGTGACCATTGGAATAATTACGATACCACAAGCTATGGCATTTGCTTTACTGGCCGGATTACCTCCTATATATGGGCTATATGGCTCATTTATTCCACTTATTATATATGGCTTTTTTGCATCCTCAAATTATCTAAATATAGGTCCTGTATCTGTTATTTCAATTTTTATTTTTCAAACTCTCAGTTTATATGTTACACCCTTTACTTCAGAGTATATTCAAGCCGTTGGTATTCTCGGTATATGGGTAGGTTTGATTCAGCTCCTGATGGGTGTGTTTAGATTAGGAAAATATGTGTCTCTAATTCCAAAAAGTGTAATTACTGGATTTATTCAAGCAGCAGCTGTTGTAATTATAGTTTCTCAACTTTCTCTTGCCTTTGGACTTAAAATTCCCTCTGAGTTGTCTTTTTCTTCAAAAATTATTTATTTCATCAATGAATTTTCAGAAGTGCATATTGCTACAACCATTTTATTTATTTTTTCTCTGATTCTTTTATTTGTTGTTACCTCTGTTAAAGCTCAATTCCCAACATCAATATCATTACTAATAGTCACGGGATTACTTGCTTATTTTTTTGAGTTCGAAGACAAAGGAATCCGATTAATTGGAGAAATACCTCAAGGATTACCTGTATTTATTTTACCAACATTTGACCTAGAAAGTCTTAAATTTCTCCCTGGTGCTTTTGGAATTGCATTTGTAGCTTCTGTCGGAAGCATCATTATGGCAAAAAGTCTTGAAGACAAACAACCTTTTCCATTTCTACCCAATAGAGAACTAATTGCGCTAGGAGTGGCTAAAATTTTTAATGCATTCTTCGGTTCTCTCATTCCTGCAGGAAGTTTTAATCGTTCTATTTTAACTTATAAAATTGGCGCGCAAACTCAAATTGCAGGATTGATTTCTGCACTTATGATCCTATTTACGCTCTTTTTTTTAACTCCAATTATTTATTTCCTTCCTGAACCTGTAATCGCTTCAATCATAATTTTTTCAGTTTACTTTTTATTTGATTTCAATGCAATTAAAACCTACTGGAATACAGATAAAATGGAGTTGTTTTACTTAGTCTCCACAATGCTCATAACTTTCATATTTGGTTTTGTTATTGGTATTTTTAGCGGTATCGCCATCAAAATATGTATTGATTTTATCTTGAGTAAATTCTATTTTAGTGATAAAGCTTGACAGTTGAATCAATAATTTCACTACCTTATTTAAAAACTTTCAGTCATGTTAAAACAACTCTTTTTTTCAGTTTCTTTTTTGTTTGCAATACTATTAAATGCTCAAAAAGTTGAGGGACCCTTTAATCAACTAATCATTAGAGGAGTAACTCTAATAAATGGAAATGGTGCACCACCTATGGGTCCTGTTGATGTAGTTGTAGAGAATAATATAATCACTAAAATTGCAAACGTTGGCTATCCAGGAGTTGATATCAATCCAGACAGACGTCCACAACTAAAAAATGGAGGTAAAGAAATTGATGCAGCTGGTATGTTTCTTCTTCCAGGATTTGTTGATATGCACGGACATATTGGAGGCGTGCCTCAGGGTGCTGATTGGGATTATGTGTTTAAACTTTGGTTAGCTCATGGAGTTACAACCGTTAGAGAGCCTAGTGGTAGAGATCGTGATTGGACATTAGATTTAAAGAAAAAAAGTTCTAGAAATGAAATAATTGCCCCACGTATTATTCAATTTACTGGTTTTGGTGCAGGTTCTAAATATGGTATTAATACACCAGATGAAGCACGTCAATGGGTGCGTGAAAACGCTAAAGCCGGCTCTGATGGAATTAAATTTTTTGGGGCTGCACCACAAATCATGGAGGCAGCTCTGGATGAAAATAATAAACTTGGTTTACGCTCAGCTGCACATCATGCTCAATTAAGTGTTGCTCGTTGGAATGTTCTTCATTCTGCACGAGCTGGACTCACAACTATGGAGCACTGGTATGGTTTGCCTGAAGCATTATTTACTGACCGTACTGTTCAGGATTATCCACTAAATTATAATTATCAAAACGAACAACATCGTTTTGAAGAAGCTGGAAAGCTTTGGAAACAAGCTGCTAAACCATATTCTGAACACTGGAATAGAGTAATGGAAGAGCTTTTAGCACTTGATTTTACCATTGTCCCCACCTTCAATATTTATGAAGCTAGTCGAGATTTACAAAGGGCTAGAAGGGCTGAATGGCATGAAGATTATACGCTTCCAAGTTTATGGAGATTCTATCAACCAAGCATGATATCTCATGGATCATATTGGCATTATTGGGGAACAGAGCAAGAAATTGAATGGAAAGAAAACTACAGACTTTGGATGACCTTTATTAATGAATATAAAAATCGCGGTGGACGAGTTTCAACTGGGTCTGATTCTGGTTTTATTTTTCAACTTTATGGTTTTGCTTATGTTCGTGAATTGGAACTATTGCGTGAAGCTGGCTTTCATCCTCTCGAAGTAATTCGTTCTGCAACACTCAACGGGGCTGAAGCTTTGGGAATGGATGCCCAAATTGGATCCATAGAAGTCGGAAAATTAGCTGATATGATTGTTATTGACGCAAATCCTCTTGAAAATATCAAAGTGCTTTATGGAACGGGAGCAATAAAGTTGACAGAAAAGAATGAGGTAGTTCGTGTTGGAGGAGTAAAATATACAATTAGTGATGGAGTAATTTATGACGCAAAAGAATTACTTAAAGATGTAAAAGAAATGGTTGATAAAGCTAAATCAGAAGAAAATTTTA
>JAUROD010000003.1 GCA_030835845.1 Flavobacteriaceae bacterium
AAATGGTTTTGTTCTTCATGTATCTTTGATACACGCTGTCATTTTCTATTTTTTCAAAGAACTTTGCTAATGAGCCTTAACCCCTTAGCGGCTGCAAATATAAAACCCTTTTTAACTTCCCACAACTTGTTGGAACAAAATTTATATTTATTTTTTGCATTTGTAATTAACTAACTGTTTATCAAATACTTAATACTACTCAAAAAAGTTCCAAACGATGCCAAAACGAAGAATTGAATCACGATATGGATAGCTAGGAGCGCTGTAATAATCGTATCCTGTGAAATTTGCATTAAAATGTTCGTATTTGAAATAAATACGTGTACGTTGAACACGTGCATTTATAAAGACATCCATACGAGGGAAATTTCCAATCTTTTTTTGGTCTTGCCATATAAAATCTCCAAGCAATGGATTATACAAGTCGGCATAATAACTAGAGAAGTAGTGGCCTGTAATTCCCGCCTGTACAAAAAGAGCTTTTTGAAATAGATCTGAACTGAAACTTACTGTAGATCGAATATTCCACTCTGGCAGATGTAGGTCTGTTGTTGGGGAGGAGTTCGAAGAAGATACTTTTTGATATTGTGCTGTACTGTTTAACTGCCATTTGCGCCATATATATTGTGATTCATACCGCAATTTAAAATAGGTTGTTGGAGATGAACTTTGGGCTACCTCAACCAATAGTTGATCAGGTACTTCTCCTGTTTGTTCGTCTATATTGGCAAAGCGTTGTTTGAAGAAGGTATAGGATTCTAGACGCTGGACACTTCCTGAAAATTGTCCAAACAAAGGATGTGAGAGGGCTGCTGCTATACTTGTAAGCTTTTCGTTGTTTAAGTCAGTATTGTACCAATTGTAGTGTTCGTATGCACTTTTGTAGCGAACAAAGTTAAAATTTGGTGTTCGGTTTCTGAAAAGTGCTTTCGCCTCAAAAAAGAATTTATTTTTCAATTCAATTTTACTTTTCAAACTAATCTCATCGCTTAATTGACTACCAAAAAGTGTTTTATTGAAATCTGCTGTTAAATCAAATCCTCTCCATTTAAACTCATAATTGACATTGAAGAAGGTTTGTGTTGCTTGCAATGATTCTGTAAGTCCTTCTTCTTGAGTATTTTCAATTGTTGTTGTTACTTGCTCTACTTCGGTAATTGGAATTTCTTCCGATGGAAAAAAGTAATCGATTTTAGAAAATTCAATAGCCGCGGTAAGTTTTCCAAATTGCTGTTGTTGGAATTGTGTTTGGAATCGATTGTTTACGATTGCCCAATTTACCCTATCATTGAGTTCAGTTTCTGGAAGTAATGCACCAAAGTAGTTTGAGTTTTGGGTGTCGGAATAGGTGTAATATTTTGATTCATTGTAAATCTTATGTCCAATGCTCCACTTTGGAGATTTAGGGTTTTTCTCACCCTTAAATAGTGCAAAATTGTGATCAAGAAAAGAACGCTTCCCTTTCAAAATACTTTGTGCACCTCGCAATCGAACGTCTAATACCGAACGGTCTTTAAAGTTTTCATCTCCCGAATTAAATAATTCAATACTCGCCTCTGTTATTCCCCCATTTTCTTCGTTATCTATTGTTTGAGATACATAGTGTGCACGAGCGTTGTACCGATCGTTTTTAGACTTGAACGTAAATGCAAGACGAACCGCTTCATTGGCAGCACGTTGATTTACATATTTACCCATTGAACGCATTCCTCTGTAGGAAAAAGCAAAATTAAATTGTGGACTTGTATTTACAGATATTGTTGCATCAGACAATTGCCCTTGTTCCATTGTTGTGCGGAAAAACAGTTCAGTAAATGGAGTAGGCACTTCATAGTATTTTACATCCTCTATTTCAAAAAATGCATAGTGTTTTGATCGCGCACCAAGTTGAGAAAGAAGTGGGTTTTGAGTAAAATCATAGCCCAATCGGTTGAACGCATGTCCCATATTGACAAATGGGAGTAATTCGAAATAATCTTTTCTAAGATAGTTCTTCTTATATTCCTTAAGCACAGTCAATGAAGTGTCTATTGTGGCAATTTTCTTTCCGTACTGAAAGATTTTATACATTTCTATTGTAGCCGAATCTTTTAATTCTTTATCGACTTTTTCACCTAAGAATTTAAATTTTTTTTGGAACGAATCAAAGAAGGCTTCTTTAAATTGAGTTTCATCGATTGTAGGCAAACTATCCCCAAGAGAAATCGGTTTAGGAATAGGGTCGTCTTGCGCCCAGATGAGAGATGTGGAAAGAAAAAAAAATAGAGCAAAAATTATGCGATGCATTAAATGAGGAAATTTTATGCGAAGTTATAACTAAATTTGATTTTGAATTTTATTTCAAGCTAATAATCGTGAATCTTCCAACACAATACAGCAATCAAATTGAGGCAGGAACAGACGAGGCAGGTAGAGGGTGCTTGGCTGGACCTGTGACTGCAGCTGCTGTGATACTTCCTCGTGACTTTACTCACCCTCTGTTGAATGATTCAAAGAAATTAACAGAAAAGCAACGTTATTTACTTCGACCAATTGTAGAGGAAGTTGCTCTATCATTTTCAGTTGCGCATTGTAGCCCTGAAGAAATTGACGAAATAAATATTCTCAATGCTTCAATAAAAGCGATGCATCGTGCTATTGATGGACTTAATTGTACTCCAGAATATATTGCGGTAGATGGGAATCGATTCCACCCATTTAAGGAAATTCCTTTTTCTTGTATTATAAAAGGGGATGGAAAATATCTTAATATTGCTGCTGCATCTGTTTTGGCAAAAACATATCGCGATGATATAATGCTGGAACTAGACCAAATCCACCCTGAGTATGGTTGGAAAAAAAATAAAGGATATCCAACTAAAGCACATCGATTAGGGCTTAAAGAACATGGTAGTACAAAATATCACCGAAAAACTTTCCGATTACTTCCAGAACAGCTTCAAATTGATTTTTGATTTCTTATTTTTACAGTGAATTAGTTATTCTATGAAGATTTCATTTTACTGCTCCAAAACCATCCGATTTTGCCTAAGTATTTGTTTACTCTCTTTCATTGGATGTAAACAGAACACCTCCTCAACTTCAACATTGTTTGATTGGATACCGCAAGACACAGCTATTGTGCTGGAACTGAACGATCAAAATGAGTTAGTAAATGTTATTCAAAATAATGATGTGATACAGTTAGTTCCAGAACTATCTGAAGATTTAACAGAACAATTTCAGAATCTTATTCAGAATGAAACTAACAATAAACAACTCTTTTTCCTCACCAACTATGGCAAAGGAGAAACCGCATTAAGCCTTGTTTATGAATCGCGTTTAGATAGTGTTTACCTTAATTACAAGTCATTTGACTATAGTGGAGAGAAGGTGTTTGAACAGAAAAACGGAAGCCGTGCTTTATTTAGCACATTTATCGACGGGTATGCACTTCATTCGGATACTCAAATTGTCCTTGAAAATTGTATCCGCAATTACCAACATCGCGTTAAGCGGATTCAAAATGAAAATTTTTATCGTTTAGTAAAAGCAGCTGATGTGAATTCACCTTTAAGTATCTACATCTTACCAAGAGAACAACAAATAATGGAGAAGCTTACAAGTACACTTCCCCTTTTTCCGAAAATTGGAGAAAGTTGGAATAGCTATGATTTAAGTTTTGATACTCAGCCATTTTCTCTAGATGGTTTAATAAAAGTCGTTGATTCGCTCAGCGATCCTTTGGGTGTTTTATCTCAAACTAATGCACGGAAAATTTTACTTGATCAGGTAGTTCCACAAGAGATGATAAGTTTTTTTAGTTTACCCCTTGACCAAGTCCAGCAATTGGAAGATCAATTTAAAAAGTGGGTGAGATTTAAAAATATTGCAATTTCTTCAATTGATTTTTCAAGCCTAAACGGGGTAGACGAAATTGGATTAGTACAGCTTCAAAATGAAATAGGTGTCCTTTTTCACTTATCCAATGAGGAAGAAGCAAGCAAAGTATTTATTCCCAATGTAGGCGAGAAAAAATACAGAAACACATCTTATTACTCAGGAGAACTTCCTAAGGATATTGCACTATTAATTGAAAGTATTTCAAGTCCGACAGATGTAAATTGGGTAGCAAGACTTGATGATTTTATCTTATTTAGTTCCACAGAAGCAGGAATGAAGAGTTTAATTGCTGCCAATAAAGACAACAAAACATTGAATAAACTAAAGAGTTATCAGATATTTAAAGAAGATGAATTGGCTCAAAAAAGTAGTTTATTTTGGCTTTTAAACACACGCTTTTACAGTGCTCAACCGGATGAAAAAAACAAGAAAGAGTTATGGAAAAAGTGGAATAGTTCTGATTATCCACTAATCGGTTTTCAAGCCGAAATGGAAGATGATTATCTACACCTCCATCTTCGTGTTGCCAAAAAGAGTAAAGTTCAAAACGAAAACACAGTAAGTAGTGGTATTTTAATTTCTTTGGAAAATGAAATAGCTACGCGTCCACAGTGGTTAAAAAATCACCGTACAAAGGAAAAGGATGTTGTTATACAAGACATCAACAACACTTTATATCTTTTTTCAAATACAGGAAAACTCTTTTGGAAAAAGAAGCTTGATGGACTCATTCAAGGAGATATTCAGCAAGTTGATTTGTATAAAAATGGTCGCTTACAAATGGCATTTCGAACAGAAGATCGTTTTTATATATTAGATCGAAATGGGAAGGTAGTTGCTCCATTTTCGATTCGAATTGATTCAAGTCAACCGATACAACCTTTAGCCGTTTTTGATTATGATCAACGAAGAGATTATCGTTTTGTTTTAGCTCAGGGAAAAAGTTTGGAAATGTATGACAATCGCGGGAAGAAAGTCAGGGGGTTTAATTTTACAAAAACAAATTCACCCATAAGCGCAACTCCCAAACATATTCGTATTGATAAAAAGGACTACATCTTGATTCCTGAAGAAAATGGGACTCTTCACATCCTAAGTCGTGTGGGTAAAAGTCGTGTTAATGTCAACAAAAAAATCATCCTCAGTGGAAATGAAATTCAATCATATCTAAAGACATTTACAATGACTGATATTGATGGGAACTTGATTCAAATCGATCCCAAAGGAAATCTTGTAACAACTCCACTGGGATTGGCTCAAGGGCATCATTTTACGAGTACGACAAAATCATTGGTTACATTATCTGAAAATGAATTGATAATAAAAGGATTACCCATAAAGCTGCCTTTTGGTCGTTACACTTCGCCAAAAATATTTTACCTCAACAATATTATATACGTATCGTTGACAGACTTAGATACTGAAAAGGTTTACCTTTATTACAGTGATGGAAACTTAGTAGACGGTTTTCCTGTGTATGGGAGTTCTCCAATCGACATGATTAATGCAGATAAGGACAGTGGATTAGAATTTGTTGTAAAATCAGAAAAACGTGATTTAATAATTTATGAAATCAACTAAAATTGTGCCTCAAAAAGTGTTTTAAAGTGCTTTTTTAGAATGGGTTTTACTTCCTCAATAGAAACCTCACGTTTTAATTCTTTTTGCAAAGAGGTTACTCCTTTTCCTTGAATTCCACATGGAATAATGTAGTCAAAATAGCTTAGATCGGTATTAACGTTAAGTGCAAAACCATGCATTGTTACCCATCGACTAGCTTTAACTCCAAGAGCACATATTTTACGTGCAAAGGGTGTGCCTACATCAAGCCAAACTCCTGTCTCTCCATCACTCCTAGATCCTTTTAGCCCGAACTCATCAAGTGTTAAAATGATCATCTCCTCTAAAAGGCGTAAGTAACGATGAATATCAGTGAAAAAATTTTCTAAATCTAAAATTGGATATCCAACAATTTGTCCCGGACCGTGAAATGTAATATCTCCCCCACGATTTGTTTTGAAAAATGCAATCCCTTTTTCTTTTAGCTGAATTTCAGTGAGAAGGAGGTGTTTGGGCAATCCACTTTTTCCAAGCGTAATTACAGGTGGGTGCTCAACAAAGTAAAAATAATTGGGTGTAGGTTTTAAATCAGTTAAATCTCTGTTTTGACGTTTTATTGTTACAATTTCTTTTAGTTTTTGTTCTTGTAAGTCCCATGTTGGCTGATAGGCTTGCTTTCCCAAGTCAATAATTTCGATAAAACGATTTGGATTTTTATACAAAACGATTGGTGTTGTTTAATATTACCAATGCAGCAATTGTTCCAGGAACCCAACCACAAAGAGTTAAAAGAAAGACAATAACGATAGAACCACAACCCTGATCTAGTACAGCCAGAGGAGGAAAAAGAATGGATAAGAGTACGCGAAATAAAGTCATCTTTAAAAAAAAACTATTAGGATGCTAATTTAACAACTTTGAATTGTTGCAGACTCCCTATCTTTGCTAAAATTTTAGAAAAATATGGTGGGGCTAAGTGAACAAGAAATAATTCGAAGAGAAAAGTTAGAAAAATTAAGGGCTATGGGAATTAATCCCTACCCTGCACCACTCTATCCTGTAGACCATTCTTCAGCACAAATTAAAACTGAATTTGTAGAAGGAAAAAAGGTCGTAATCGCAGGGCGCTTAATGTCTCGTCGAATTCAAGGAAAAGCAAGTTTTGCCGAACTTCAAGATAGTAAAGGTCGTATTCAGGTCTATTTTAATCGTGATGAAATATGTCCAGAAGAGGATAAATCACTCTATAATGAGGTCTATAAAAAATTACTTGATATCGGTGATATCATCGGTATTGAAGGAATTCTTTTTACCACACAAGTTGGCGAGAAAACTGTTCAGGTAAGTCAGTTTACCCTACTAAATAAGGCGCTTCGCCCTCTTCCTCTTCCCAAAACAGATGCGGAAGGGAATAGCTATGATGAATTTAATGATCCTGAAATGCGTTATCGACAACGATATGTGGACTTAATTGTAAATCCAAAAGTAAAGGACACTTTCATCAAACGAACAAAAATTACCAATAGTATTCGCTCTTTCTTTAACGAACGTGATTACTTAGAAGTTGAAACACCAATTTTGCAAGCAATTCCAGGAGGAGCGTCAGCACGTCCATTTATTACACATCACAATGCATTGAATATTCCACTTTATTTACGTATTGCGAATGAACTTTATCTAAAGCGACTAATTGTAGGTGGTTTTGATGGAGTTTATGAGTTTTCAAAGGATTTCAGAAACGAAGGGATGGATCGGACACACAATCCAGAATTTACTGTAATGGAACTTTATGTTGCGTACAAAGATTATTTTTGGATGATGGAAACTACTGAGAAGTTACTTGAGAAGGTAGCTATTGATTCTAACGGCTCAACAACAGTTGCTGTAGGTAATCATCGCATTAACTTCAAGGCTCCCTACCCTCGTGTTCCAATTCTCGAGGCAATTCATACCCATACTGGAATAGATGTTTCTGAAATGAATGAAGAAGAGTTGAGAAGTACAGCCAAAAAACTTGGTTTGGAGGTAGATGAAACAATGGGTGTTGGGAAGTTAATAGATGAAATTTTCGGTGAAAAATGTGAACATCATTATATTCAACCAACTTTCATTACCGATTATCCAAAGGAAATGAGTCCGTTGACAAAAGAGCATCGTTCAAATGAACGTTTGACAGAGCGTTTTGAGCTAATGGTCAACGGTAAGGAATTGGCCAATGCATATTCGGAATTAAATGATCCTATTGATCAACGAGAGCGTTTTGAGGAGCAACTCAAACTAAGTGAAAAAGGAGATGATGAAGCGATGTTTATTGATCAAGATTTTTTACGTGCTCTAGAATTTGGAATGCCTCCTACTTCTGGAATTGGAATTGGAATCGATCGTTTGGTGATGCTTATGACCGATAATAGTTCGATACAAGAGGTTTTGTTTTTTCCTCAAATGCGACCTGAGAAAAAAGCTGTTGCCCTTAATGAAGAAGAAAAAATTATCCATGAGTTGCTTAAATCTGCTCCTTCTTTTGAGTTAAATATTCTTAAAGAAAAGGCGAACCTGAGTAACAAAAAATGGGATAAAGCTCTAAAGGGGTTAACCTCAAAAAATATTGCAAAAGTAACTAAGATAGAAACTGGACTTTGGGTTGAAATTGTAGATTAATCTACTCACATTTCAATCAAAACTTGTTAACTTAATTTTGATGCAGTTAATTAGTTGGGGGAAGCCTTATTTAGTTCGGCATGAAATAAAAACGGATCAGCTAAAAGTTTTAATTCATTTTCTTTGTCTAAGTATCCAGTAATTAAAATGGTGTCTTTATCTCGAATAAAAATCTGAGCAGGTGCGGAATTAATTTCAAGTGTTCTTGCAAACAAGAGCCCTTCATTACTTTCATACTCATACATTGATCTTTCAAATTCATTTAACTTAGTTGCCACCTCTTTGTCGGTGTACGTATTTCCAATCAAATTTTCACAATGACTACAACCCTCAAGGTAAATGGTTATATGTTTTGTCTGAGCCACAAGAGTGGTATTAAACAGAAAGGCTGCAAAAAAAATTAATTGAATTTTTGAATTTAAATGCGGGAAGAAATTAAGAAGTGTGTTTTTCATTGTATGATATCTTTGGTTACCCCAAACGTACAAAAAAAATACTTCCTCAAAAAAACTTCACT
>JAUROD010000052.1 GCA_030835845.1 Flavobacteriaceae bacterium
CAACAATGTCGCTATTAGAGGAGCAACTTTTGATACCTCAGTTGTTGGCTCGTATGATGTTGTCTATACCGTAAGTGAAAATGCACAAAACAATGCTACTGCAACATTGGTGGTAACGGTACAAGATACGACTCCGCCAAACATAAGTCTTTCCTCCATAGAACAAGTCTTACAAATTGGAGAAACCTATACTCCTCCAACAGTAACCGCGACTGATATTGTCGATGGAGATATAAGTACAGAAGTGACAATTGGTGGGGATACAGTGGATACTGCAAGTGAAGGCACTTACCGTGTGGTCTATACGTCTATAGATAATGCGCAAAACGCTGCTACCGCAACACATACGGTTAATGTACTTGCTGATGTTTCGGGGACTGCTACCTATACCACTAGCTTTGAATCACCCACAATAGAGACTAGATTTGGGACCACAGAAATACCATTATTAAAAACTTATCAATATATCCTTTTTTACCCGAATTTTTCCATTAATGCTGGACAGGTCCTCTTAGCTTTACAACTCATAAATGGAATTGTTGAGTTTGCCAAAGCTGAAACTGTAAACTATATAAACCTTAGTATTAATGAGAATGGCGTGGTAACTGAAATTTCACACGATCAAACAGTTGCCAATCCACTTTACAGGTTTACATCATCATCAGCAGCAGCAAGCGTAACCATAAGTTTAAATCCAGCAAATAATAATATTAAACCAGATATTACAAATCTTCAAGGAAACCTAAAAAATACTCATTCTATTGCGTTAAGAGATGCTTTTGGGATTGTTTTTCAAACTTACTACCCCTCTATCACTTTTACAATTCCTTCCGAGAAAGTGTCCTCGGTAATTGGTTCTTCGGGAGCAAGTTTGTCTATTGATGGTGGAGCTGAAACTGCCATAAGTGGTTGAGATGTGGCAGGTGTTGCTTCCTCCATAGAAACTGCCCTAGGTAGCTTAACTGACTTAGAGGTTGTTGTACTAGAAGATGGAAGTATCAAAATAAAAACAACCGATGTAATCCAATCGGCAGAACTAAATTACTAGCTTAGAATTGAATTAAACAACTTAGTTAGTACAAAAAAACCCCGCTTTTAGCGGGGTTTTTTTATGTTGTGAATCCTTAAAAAAGGGGGTTTTTTTTAGTAGTACAATGCGCGATTGTCTTCTATATTGGCAGCAGTTTGAAGTGCCTTTACAATCATAGTAACCAGTGCTTGACGTTCTTGTCCTCTCAATTGGTTGATGTATGTTGCAGTATCTTCTAAATCAGGAGAAATACGCTTTGCGGTAACTTGTAGTTTAAAGACACCGTTTTTCCCTTTGATAAGGTCAGAAGAAGCTTGTTCTTCCAAACCAAAAGCAGCACCAACAATATAAGGCTCGTAGCCTGCTCCAACAAGTGTTCCACTTTTTTGGTTTACAGCAAGAGCAGTCACAACCTCAACACCATTTTTAGCAGCAAGGTCTTCCAATGTATCAATCCCATTGTTATCTGCTTGAATCATTTTCGCTTTTTTCTCATTTCTAAGGGTGCGAGAAACAGTTGGGTAAACTTCATTTGCATCAGCAAGTCCTTTTTCACGTGCGTTGGTCAACTTTACAATTACATATCCACCAGCAGTAAGAGAAAAACGTTTTACGTCACCTACTCTGGTATCCTTTGCAAATGCCCACTGTACAATGTTGCGTTGTCTTGGTAATCCTGGTAAAGCGTCATCCAATTCGTTTACACTAGTTACTGAACGTACGTTATACCCACTTTCTTCAGCCAACGCATTAAAGTCTCCCTTAGCTGCATTCATTTCAAATTGAGTAGCATCTTTAAAGACCTTGTTCGATGTTTCATCAGAAGGAATAATTTTACGGCTAATACTAGCAAGTAAAACAAGATCTTCTTTGTCCGTCACTCGAATGATATGGAAACCAAAGTCAGACTCTACAAGACCAACACGACCAACACGGTTTTTGTTGGCAAAGTCAAATACTTTTTCTTCGATTTGTCCTTCTTGGAAAAATCCTAAATCACCCATTCTAGTACGATTAGGTCCATCTGAATTTTTAAATGCCAATTCAGCCATTTTATCACTGTCACGACGAACTTGACGATAGATGTCATTTGCCAATGTTCTTGCTTCAGCTTTTGTTCGTGTTACACCAGGAGCTGTTCCAGCGGGTGCATCCACATAGCTAATCACAATATGACTAGCACGAATAGATCCATCCTTTTTTCTGTTGAGTAACTTCGATATCTTAAAGTTATTGTTGTCTTTATAGGGTCCAAAAATTTCCCCTTCACCTAGGTTGAATATAATTTCAGCATAGTCTGCAGGAAGCTTTCCTTTAGGCACATAAATAGAATCAAATCCTTCTTCAGAATAACGACCAATAAAATCAGTAAGATTTTTTGTCGTTCTAAATCCTTCGATATTCTCGGTCAATTTAGATACTTCGTTGTATTCTTCACGATCTTCAACCAAAGTTTCCATTTCAGCACGAATCACCGACTGATCTGCTTCTGTAGCTAATTCAGAAAAAGAAACAAATTCTAAAGAACGACTTGCGTCTTGTTCAAATTCGCTTGGATTTTTTTTGATGTATGCAGCAACTTCATTGATGCTTACAGGAGCTAAACTATCCGGTATAGACGAATATGGAACACGTACATAATTCAAGTCCACATTGTCTGTTTCAAGATGATAACGCAATTGAGCTTCATTTTCAGTAATGTGTGTACTTGAATTGATAAGGTCAAAATAGATTCCCTCACGAGCAGAAGAAATAATACTTTCTTCTTGTTGTTTCCAAGATTCGTAAGCTTGTGGGTTCTCTTCTCTCAACTGAGCGATAAATTCAGTAAAAAGACCAAAGTCAAAGAAACCTGCTTCATTAATAAATTGAGGATTTGTGATGATTGATTCAGTTGATGAGACAACTTGTTCAATTTGATCTCTTCCTGCATCAATTCCAAGTGTTTCAAATTCAGCTTGAAAAAGTTGGTTTCTAACAAGTTGTTGCCAAACTACATCGACAGCTTGCATGGTAGTATATCCATACGAGCGTTCTGTTTGATCGACTAAAAAACGAAAGGTTTCTACCGAAATTTCTTCATCATTAACCACCCCAACTGGGTCGGTTGGTCCTGTGTCTCCAGATCCATTTCCAAATGCACCCGAAATCACAAAAGCAAATAATGCGAGTCCGATAACAAGTATCAAAAAGAAAGACCTTTGTCTGATTTTCCCAAGTATAGCCATGCTATTGGTTTTTAATTTTATATTGAATGCGAAAGTACAATTTCCTACTCAATAATAAAAGTGATTTGTAGGGGAATGAAATTCCTTTTTAGGAGGAGCATCCGTTTAAATTAGTGGATTTTCTCTACACTTACCCGCTCAATTTTAGTAGACGATACTTTGAGTACTTTGATTCGTATGGTTTCGAACTCCAAAACAGTCCCTTTTTCGGGTATTTCCTCTGATCTATGCACAATCATTCCACCCAAGGTGTCGTAGTTTTCATCTTCAGATAAATTCAACAGATAGTGTTCATTGAGGTAGTCTATTTCCAGTCGTGCAGAAAATTCAAAACTATCCTCAGTCAATTGCTTTTCATAGTGATCAATCCGATCGTGTTCATCTTCAATTTCACCAAACAATTCTTCAATAATATCCTCAACAGTAAGTAATCCTGCTGTTCCTCCATATTCATCTAAAACCACTGCAATACTTTTGCGTTTTCGGGTCAATCGACTCAATACCTCACTCACAGGATTGGGTTCGTGGATAAATTCGACAGGCAAAAGAATTTGCCGTATTTCTTCGGGTTGCTTAAGCATTTCAAAAGAGTGTACATACCCAATAATATCATCAATTGATTCTTTATAGATTGGTATTTTTGATAAGCCTGTTGAGGCAAACAATTCCTTTAATTCGCCAATGGGTTTGTTCTTTTCAAGAGCTACCAATTCTGCTCTAGGAACCATAACATCACGTGCCTTAACTTCTGAAAATTCAAGTGCATTTTGAAATATTTGAATTTCAGAATCCAATTGTTCTTTGTCTTCAACTCCCTCGACTTGTTCGTCTATATAGTCACCCAATTCCATTTTAGAAAAAGCAAGTTCTATTTTATCGGAAGTTGTTTTAAAGAACATACGTAAAATTGCGTCAGTGATTTTTAGGATAAAAACACTAACTGGGGTAAAAAAGAAATGAAAAAAAGCGGCTGGAAAGGCAAAAAATGTGACAAATCGATTGGCGTAAAGTTGGAAAAAAACTTTGGGTAAAAATTCTGCTGTCAATAATATTAATGCCGTTGAGATTAGTGTTTGATAAAACAAAAGATCCAATGGGAGATCAATTCCAATTGCTTCAGGAAAAAAAAGTTGAAGTATTTTGTTTCCCATGAAAATTCCATAAATCACAAGAGCAATATTGTTTCCAATCAACATTGTAGTGATAAACCGCGAAGGATTCCGTGTGATAAATTGAAGTATTTTTCCTGTTAAGTTTCCTTTGTTTTTTTCAATTTCAAGAAAAATACGGTTGGAAGAAACAAACGCTATTTCCATACCCGAAAAAAAGGAAGAAAGAAGTAAACAAAAAAGAATAACGAAATCTTGAGCGATCATCAGGGGTTTCGACGGTTAAATTTCTTTCGGTAATGTCTTCGAAAGAAAAACATAAAGATTGCGAGAGCAGCAAAGCCCACAAACAAATACGCTTTTTCTGGACGTACATCCCAAAGTGTAAACGCTTCTTTAATCGAAATTACGCAAATAATGAGATAAAGTATTTCAGAAATTTTATACGCTTTCATAGGTCTTATTGTTCGCTCACCTCAACAGTTCCAGTGAGTTTTCCTGTTTTAAATTTAGTAAATTCTTTGTTGGTATCCAATCGTGTTGCATCTACATCGTATTCGGTATTTACAAAATGAAAATTTTGTTCGGTAAATATCCAATCTTGTTCAGCGTCCCAATACAATTGTGAAGTAGTTAAAATTCCTCCGTCACTTGCCTCCAAAACAACATTTCCAACAAGATCAATTATTCCTGTATTTTCATACATAGTGCCTTGGTCTGCTGTGATTGTATTCTTTTGGTTTAAATCATCGATAAAAATTACTTTTACACCCTTTGGGAATGTGGAGTGTCGCAAGGATAAATTGGTAAAGTCCTCGTGAATTGGAGCGGTAAGAATTGCCTTTACTTTTGTGGAATCTGTATATACCATTCGAACTTCGTAGGCAATTCCAATAGGCTCACCCTTAGGTGACTTGTAAGAAAGTTCTTTTTCTCTACTATCGTCACAAGCTAAAAAAAGGGTTGCTACCCCAAGGAGAACAATCTTAATTTTATATGTTGAAATCGTGATCAACGATTAAAGTTTAGGCACTTTTACGCTTCCATTAATCCAGCACGAAAAAGTAACTGTTGTACCTTCTCTACCCTCTGTAAAAATATCTGTTTTACTTGGAGCTCTACCTTCATAACTTACCGCAGTTTTGATTGCAGCTTTCTTAATTGAAGCATCTACAGCAGCAGCTCTTCTTGCCGATTGTGCTGCCAACCAATATACGGCACGCTTTTCAAATTGTGTATTTCCACAATCGTTTGCACTGCTCGCATATAAGTTTGAAATAATTAAATGTGCTTTCCCTAAAGAGGGTTGAAGTTTTAACGCTTTTTGAGCGTAGCTTCTCGCTGTTGATTTACGTCCTCTTGCTTTAAATTCAAGTGCAATTTTGTATAAAGTCTTCGCTTTTTTGTAAGGATCAGATTCCAATGAAATTGATTCTTCATAATAACGAAGTGCTTCGTTGTTATTTCCTCTTTTATCATTCAAAATACCCAAGTAGTAAGCTGAGTCAGCAGACGGCTTAAGAGAGTGAAGTGCTTCAACGATTGTAACAAACAAGGGATCATCAGAACATTCTTTACTCTTCATACGACCTGCTGCACGGTTTAACCAAACTGGATCGTTTTTATTTTCTTCAAAACTACTTTGATAAAGAGGGATTAGGTTTTCACAACTAGCTTCTTGCGCAATGATTGCATCTAAATTGCTGATAAAAATCCCAATTGCATTTGAGTTTACGTCATATACACGACGACGTTTTAAATCTCTTGTAGTAAGTGCTTCTCCACCTTCTTCTTTGTTAAGGAGAACGTCTAATTTTTTAGCAAGAATGGTTTGCTCAACTTCAAACTTTTCAGAAACTTCCTCGTATTTTTCAAACAATAGCTTTGTGCTTACTTCAGTATCTCCCGCTTTATAACGTTCGTGAAGAACTTTGAAGTAGTTGTACAAACTTTTAGGGTTTGTAAAACTTGCTGGATCTTGGGTAAAGGCTTTGTCAAATGTTTGATACACTTCTTTGGGTGTCCCAATGTTGTAATCAATCATGGTTTGTGCCTTACTAGATAGAATATCTCCAACTTTATTGACTCCTTTTGTGGAAGGGAAATGAACCAACCAACTATCATACAAGTCCATCAATTCAGCTGTTGCAGCTGCTTTGTTTTCTGGAGTTGCTTTTTCCAAGCGATCTTTTAAAATACGCTCCCCATACGTATAGATTGCACGGTTAATCGTAGGGCATTGATTTTTTACAGACAACCATGGTTCGTAAGCAGCCTCAAAATTTTTAACCTTTGCACTTTCTGCAAAAATGGATAAATTTTGAAGACACTCTTGATTGTCTTGAGCCATGATTTGACCCGCTGTAAAAATTGTAATAAGAATTAATAAAACATACTTTTTCATCTCTCTCAAATTAATTGTAAACTCGTTTAATAAACCATAAATCATTTAGTGACATTCCAACACGAAGTGCCACAAAGTTTTCTCTTACTAACCCAGCTGTAGTCGTTCCACGTTTTCCAACTTCAAGTCCAATGTTAATATTCGAAAATCCAGCGACATTATTACCGCTGTAATAGCCACCAATGGGTAAACCTACACCAAAGGATATGCCAGTTTCTTTCAAAGAGGTATTGTTAATTAAAATACCTGAAGTTTCGTGTCTAAATCCAGCACGAAATACCATTCGTTTCCAATAGGTTGTAAACGAACTGTATGAAGGAATATACATTCCTCCAATACTCAATCGTGATCCGTTTTCATAGGAAACATTGTTCAATTTGATAAAATCATTTTGATAATTTCCTGAATTACTTGCTGTGTATTGTATCCCAACAAGCCATTTTTTGTCATGTTCAACACTTAACCCGATGTCGATTCGACTTCCAAGGGTTAAATCCAATTCGTCTAATCCTCTAGCGGCTAAATCAATTTCTTGAAAATCACCCGGTGTGCGAGTTCCAACAGTCTGTGTGAAAAAAGTCTGAAGATTTTTAGATCGTAAATTGTGTTTTGGATTAAACGTTGTAAATAAGTTAATTCTTTTGTCCTCTGACAATTGATATTTGTAATGAGCAGAAAGTTGGATGTTTAATCCTGACAAAGAAGAAGAATTTCGTAAAAATGTTCCAAAATCAATCCCTTCTTCTTCGTAAGAAGATTGGGTATTGATTGTTCCAAAATTGTATTGAACTGAGGCACCGACATTAAGAAATTTAAAAGGACGGAAGCCTGCCGTTAAAAATGTTTTATTTACACCTCCACTACCTTCATAACGACTCAGTGTGGTTAGGTCATCAGCTGTTGTTCCTACAGACTGAAGTAAATATCCAACCGAGCTATATGGAAGAACTCCAAACGAAAAAGCAAAGTGCTTTGTTGGAATTGATACCGCTAGATAATCAATTGCCCCAGAGGATACATTCTCTTTTCCGATGTCGGTCGATAAACTTGTTGTTCTGTAGTTTACCCCCACAGAAAAAGTAGTCAACTTTAATTCACCTAAACTTGCTGGATTATTAATATTGGCATGAATAGAATCTGCATACGCATCCATACCTCCCATTATACGATTGATTGCATTCCCTCGGAAGGTTACATCACCTAATGCACCAAGTGAATATGGCGATGCCGTACTGTTTTGAGCAAAAGCAAAAGAGCCAAGCAACAACACAAACAGGAGCTGTATTTTTCTTATCATTAATTTTTATTGTAATTCAACAAATAATCCAAACCTTCAGCAAGAAAATTTGATTCGGCAAATATGGTGTTTTTTAAGCTTTTAGACAAGAGTTGAGCGTCTCCTCCTGTTAAAATCACTGTTAAAGGGTTGATTTTTTTTGAAAAATAGTGAATCTGCCCCTCAATTTCGTGAACAATCCCGTGAATGACACCTGACTCAATTGCAGTTTTTGTTGATTTTCCAACTCTTGGAGTGTCTTGTGTTGCACTGACTAGAGGTAATTTTCCAGTAAAATGATGCAGGCTTTCAAATCGCATTTTAATTCCAGGGCTTATCGATCCACCAAGATAGGTGTTTTTAGTCGTAAGCAAATCATAGGTGATACAACTTCCAGCATCAATAATTAGACAGTTTTGATTGGGAAATTTAGCAACTGCTGCCGCTACAAGCGCAATTCTGTCCTGACCTAGAGTCTCTGGAGTTTCATATTCACTTGAAAATGGTAACTCAAGATCATCCATTGAAAAAACTTTTAACAAAGAAAAGTATTGCTCTATGGATGCCTTTGTTTGAATTCCCGACACATCGACAAAAACAACTTGATCAAGGGTGGGATAATTTTTAATCAATTCATTCTCAAGAGTTGGGAGCGAATCAATGTCTCCAGTCTGACACAAAGCCCCAGCGTCAAATACAGCAAATTTGGCGCGAGTATTTCCAAAATCTAATATCAAATGCATGCTCAAAAATAAGATAAAAATGGACGAAGC
>JAUROD010000053.1 GCA_030835845.1 Flavobacteriaceae bacterium
ATTGACCACTCCAAATACAAATTAATGGATGCTGATATCAAACAGAAGTTAACCAAACTAGACACCTCCAAAAAACGTGCTTTATACAAAACTTTTTAGTAAAGAATTGGTTTTTCAGCCATGACTAAGAATTAGCTCAATGAAAATTCTATTCCACTGTAACCGTTCTTCTCTTATCTTTCCTTTCTTGTAAATGGAGTGAACATGGTTGTTTTTAAAGGTACTCCCACGAGGTGTTTTTAACCCTTCTTCATTGAAGATTTGAGATATCTTTCTATACCCAATAGGGATAAGATGATTTTGTTTATATCCTTTAATTCTATCAAATAAATACTGTTGATAATCAGTATAATTTGAATTCCAAAATCTACTTGATTCAATTTATATTGAGAATGTTACGAGTAATTTATAGGGGTAAGATGATTGGTCACTTAAATTTACTCCACAGTGACGGACTTTGCCAGGTTTCGAGGTTGATCTACATTACAATTCCTATGAACCGCTATATAATAGGAAAGTAATTGAAGAGGAATTGTAGATAAAATAGCAGCAAAAGACTCTGATGATTCAGGAATTTCGATACAATAATCTGCCAATTCTTTGACCTGTGTATCTCCCTCACTTACAATTGCAATGATACGTCCTTCTCTAGATTTAATTTCTTGAATATTACTTACTACTTTTTCATAATATCCTTTTTTGGTTGCAATTACGACAACTGGCATTTCTTTGTCAATTAAAGCAATAGGACCGTGTTTCATCTCAGCAGCAGGGTATCCCTCTGCATGGATGTAAGATATTTCTTTGAGCTTTAAGGCACCCTCAAGTGCTACTGGAAAATTATATCCGCGTCCTAAATAAATACAGTTTTTAGCCCTTTTAAAGGAATGTGCAACTTCTTCTATATAAGATTTTAGTGATAAGATTGATTCAACCTTTGTAGGCAAATTATCTAATTCAGTAACGCTTTCTTGATATTGAAAGCGAGAAAGCGTTCCATTTGCTTTTCCAAGGTAGAGCGCGATCAGTGATACAACTGTAATTTGGGTCGTAAAAGCCTTTGTAGATGCCACACCTATTTCAGGTCCAGCGTGGGTATAACAACCTGTGTCTGTAATTCGAGAAATAGTAGATCCAACTACATTACAAATTCCATAGACAAATGCTCCCTTTTCTTTTGCAATATTAATCGCAGCAATGGTGTCAGCCGTTTCCCCGGACTGAGAAATAGCAATTACAATATCATCAGGAAAAATAATAGGATTTCGATAACGAAACTCTGAAGCGTACTCAACTTCAACCGGAATTCGCGTGTAATCCTCTATCATATACTCTGCAACTAATCCAGCATGCCAAGAAGTACCACAAGCCACAATCAAAATACGTCTGGCTTTGAGGAATTTATTCTCATGTTCACGCAAACTTGATAGGGTTATAATTCCTTCATTAGATAATAAACGTCCACGCAAAGTGTCCTTAATTGCCTTTGGTTGCTCAAAAATCTCCTTGAGCATGAAGTGATCATACCCTCCTTTTTGAATATTTTCAAGGCTTAATTTAAGCTCTTCAATATAGGGTTTAATTAGTTTATCATTTTTTATTTTACGAATTCTAACTTCGCGATCACGACGAATGATTGCAAGATGTTCTTCTTCTAAATAAATTACATTTTTGGTGTATTCAACAAATGGGGTAGCATCAGAGGCAACAAAGAATTCGTTTTCTCCAACACCAATAGCAAGCGGGCTACCTAGTCGTGCCGCAATCAATTCATTTGGTTTTCTTTTATCAAAAACAACTATAGCATAGGCACCAACTACTTGTGATAAGGCAATTTGTACTGCTTTGCCCAACTTTACTTTTTCTTTTTTCTGAACATCCTCAATTAAATTGACTAATACTTCAGTATCTGTATCCGAATGGAATTCAAAACCTCTGGATATTAGCTCCTCTTTCAGAGACGCGTAGTTTTCAATTATTCCATTGTGTACGACTACAAGATTTCCAGAATTGGATGCTTGTGGGTGTGCGTTTACGTTATTTGGAACTCCATGTGTCGCCCATCGGGTATGCCCCATTCCAATTGTTGCGTCAGAAACTTCTCCATTTAGAATTTCTTCTAAATCACTTACTTTCCCTTTTGTTTTATAGGTAAATAAAGTGTCGTTATTGAAAAATGAGATCCCCGCAGAATCATACCCTCGATACTCAAGGCGTTTCAATCCTTTTATAACAATCGGTTGTGCTTTTTGATGACCGACATAAGCAACTATTCCGCACATAAAATCTAGTTTTGAAAGTCTGTGTATATTAATTCTAATTTAAGACGTTTATCAAACAATTCTTCTCTTGGTTCTGCTCCAATTAATACAGTCCCAAAAGGATTGTAAAATGCTCCATTGGGATATTGAATTTCCTCTGTCATGGACAAAAAGGCTTTCCTGTTTGAAATTTCATTTACGTTTGAAATCACAACTAGTCCTAGCCCAACATTATTAGAAAGTGTCTCATTGTCTGAACGAATTAAATTTGATACATGCGAAGTAATTCCAAATTTATAATGATCAGGTATCCCGTCCTTATACACCAAAACACCACTGTAGGTAGTCTTGTTTAGCAAGGCATCTTCTACTGATGTTGATTGATCATTAAAATAATCAATTAATGGTGCATTTGTATCGATATTGTAAAGGTAGAGTCGTTCTGCTATTCTATCTTCAGTTGTCCAGTTTTCAACAAACGAAGGGTCAATATAAAAAATAAGATTTGCTTCATTGATCAACAATTCGTTTGAACGAAAGTCCTCTAACAGTTGAGTACTGTCGTCTTTATCAAAAAGTTTTATTATTGCGCGAGTTCCCATTCCTCCTTTAAGGGGAATTGTCTCTGCAATATTCAATAATTCAGATGACTGAAGTGGTTCATTGCTTACGTGATTAATGTTGATTCCTCCCATCGAAAGTGTAAATTCACGTACTTTCTGGTCTATCGAGAAATCATTATAATCATCTGGTGTCCCATTATCGTTATATTGTTTGTGGGTATACTTTATTCTAATTAATGCGCCCTGCATATTGAGCATCATATATAAGTCATCCGATGGATTTTCCATTCGAATATTAATTCCTTTGATAAAATCATTAAAGTTCGAAGCAGTTGTAAGTACTTCATTTCCTTCTAAATCGAGAATTTTTTCTTGAAAAAATGACGGATCAAGAGGGACTTGAATTCGAGGGGACAATCTACTTTCAACTTGAGTTGTTTCGTCCACATCTTCTGTCTCTGGATCATCTTCTGCGTAATATTTTTTTATCTCATCTAGATTCAAAGAGTAACTTGCATCGTGAAGTACAGCTCCTTGAAACCCTTGAGAATAAAAATCTTGACTTGAATAAAACCGAGTAGATGATTCAAAATTATTATTTGGATCAAGTGTGCTTAAGAAATACGTAATTTCTGAAATCTTAAGGTTAAACGTTGCGTTTTTGTTGCCAATTATCGAGTCCACTTGATAGCGAACAGTTCCTGAATCATAGGTTGAATTGTCGTCATCTTCAGAGTCTAATATTCCATCATTATCCGAGTCTTGATTAAGCGGGTCTGTTCCTTGTGTGCTTTCAGTCAAATCAGACAAACCATCTCCATCAGAATCACTTTCTGTACTTGAAGAATCTACATCAAAAGCATCTATAACTCCGTCTCTATCAGCATCATTTCTGTTAACCAAAAAAGGTATTTCGAGTAAAACCTCAACAATTTGCTCCTCTTCGTCTATATATGCGTTATCCTCAGCTGCAAGAGCTTCGTTGTCTTGTGATAACGCACCGAAATTAAAAGGTCCAGGGTTCAATTGCGTAGTAATATTTGCACTACTTCGGCCAAATTGTGGAAAATCAAAGGTGCCAAAGTGAACAAGAGAAAGTCGATCAGACTGAATGTCGGTCAATGTATCTAATTCAACATAGACTGGAAAAGTTGATCGGTTAGTGTCAAATTGATCTGTACTGATTAGGTCTGCTCCTATGGTATTGTAATCTGGATTACACCCAACAATAAAAAGAATAGTAAACCCTAAAAATAAGGCGTTTGTGGCAGAATAATTAATTTTCATAAGCGCTATAGAAAATGCGAATTAAAAAAATTGACATAGGCCTGTTCTTCTTTACTTTCTTCGTAAGTCATTACGGGCTTGTTGCTTGAATTTATTTTTTCAATTAGTGATGGCGAAACTTCGTCTGAAGAAATTACCAATCCATCTGAAAACTCAATGGCTTTTTCCATAAGATGACTGTAGTCTGGCGTTGCAATTGATTCTACAAGAGAAGAATCAATATGATCAAACGTTATTTTTTCTTTCAACATTGGATTTAAAGTATTGTTTAAATCATCAGCATATACAGAAGTAACTATTTTACTTTTTTCAAATATTGGTTCTTGTGAAAAATAAGTTTTCATATACAAAGGAAAAAGGGAGGTAAACCAACCGTGCAAATGAATTACATCAGGAGACCAATTTAATTTTTTAACCGTTTCAATGACACCCTTTGTATAGAAAATCATTCGCTCGTCATTGTCCTCAAATAAATTTCCTTTCGCGTCATGAAGCATATGCTTCCGCTTAAAATATTCCTCGTTATCGATAAAATATACTTGCATTCGCTCCTTAGGAATAGAAGCAACCTTGATAATCAAGGGCATATCCATGTCATTTATGACAAGGTTCATTCCTGAAAGTCGAATTACTTCGTGAAGTTGATGTCTACGTTCGTTAATCACACCATAACGCGGCATAAAAATACGTGTTTGTCCCCCTGCGTCATTAATTGATTTTGGAATTTTAAATGAATTAACCGAGCGTTCTGTCTGCGGCAAATAGGGAATAACCTCAGATGATATGATGAGAACTTTTTTATTTTGCATACAGTGTTTTTACCTTCGATTGCGTAAGTTTAGCAAAATTACAAAAAATCTTCCGTTCATTAGAAAAAACAGTACTTTTAAGCCTGTTAATCTTTTCATAAATGCATATTTACAGGCATTCTGATGTACTTCTTTCTCAACTAAGTGAGCTAATCCCTAAAACCATTGGTTTAGTTCCCACAATGGGTGCTCTTCACAAAGGACACCTCTCTTTGATCGAAAAGGCCGTAAGTGAAAATGACTGGGTGATTGTCACCATTTTTGTCAATCCAACTCAGTTCGATAGTAACACAGACTTGGTTAATTATCCCTCAAATCTTGAACAAGATCTAGAATTACTTTCCCCTTTTGGAGAAAAATTAATGGTTTATACTCCTCGTGCAGATGATTTGTATGGTGAAAAAGCAGTTGCAGGCTCATATCAATTTGATATTTTAGAAAAAACAATGGAGGGTGCTTCTAGGTCTGGACATTTTCAGGGTGTCGCAACTGTTGTCCACAAATTATTAAGTGTGTTTAAACCAACAAAAGCCTACTTTGGAGAAAAAGATTACCAACAGTTGCAAATAATTCATGCCTTGGTGGCTCAGCTAAAACTACCCGTAACTATTGTAGATTGTCCTATTGTAAGAGAAACCGATGGTTTGGCAATGAGTTCAAGAAATACAAGGCTTACCCCAATTCAGCGAGCTATAGCTCCAGTGATATATGAGACACTTTGCAAAGCTGTAGCTCTAAAAAAACAAACTTCAATTCTTCAAATAAATGAATGGGTAACTGCTTTTTTTAGGGAACATCCTCATATTGAGTTAGACTATTTTTGTGTCGCAAACAACCAAACACTTCAACTTGTTGAGGAGACAAATGGGGAAGAAAATCTCCGTGCTTTTATTGCCGTAAAATTGGGTGAGGTGAGATTGATTGACAATGTCAAATTTTAATATCTTTGCCGCATGCAAATTGAAGTATTAAAGTCTAAAATTCACCGGGTTCGTGTAACTGGAGCTGACCTAAATTACATTGGAAGCATTACAATTGATCAAGATCTAATGGATGCGGCTAATCTAATTGCTGGAGAAAAAGTTCAAATTGTCAACATTAATAATGGGGAGCGTCTTGAAACCTATGTGATTTCAGGAGAAAGAAATTCTGGTGAAATTACACTTAACGGTCCCGCTGCTCGAAAAGTACAAAAAGATGATATCATCATCATTATTAGCTATTGTTCTCTCCCTATTGAAGAAGCAAAAAAACTTCAAGCAAAGCTTGTTTTTCCTAATGAATCAACAAACTTGATAGCCTAGTGTTGAATAAACTTAAAGGCTCAAAGCTACTCAAAACACTCCTTCCTCTACTAATTGGGATATTGTTTATTTATCTTTCCCTAAACAACACTACTGCAGAGGATCGAGAAACAATTTACAATGCAATCAAGTCTGCAGATTATCGTTTTATTTTACTTTCACTGATTATGGGGTTATTGAGTCACTTTTCACGTGCTTACAGATGGAGGTTTATGCTTAATCCAATGGGATATAACCCACGTTATATCAACAGTGTTCTCGCTATTTTTATCACTTATATTGCCAATCTTGGAGTTCCTCGCTCTGGTGAACTATTTAGAGCTACCGTTCTTCAAACCTATGAAAATGTCCCTTTTGAAAAAAGTTTTGGAACCATCATTGCTGAACGAACAATTGATTTAATTATGCTTCTTCTCACAATTGTAGTTGCACTCTTTTTAGAGTTTGATTTAATTGTATCCTTCCTTGAAAAAAGGGCTGCAAACCCATATAGTATTACTGCTATACTTATTGGAAGTATTGTTTCAATTTATTTCTTTTATAAACAAATCAAAAAATCAAAGAATCCTTTGGCTGAAAAAATTACGACGCTTTTCAACGGTCTTTCTGAGGGTTTTCTGACCATTGTTAAAATGGAGAAAAAAGCTGCCTATTTGCTTCACACACTATTTATTTGGGCGATGTATATCGCTATGTTTTATACAATAAAGTTTTCTATTCCAGAGACACAAAGCCTTGTATTTGAAGCTTTACTCATTGGTTTTATCGTAGGTGCATTAACTATTTCTGCTACAAATGGTGGAATTGGAATTTATCCATTTTCTGTTTCACTAGTATTAATTAGTTATGGTATTTCTATAGAATCAAGCCTTGCGTTCGGTTGGATTATGTGGACTGCTCAAACTGTTATGGTAATTCTTTTTGGAAGTATTTCATTTTTCCTACTCCCTTTGGTCAATCGAAAAAACTAAACTAACTAATATTTTGTAAGCCTCTTAAGCTTCCCTACTTTTATATCATGAGTAAAGTGAAAAAAGCACATTTCTGTCAAAAGTGTGGTGCACAATTTGCTAAGTGGCAAGGGCAGTGTAGCAGTTGCAAAGAATGGAATACTTTGGTTGAAGAAATTATTGAACAACCAAAAAAAAAGGGTTGGAAACCAAGTGACTCTTCTGAATTAAAGTCTGCTCATCCCATTTTAATTAAAGATATTCAAACCCAAAATGAATCCAGGCTTTCATTAAAAGAAACTGAATTAGATCGGGTGCTTGGGGGTGGACTTGTTCTTGGGTCTGTTACTCTTTTGGGTGGAGAACCCGGAATAGGAAAGTCTACGCTATTACTTCAAATATCACTAATTAGCGATGCTAAAGTACTCTATGTTTCTGGAGAGGAAAGTCAGCGACAAATTAAACTTCGTGCTGATCGTATTGAGTCAAAAAACAACCAATGCTTTGTTTTAAGTGAAACAAATACTCAGAAAATTTTCATGCAAATCGAATCACTTGTTCCTGATATTATTATAATTGACTCGATTCAAACCTTACAAACACAATATATCGACAGTAGTCCAGGCAGCATTTCTCAAATTAAGGAATGTACTTCAGAACTCATTCAGTTTGCAAAAAAAACACATACTCCCATTATTCTTGTAGGGCACATTACCAAAGACGGGAACATTGCGGGTCCAAAAGTATTAGAGCATATGGTCGATACTGTTCTGCAGTTTGAAGGAGATCGTAACCATATTTATAGAATTCTAAGGTCTCAAAAAAACCGTTTTGGTTCAACTGCTGAAATTGGCATCTATGAAATGCGTGCTTCAGGATTAAGAGGAGTTAACAACCCTAGCGAATTGTTATTGTCCAACTACCAAACGCCCCTTAGCGGTCATGCTGTATCAGCTACCATGGAAGGTATTCGTCCACTACTATTGGAAGTTCAAGCCTTGGTGAGTTCTGCTGTTTATGGAACCCCACAACGTAGTTCAACAGGATTCAATGCTAAGCGCCTTAATATGCTCCTTGCTGTGTTGGAAAAACGAGCTGGTTTTCAACTTGGTGCAAAAGATGTTTTCCTAAATATCACGGGTGGAATTTCGAGTGAAGACCCCGCAATGGATTTGGCCGTTGTTGCTGCAATTTTATCCAGTCACCATGATATTGCCCTTGATTCTAAAATTTGTTTTGCAGCAGAAATTGGGTTATCTGGAGAATTACGTACAGTTCCAAAGTTAGATCAGCGTATTCGTGAAGCTGAAAAGCTTGGTTTTGAGAGAATCTATACCTCTACATTCAATCAAGAGGGTCTCCCCAAGACAGCTATTAAGGTTATTATGTTGTCAAAAATTGATGATGTTGTTCAACATCTATTTGGGTAAAATAACTACCTTGCCGTAATCTTAATTTGATTTATCATGCAAAAAATTATTGACTCTTTTTTGGCAGAGGTAAACCACCGCAACCAAAATGAACCTGAGTTTATGCAGGCAGTTACAGAGGTAGCTGAAACAGTACTTCCTTACATCGTTCAACACGATATTTATTACGGTCAAAACATCTTACTTCGAATGGTCGAACCAGAACGTGTTATTTCCTTTCGAGTTGCATGGATTGACGACAATGAAGAAATTCAAGTCAATCGCGGCTATCGCATTGAAATGAACTCAGCAATTGGGCCTTACAAAGGGGGGCTCCGTTTTCATCCCAGTGTAAACTTGAGCGTACTCAAATTTTTGGCATTTGAACAAATTTTCAAAAACAGCTTAACTACATTGCCAATGGGTGGTGGAAAAGGAGGTTCTGACTTTGATCCTAAAGGAAAAACAGACACTGAAGTTATGCGTTTTTGTCAAAGTTTCATGACTGAATTGTTTCGTCATATCGGACCAAATAGAGATATACCTGCCGGTGATATTGGAGTAGGTAGCCGTGAAATCGGGTATCTTTTTGGACAATATAAGCGACTAAAAAACGAATTTACAGGTGTACTTACGGGTAAAGGTGTAAGTTGGGGAGGTTCCCTGATTCGACCAGAAGCAACAGGCTATGGTGCCGTATATTTTACTCACCAAATGCTTGAGACAATAGGTGAGGGTATTCAAGACAAAAAAGTAGTACTATCAGGAGCGGGAAATGTAGCTCAGTATGCTGCTGAAAAAGTGAATCAACTTGGTGGAAAAGTAATGACATTGTCTGACTCCTCAGGCTTTATTTTTGATCCTGACGGAATTAATGAGGAAAAACTCAAACACGTCATGTTTCTAAAAAATATCGCTAGGGAACGAATTGACAAATACATTGAAAAATACCCAACTGCACAATTTCACAAGGGAAAAACTCCTTGGAATGTTCCGTGTGACGTGGCTTTACCTTGTGCTACCCAAAACGAACTCCATTTAGAAGACGCAAAAGCACTAATTTCAAATGGATGTATTGCTGTAGGTGAAGGAGCGAATATGCCAACCACACCAGATGCAATTCATCATTTCACACATCACAAAATTTTATTTGCTCCTGGAAAAGCTTCCAATGCAGGTGGAGTTGCTGTTTCTGGTCTTGAAATGGCACAGAATTCACTGCGTTATAGCTGGACTCGTGAGGAAGTTGACAATCGATTAAAGAAAATCATGTCTGACATTCATCAATCTTGTTTGCAATACGGCCAAGAAAATGGGTACACTAATTATGTGAAAGGTGCAAACATAGCTGGTTTTGTAAAAGTAGCTGATGCAATGCTTGCACAAGGTGTTGTTTAGATAGTTTATGCTTGTACAAACAAACGCAATTGTCTTACATACACTTAAATACAGTGAAAGTAGTTTAATTGCGCATTGTTACACAAGAGATTATGGAATACAGTCCTTTATTTTGAAGGGGATTTTGAGTGCAAAAAAGGGGGGGCTTAGAAAAGCTCAGTTTTTACCTCTTTCTCAACTCGAAATTGTGTATCAACATAAAAGCAATGGAGGGCTTCAATATATTAAAGAGGCTAAAATTTCATTCTCCTATACAAGCATTCATACAGACATAAAGAAAAATGCAATTGCTCTTTTTCTTTCAGAAATTGTACATAAATCTGTTTATGAAGAAGAGCCGAATCCAACCCTTTTTTCTTTTTTAGAAAGTGCTTTTCATTGGCTAGACACACAAGAGGAAGTTCCTAATTTTCATTTGCTTTTCTTGGTTAAACTCTCAAAATTCCTTGGGTTTTATCCGAATATTGAATCTGAGGATGCCCTCCATTTTGATTTGGAAAATGGAAACTTTACATCTACTCCAAGAGGGAAAAATCACCTAAGTGGTCCGGTGGCACAAACGATCAAAACTCTTTTGGGCATAAATTTTGCAAATGAAATCATGCCGAAAATTAATCAAAAACTAAGGCGAGATGTACTTGATACACTTGTGCACTATTATGAACTACACTTACAAGGATTTGTTAAACCCAAGTCCCTTCCTATTTTACTGGAAATTTTCGACTAAAGCATCTTTGTTTTTGGTCTTTATGTCTCTGGTTTTTATTTCAGCTTTTGGTCAAAAAGTCAAAGTGATTGATGCGATTACACAAGAGCAACTCGTTGGTGTAGTTGTTGTGAATCAAGATAACAAACGCTATTCCGGAACCGACGAAAAAGGAGAATTTGAGTTAAGTGTTTTTTTAGATACCGATCGTATTCGTTTTCAGATGATTGGATATGAAAACTTATCCCTTAGCCCTGCTCAAATCATTAAACGTGGAAAAATTATTGGATTATCCTCTGATGAAAATAAACTAAATGAAATTGTACTTTCTGTTGCACGAACAGCCGAACAATCTGAAAAAATAGCGGAAAAGGTTGCTGTTATCAATAAGATTGACATTAAAGAACAAGCTCCAACAACTGGGGCAGATTTATTGCTCTTAGCACCAGGGGTTCGATTACAAAAATCACAAGGAGGAGGAGGAAGTCCTGTATTACGTGGATTTGAAGCTAATCGTGTTTTATTGGTTGTTGACGGAGTTCGTATGAACAATGCTATTTATCGATCGGGACATTTACAAAATGCAATTACAATTGACCCACAAAGTATAGAACGTGTTGAGGTACTTTTCGGACCTTCATCTGTAGGTTATGGGTCAGATGCAATGGGAGGTGTAGTACATTATTATACCAAAACACCCAAAATAAATAACTCCAAAAGGCTAACCCCTCGTTTTTCTTCAAATTTTCAAACTGCTTCCCAAGCACAAAATTATCATTTTGAAACCGAAGCAAGTTTTAGCAAATGGGCAAGTTACTCAAGTGTTAGTTTTTCAAAATTTGGTGATCTAATAATGGGAAAAAACAGACAACACGGCTATGAAAAATGGGGATTAGTCGAAGAATACTCTGCCAATACAGAAACCTATTTTTACCCTAAACCGAGTACAAATGAAGACCCCAATATTCAAAAAAATATAGGGTATGAGCAATTAGATTTTCTTCAAAAATTTATCATCAATCTTCCACAAGAAAAACAATTGACAATAAATACACAGTTTTCAACTTCATCAAATATTCCTCGTTTTGATAAGTTAAATGAAATGCGTGATGGTAGTTTACGTTTTGCAGAATGGTACTATGGGCCTCAAAAACGCTTTCTTTTTTCTCCACAATTCAAAATTTATCCAAAGAAAAAAGGTCTCTATAAAGGAACGTTTACTGCCGCGTATCAAAATATTTCTGAAAGTCGTATGAAACGTCTTTTTGATGAATTTTTTAGAGAAGAACAAAACGAAAACCTAGATGTTTTTAGTCTTAACGGGGATTTTCAAATGATCAAGAAAGAAAAAAGCAGCTTTGCTTATGGATTTGAATTGATTGGTAATAAAGTAAAGTCCAATGCGTTTTCCAAGAGAATAATTTTTGTTGGCAACAAGATTATTTCTTTGGGTAATACAATGCATATCCCTACCCGATATCCAAGTGGTGGAAGCAGCTACTATGTGGCTGCCCTTTATGGAAATTATCGTTTGGATATTAATCCTAAAGCAACCTTGGCAGTAGGTTCTCGATTTACATCAACTCTTCTCAAGGCAAATTGGACCGAACAAGCCCTAATTGACTCAAGTCTTGATCTTGTAAATGTTCGAAATGATGCATTAACGGGAAGCATTGCTTGGTCTTATCGACCAACTGATGAATGGAAAATTAACCTTTTGGTTTCCAATGGGTTTCGCGCTCCAAATGTGGATGATTTAGGTAAAATTAGAGAGAATAAAGGGGTGCTAATTGTCCCGAATACCAACTTAAAACCGGAATATGTATATAATCTAGAGGGTGGGATTGCCTATCAATCCAACTCAGGAAATAGCTCTTTTTCTTTGAGAGGCTACCACTCTTACTTAAGAGACTATATTGGAAGACAAGCTTATTCAATTATGTCAGATCAAACGACTTTGAACCCTGAAACTATTTTATTTAGTCGAGAAGCTGTTCAAACAATTGCGAATACAAATATTGGAAGAGCTCGAATTTATGGCGCTTCTTTCATTGGGAGTCTGTCGATTAATCCATCTATTAACTTATACAGTGATATTTCATATACACGTGCACCAAAAAACGAGACTATTGGTCCGCTCCCTTCGATTTTACCTTTCTTTGGTAACTTTAGGCTAAGTTATTTCGGAGAAAATTTTAGTCTCTCTTTAAGAAACACTTTCAGCAGTGGTAAAAATCCTGAAGATTATAGCAATGGTGGAGAAGATGGGATTGAAGAAACACCCATTGTTTTTGAGGATGAAAATCAAATAAATTATGCGGGGACTCCACGTTGGTCCATATTATCATTGCATAGCTTTTTTGATTTCAGTGAAAATGTACAAGGAAGATTGGCAATAGAAAATCTTTTTGATCTTCATTATAGAGAGTTTGCCTCTGGTATTTCCTCTCCAGGGAGAAGTTTGAATGTTGGTTTTGTCGTTGGGTTTTAACGCGTTTTTTCAATTAATTTCTCTTTTTTATTTTCAACCCATTCAGACTTTAGCATACTCAGCACCACCGTATTTCTTCTTCCAGTAGTTCCCTTACAATCATTTCGAAGAACTCCTTCTTGGGAACAACCGATTCCTTCCATTGCTGCCACACTGACTTTATTTCGCTCGTCTGCTCTAAACTCAACACGTTCAACTTTCAATGTTTCAAAAGCATAGCTTAACATCAAAAATTTACAGTGTCGATTTAAACCCGAACGGTGAAACTCTTTGCCATACCAAGTATATCCAATACTAAGAACACGGTGGGTAAAATCAATTGAATAAAACCTTGTGCTTCCGGCTACTTTCTGTGTTTTTTTATCAAAGACTAAAAAGGGATATCCAGACTTATTTTTACGCATTTTTTTGGCACTTTTAAGATACGTTTTAAGGTTCTCTTTACCACTGGCTGGAGTAATTGAGAAGTCCCATAAAGTAGGTTCATTTAAAGAAAATGGAAGCAAGTCATCAAAATGAGATGAGGTCAAAGGAGCTAATTTTACGCGTTCATTCTCTAAAATTAGTTCATGATTAAAGTCGAAGTGCATCTATAGCTTGATTTTATTGGATTAATCTTAAAGCTTAAATGTACAATTTTCCTTAATTTCGCAACTTTAGACAAACCTCCTATGGGCTTTAAGGAACATCAACATCTCGACTTATCTCAAGTTGCCAAAGACATTCTTTCGTTTTGGGAGGAAAATTCAATTTTCGAAAAAAGTCTTGAAACCCGAATTGGTCAACCTCCCTATGTATTTTATGAAGGCCCTCCATCTGCTAATGGAATGCCAGGAATACACCACGTGATGGCAAGGGCGATAAAAGATATTTTTTGTCGCTACAAAACACAAAAAGGATTCCTAGTAAAAAGAAAAGCGGGATGGGATACCCACGGGCTTCCTGTTGAACTTGGGGTAGAAAAAGAACTTGGAATTACAAAAGACGCTATTGGAAAAACAATAAGTATTGAGGAATACAACCAGGCCTGTAAAAATGCTGTAATGCGTTATACGGATGTGTGGAATAAGTTAACTCAACAAATGGGGTACTGGGTAGATATGGAAGACCCCTACATTACTTATAAATCCAAATATATTGAAACTGTTTGGTGGTTACTTAAACAGATTTACGATAAAGATTTACTCTACAAAGGCTACACCATACAGCCTTATTCTCCAAAGGCAGGAACTGGATTAAGTTCCCATGAGCTCAATCAACCTGGAACATACAAAGATGTGACTGATACTTCGGTCACAGCGATGTTTAAAACAATTCCCAATAGCCTTCCTGATATGCTAAAAAGTGAGGAAGATATTTATATTCTTGCATGGACTACAACTCCATGGACATTGCCTTCAAATACAGCACTGACAGTAGGGAAAAAAATCGATTATGTGCTTGTACACACTTACAATCAATATACCCATCTACCCATTCAGGTTATATTGGCAAAAGCATTGGTTGGAAAACAATTTTCAGGAAAATACAACGCTGTACATGCCAAAGAAGATCTTTTGGGATACACTGAGGGTGCAAAGAAAATTCCCTATTTCATCGAAAGTGAATTTAAGGGAGATGATTTAATTGATGTCCGATATGAGCAACTTTGGAAAAGTGCTCCACTTCCTCTTCACAATCCAGAAAATGCTTTTCGAGTTATCGCTGGGGACTTTGTTACCACAGAAGATGGAACAGGAATTGTTCATACAGCTCCAACTTTTGGTGCAGATGATGCTCAAGTTGCCAAAGAAGCGGTTCCTCCCGTTCCTCCATTACTTGTAAAAGATGAAAATGAAAATGAAGTTCCTTTGGTTGATCTTCAAGGAAAATTTTTATCTGTACTAGCTGATCTTGGTGGAAAATATGTAAAAAACGAATATTACAATGAAGAAGACATTCCAGAAAAATCTGTTGATGTTGAAATTGCAATTCGTTTAAAAGAAGAAAACAGGGCATTTAAAGTTGAAAAGTATGTCCACAGTTACCCAAATTGTTGGAGAACTGACAAACCTGTTTTGTATTATCCTCTTGACTCATGGTTTATCAAAATCACTGAGGTAAGAGATACGATGGTAAAACACAATCATGAAATTAATTGGAAGCCAAAAGCAACTGGAGAAGGACGTTTTGGAAATTGGCTTGCAAATGCAAATGATTGGAATCTTTCACGTTCTCGTTTTTGGGGAATTCCACTACCTATTTGGCGAACAGAAGACGGAAAGGAAACAAAAATTATTGGTTCGATTGAAGAATTATTTTCTGCTATTGAATCAGCAATTGCACATGGTCATATGGATCAAAACCCATTTGCTGGATTTGAACCTGGAAACATGAGTGATGAAAATTACGACAAAATTGATCTGCATAAAAATTCAGTTGATCCAATTATCTTAAGTAGCTCAGAGGGACAGCCCATGTTCCGTGAAAGTGATCTAATTGATGTATGGTTTGATTCTGGTTCAATGCCTTATGCACAGTGGCATTATCCATTTGAAAACAAAGAAAAGATTGACTCTAACGAGGCTTTCCCTGCAGATTATATCGCTGAGGGTGTAGACCAAACTAGAGGGTGGTTTTATACGCTACATGCAATTGGAACACTGGTCTTTGATTCTATTGCATATAAAAATGTAGTGTCGAACGGATTGGTACTTGATAAAAATGGACAAAAATGTCCAAACGTTTGGGCAATGCAGCTGATCCATTTGAAACACTTGAAAAGTACGGTGCAGATGCTACTCGATGGTATATGATTTCGAATGCAAATCCATGGGATAATTTAAAATTTGATCTTGAGGGAATTGCAGAAGTATCTCGTAAATTCTTTGGTACACTTCACAATGCCTATTCTTTTTTTAGTCTTTATTCAAACATTGATCAATTTAGCTATAAAGAAGCTCCAATTGCTCTTGAAAAGCGAAGTGAATTAGACCAATGGGTATTGTCTGAACTCAATCGATTAATTGCTGAGGTAGACTTGGCATACAATGACTACGAACCGACAAAAGCTTCACGTGCAATCTCTGAATTTGTTCAAGAGATACTGAGTAACTGGTACGTTCGTTTGTCACGAAGAAGATTTTGGAAAGGCGATTATCAAGAAGACAAAATTGCAGCGTATCAAACCTTGTTTGAGTGCCTTTTGACGGTAAGTAAATTAATGGCTCCTGTTGCTCCATTCTTTGCTGATCGATTGTATAAAGACTTATGTGACGCAACCCAAATTGAACACTTTGAGTCTGTTCATTTGTCAACGTTCCCAACTACCAATGAAAATGCGCGAAACATATCGCTTGAGGATAGAATGAACAAAGCAAGAACAATTTCTTCACTTGCCCTTTCATTGCGTAAAAAAGAACAAATAAAGGTGAGACAACCTCTTCAAAAAATTATGATTCCAATTCGTAATGCTGAAGAAAAAATGGCAATTGAGCGTGTCGCTGATTTGATTCAATCTGAGATTAATGTTAAAAACATCGAGCTATTGGGTGATGCTAGTGACATATTGGTCAAAGAAATTAAGCCTAACTTCAAAACATTAGGACCGCGCTTTGGAAAAAACATGAAAGCTGTTGTTGGAGCTATTAGTCAACTGACAGATTCCCAAATAGCTATCTTGGAGCAATCTAAATCGGTGCAACTGACAATTGAAGGAGAAAATATAGAATTAACCTCAGCTGACGTAGTAATTCAATCAAAAGATATTGAGGGTTGGCTAGTTGCAAACGGAAATGGAATGACAGTTGCATTGGATATTCAGCTGACACCTGAATTGGTAGAGGAAGGAGTTGCAAGGGAACTGATAAACCGCATCCAAAATATGAGAAAAGATGCTGGATTTGACGTTACTGACAAAATTATTTTATATTTGACCCCTGACAACATTCTAAGCCAGGTGTTTGTCAATCATCTAGAATATATAAAACAAGAAACGCTAACTGAGGAAGTTATCGTAAAAAAAGAGCTGTCAGAAGGAGAAAAAGTCGAGTTTGATCAAGTGAAAACAAAAGTTAACTTAGAAAAAAAATAACGATGGGAACAGTAGTGAAAAATCGGTATTCAGACAAAGAATTAGCAGAATTCAAAGTACTAATTGAAGAAAAAATTGAAAAAGCAAAAGAGGATCTAGAATTACTTAAAAGTTCATATATGAATGATGGTAATAATGGAACAGAAGACACCTCTCCCACTTTTAAAGCCTTTGAGGAAGGTTCACAAACCATGTCCAAAGAAGCAAATACCCAATTAGCTATTCGGCAAGAAAAATTTATTCGTGATTTAAGAAATGCTTTGATTCGAATTGAAAACAAAACCTATGGTGTATGTCGTGTCACCGGAAAACTCATTCAAAAAGAGCGTCTTATTTTAGTGCCTCATGCTACACTGAGTATTGAAGCTAAAAACATGCAAAACTAGTTACAATCACACGGATTGTCCTATTCTTTTTTGGTGGTGTTTTGTGGGCTCAAAATACAATAGAACAACAATGGGAATCAAGTTCTTTTAATCAGATTTCATTGATTCTACCCCATTGTAGTTCAATTTCTTTTACCAGCAATTTATCCAATACCATTGAGCTTAGATATACCACTGAAGGGGAATACAAAAACAAACTCGTTTTATCTGCCGATACTAAAACTGAAAATCTAGTATTGACTGAAATGTTTAACCCTATTTTTCCCTCATTTAACGACAAGCTCAGTGCCCATAAAGTAATGGCTTCAAAAATTGAATTAACGCTTCCTAGCCATTTAAAAGTTACCTTAAAAGCGGCTGTTGCAGCTGTTCTGCTTAAAGGAGATTACCACGCTTTGGAATTGGAATTGGACGAAGGTGAAATAAAAATAAACAGTGATTATTCTGCTGGAAAAATTAACACTCAGTCGGCTTTAATTGAACTAATTGGAAAAACTCAAAAAGTATGGGCAAATTCCCGTTCTGGTAAAATAGTAGGAAAGATAACAGCCAAAAACAGTGCAAATTTACTTCTTGAAACGGTCAATGGAAACATTTTGATTCCATCCGATAAAAATTAATTACTTTTGGACTTTGCCAAACAATGAAATCTATACTCCCCCGCATAACCGTCAATACTGCAATTTTAATCATCCTGTTAATTCTTGGAATTGATCAAGGATCAAAAATTTTCATCAAGTTGAATTATCCTTTGTCTATTTATGGGCAACCCGCAATTGTGGATTGGGGATTTTTTAAGCTCCTATTTATTGAAAACAAAGGGATGGCATGGGGAACAAAAATTAATGATATCCTTCCATTTGTAAGTGAAAATACAGGTAAACTCCTCCTTACTTTATTTCGTTTGGTTGCGATCAGTTTTTTAGGGGCATGGTTGTTCAAAACACTGAAAAAAGAAAGTCCTCAACTTCTTCGTTTAGCTCTTTGCTTGATTTTTGCTGGAGCAATTGGAAACCTCATCGATTCGTTATTTTACGGAGTACTTTTTTCACACAGTTACGGAAAAATCGCTCAATTTTTACCCGATCAAGGATATGCTGGTTTTCTGTTTGGACATGTCGTTGACATGTTGCAGTTTCCTATTGTTTCATGGGTATGGCCAGATTGGGTTCCTTTTGTAGGTGGAGAATCTTACACCTTTTTCGAATATGTATTTAATGTTGCAGACAGCGCAATTAGTACTGGTGTGGGAATCTTATTTTTCTTCAGCAAGAAGGTTTTCCCTCAAAAAAATTGATATATTTTTTCGGGAGTCACACAATAGTCCAACCTTACATCTGTTGGCTCAATATCAATTAAATTTGATTCTGGAGGGAAAAAGGACAGTCCTATTTTGATACAGTCCTCCGTACATTGAGTTAAAAAACGATCGTAAAATCCTTTGCCATATCCTATTCGATTTCCCTTTGAATCAAAGGCTAGCAATGGAACAAAAACTACCTCTAAAAGAGAGGGATCAACAGGGATGCCATTTTTAGGTTCAGGAATTCCAAATGAATTTATATGTATTGGAGTGTTGTCGGTCAATAAGAAATGAGTTAACTGACTCTCTTTTTCCATTTTAGGAACAACTACCTCTTTATCCTTTCCAAACAGTAAGGTCAAAATATACGCTGTGTTTATTTCACGTTCTTTTGTGCTACTCAAAAAGAGGTGAAAACGGGTATAACTCCATATTGAAAGTGGCAAGAGTTGATTTGCAATTTCCAAACTCTTTTGTTCAATAAGGTCATCGGTCAATGCTTGACGTTTGGTTTTGTATTTTGCTCTTAAACTTGATTTATCCATGGATGCGATTGTTCCAACAAAGAAAAGCATTATTTTTGGCTTAGAGCGTTCAAAACAATGGAGCATCCAGCAATTTCAGTACAAATTAAAACACTTCCCAGTGGTCCCGGGGTGTATCAATATTTTGATGAAAATGGACGTATTCTCTACATCGGAAAGGCGAAAAACTTAAAACGTCGAGTAAATTCCTATTTCAATAAAACCCATGACAACAATCGAATTCGAATTTTAGTTAAAAAAATTGTACGTATAGAACATGTAGTGGTCGAAACTGAAATGGACGCACTTTTACTGGAAAATAACCTGATTAAAAAATACCAACCGCGTTACAACATCTTGCTTAAAGACGACAAATCGTATCCTTGGATATGTATTAAAAAAGAACGTTTTCCAAGGGTATTTGTCACACGAAACGTCATCAAAGATGGTTCTGAATATTATGGTCCATATACCAACAAACACACGGTTCGTATTTTACTTGAACTCATCAAGGGATTGTATCCACTTCGTTCGTGTAACTTTGATTTATCTGAAGAAAAGATTGAAGCCAAAAAATACAAATTGTGTTTAGACTATCATATTGGAAACTGCTTAGCTCCTTGTGAAGCCAAAGTAGAGCATGAAGAATATGAAGAAAACATAAAGGCAATTCGTTCTATTTTACGAGGAAATTTCAAAGACTCTTTTGAGCGATTTAAAATACAGATGCTTGAGCATTCTCGAAAAATGGAATTTGAAGAAGCCCAAAAAATCAAAGAAAAACTTGAAATACTAAGTACCTATCAATCCAAATCAACCATTGTAAACCCAAAGATTAGCAATGTGGATGTCTTTAGTGTTCTTACCGATGAATCGTATGGTTATGTTAATTTTTTACAAGTTGCCTATGGCGCAATCATTCGTTCGCACACCCTCGAAATAAAGAAAAAGTTAGACGAGACCGAGAAAGAAATACTCTCCTTGGCGATTATTGAAATTAGACAGCGATTTCAGTCTCAATCCCCTGAGGTTTACCTTCCTTTTTCGATTGATTTAGGGGAGAAAATAAAAGTAACTGTTCCTCAAGTTGGAGATAAAAAACAGCTGGTTGACCTGTCTTTACGAAATGCAAAATATTTTCGAATGGATCGCTTTAAGCAGATGCAAATTGTCGACCCTGATCGACATACAAACCGATTGATGAAACAAATGAAGGCTGATCTTCGTTTATCTGCTGAACCACGTCATATTGAATGTTTTGACAACTCAAATTTACAGGGATCTAATCCTGTAGCTGCATGTGTTGTCTTTAAAAACGGAAAACCAAGCAAAAAAGAATACCGCCATTTTAATATCAAAACTGTTGAGGGACCTGATGATTTTGCCTCGATGGAAGAAGTTGTATTTAGACGCTACAAGCGACTTCAAGAAGAAGGAGAATCATTGCCTCAACTAATCATTATTGATGGAGGAAAAGGGCAGCTATCTTCTGCATTAAAGAGTCTTGATGTACTTGGATTGAGAGGGAAAATTGCCATTGTTGGAATCGCCAAAAGGCTTGAAGAAATTTATTTTCCCGAAGACCCTATTCCCCTTTATTTAGATAAAAAATCGGAAAGCTTAAAGGTCATTCAATTTTTACGAAACGAAGCCCACCGATTTGGAATTACATTCCATAGAAATAAAAGAAGTAAAGGTGCAATTCAATCTAAGCTTGATGGTATCCCTGGAGTTGGACCAAAAACCAAAGAATTATTGATGGGGCATTTCAAGTCATTCAAACGAATTCAAGCAAGTTCAAAACAGGAGCTTATTGCTGTATTGGGGACACAAAAAGGAGCTTCTGTTTACGCTTCTCTTCATCCAAAAGAATAATATTTCATTATGAATTATCCATTGGATTACAGACTTAGTTTTACTAGTTTTGAAAGATGAAAAAATGCATCAATCTACTCTTCTTTTTCATTTCTTTAGGAGGATTTAGTCAAGAGGGAATAAATCAAATTATCACCCCAAACGAATCTTCAAATCAAGCTTTCCAAGATGGGGAATGGTTTGAATTTCGACTGCACTATGGAATTTTCAACGCCAGCTATGCTACCTTAAAAGTTAAGGAGGATACTATTGACAATGTTCCTGTTTTTCATGCTAAAGGATACGGTCGGACTACAGGCTTAGCCCATTGGTTTTTTAAAGTTGAGGATCATTACGACAGTTATTTTACAAAATCCCATGGGTTGCCTTTATTGTTTTTACGGGATATTGATGAAGGTGGATATACCAAAGATGTTGAAATTCGTTTTGACCATGATAAAAATATTGCTTTTGTCAACGATAAAAAGAAAAAAATAAAAAGTGAGTATTCTACAAAAGAAAATGTACAGGATTTGATTTCAGCCTTTTATTTTCTCCGAAATTTTTATGACACCTCAACAATTGAAGTAGGGGAAAGTGTCGGTTTAAATATGTTTTTTGACAATGAAAATTACCTCTTTCGACTGAAATTTTTGGGACGGGAAGTCATCTCTACAAAATTTGGAAAAGTAAATACATTAAAATTTCGACCTTATGTACAAAGTGGACGTGTATTTAGAGCACAAGAGAGTGTCACATTATGGATCAGTGACGACCCCAACAAAATTCCAATAAAAATGCGTGCAGACCTTGTAATTGGTGCAATTGAATGTGATTTAGAAAACTTTAAAAATTTGAGACACCCTTTCAAAATTGTCGTTCCATAGCATGTTGTTAACTTTTTTATAAAAGTGTTGTTTTCCTTTTTATTACACTGAGAAGTTTACGAAATTTGACCCTTATGAATGCATTGAATAGAATTGATACTATAATTTCTGTTTTACTCGGTTTTTTTCTTTCTTCTTTCTTGCTTTCTTGTGAAGAAGAAGTCAAAGAAGATAGTGTTACCACAGAAGTGGAAGAAGTCATCCCTCCCGATCTTCAATACGGATATGATTTTAATCAATACGAGGTTAAAAATTTAAAAATAAAACGAGGGGATACCTTTGGTTCAATTCTTGAAAAAAATGGAATAGACTACCCCATAGTATATGAAATTTTACAAAAAATAAAGGGTAAGGTAAATATTCGAAAACTTCAAATTGGAAAACCTTACACCCTCCTATTTACCAAAGATAGTATACCAACACCAAAAGCATTTATTTATCGTCCTGACAATTTAGGTTATAGTGTCATCCAATTACGGGATAGTATTTTTGGAGAAGAAGTAAAAAAACCCATTCGAACAGTAGAGCTTCAAGCTACTGGAGTGATTGAAAGTTCGTTGTATGAAACCATGTTAAACAGTGGATATAATAGTATGTTGACGTATTATTTATCTGACGTATATGCTTGGACAATTGACTTTAGTCGCTTAGACAAGGGGGATCGGTTTAAGGTAATTTACACAGAAAAATTTGTAGACGATAGTATTTCGGTTGGTATTGAGAAAATCAAGGCAGCATACTTTGAACATCGTGGAAAAGGACTCTATGCCTATGAATTTGAATCCGATAGTATAAAAGGGATTGTTGATTATTTCGATGAAAATGCAAAAAACTTACGTCGTGCATTTTTAAAAGCACCTGTAAAGTTTAGTCGAATTTCATCCCGTTATAACCTCAAACGTAGAATTGCATATTACGGTCGTGTAAAACCACACAAAGGGACAGATTATGCTGCTCCTGTTGGTACTCCGATTATGGCTACTGCCAATGGTAAAGTCACACAAGCAAGTTATACTAGAGGAAATGGAAACTTTGTAAAAATCAGACATAACAATACCTATTCTACCCAGTATTTACACATGAAACGAAGAAAAGTTAAAGTGGGGGAATTTGTAAAACAAGGGGATGTAATCGGCTGGGTAGGAATGACAGGAAACACCTCAGGACCACACGTATGTTACCGTTTTTGGAGAAATGGTAGGCAGGTAGATCCCTACAAGCAAAAACTTCCCGAAGCAAAACCAATTTCAACTGAACTTAAAAATAAGTTTTTAGCCCATATTGTCACCATCGAAGATCAACTAAATTGTCTTTCTTTTGTTGATGATGAAATTAAAGAAGAAAGTACAACAACACTTGCAATGAACTAAACATGTCGTTACCGAAAATCAATCCGACCACAACTCAAAGTTGGCAAAAACTCAGTGCACATTTTGATGCCATAAAAAATCAATCTATTGCATCCTCATTTCAAAAAAACCCTACTCG
>JAUROD010000054.1 GCA_030835845.1 Flavobacteriaceae bacterium
CATATTCCTTACGCTCCTCCTCTAGAATTTCTATTCCAGCAGACTGAAGTGCTTTTACAAAGTGTATCGATGACCCATCCATTATAGGTGGTTCAGGTGCGTCTAAGTGAATATAGCAATTGTCTATTTGTAAACCAACAAGAGCTGAAAGTACGTGCTCTGAAGTGTGTATACGAACACCATTTTTATCAAGGTTAGTTCCTCGCTTTGTATCAGATGCCCATTGTACATCGGCTTCAACTTCAGGGCTTCCATCCAAGTCATAACGGACAAAGACATATCCTGTATCAGCGGGAGCAGGCTTGAATATTAAATTTACATTTTTGCCAGTATGTAAACCTACACCTGTCAAACTAACATCATTTTGAATTGTAGTCTGCAAATTATTTTTCATTTTTAGCTTTTTCAAGTTCTTCAAGTCGTTTCACAATAGCTGGAAAACGTTTAAAATATATGTATGATTTGTTGTAATTTCTATATTCAAATGCTGGGGTTCCTTGTATTGAAATATTATCTGAAATATTACTAGTAACTCCTGTCTGTCCCTGAATACTAACATTATTTCCAATAGTTAAGTGTCCAACGATACCAACTTGTCCACCAATAATGCAATTCATTCCTATTTTTGACGAGCCCGCTATACCAGATTGAGCAGCAATAACAGTATTTTCTCCAATTTCTACATTATGTGCAACTTGAATTTGATTATCCAATTTGACACCTTTTCTAATTTTAGTTGAGCCAAGCGTTGCACGGTCAATAGTTGAATTTGCTCCAATTTCGACATAATCCTCAATTATTACATTTCCTGTTTGAGGAATTTTGCGATAGCTACCGTCATCGGTTGGAGCATAACCAAATCCATCGGACCCAATAACACAACCACTGAAAATTTCACAATTATGACCAATATGAGTATCATAATGAATTACAGTATTTGGTTGAATTGTGGTATTATCACCAATTATAACATTATCTTCAATAATAACATGCGAATGAATACTTACATTGCTACCAATAACTACATTTTTACCAACTATGCTGAAATGACCTAAATAAGTGTTTTTACCAAATTTAACAGAAGGGTCATAAATAGCAGTTTCTTCAATTCCTGAGCGAACCTCTTTTTGCTTATTGTAAAATTCTAATAATGTTGTAAATGCTTGGTAAGCATCTTCTACCCGTATTAGGGTTAAATTTATTTCTTGATCTGGTCTAAATGATTTATTTACTACTACTATAGAAGCGTTTGTAGTATATATGAAAGGGGTGTATTTAAGATTAGCCAAAAAAGTAAGTGAACCTATAACTCCCTCCTCAATTTTAGACAATTGTGAAACCTCAACAGTTGGATCTCCATCCACACTTCCACTTAATAATTCCGCGATTTGCGCAGCCGTAAATTTCATTAGTGCAAAAATATAAAAATTAAAGCATTATTTAAGCTTCGGGTAGCATAGATAATACTTTGTTTCCTTTCCCTGTAAACTATCGCCAACAAATAAATTAGAGACATTTTCGAAAGACTTAACTTGATTTTTTTTATTCATAATTCGAATTGCGTTCTTCTTTGGGGCATAAATTTGGTTTGATATTGCTCCTTTGAAAACAAACGGATCAATTAAGTCTTTAGACCAACCCATCTTTCTAAGTTTTTCTTTTTTTCGTTCAATATGCTTATCTTCAAATGGTTTATCCGCAATTTTAATTTTTAACAAATCTCTGTTTAAAATACGTCGCGAAAAATGTACCAAAACTTCATCTTCACAAAATTGCCATTGTTTAAGTGTAGCCAAAATATCAATATCATCAAGTAAAGTAAATTTATCTAAGAGTAAAGGGTTTTTTATATCTATATTAGAACGTTTTAAAAAATACCCTAAAATAGGAGTAGTTGGCAAACTAATCTTATTTTGAATAAGCAATCGAGCTCTAGAAAGTGTTTTCTCCAAGAGAAGTTCTGCATTTAAACTCGTTTTATGTAAATAAACCTGCCAATACATCATGCGTCTGGCTAGGACAAATTTTTCTACTGAAAATAGTCCATTCTCTTCAACTACTAGTTCATCATCAATTACATTAATCATTGATAATATTCGTTCAGAATTGATATTTCCCTCAAGTGCTCCAGTATAAAAACTATCTCTTTTTAGGTAATCTAAGCGATCTACGTCAAGCTGGCTAGAAACCAATTGATACATGAATTTTCTACTGTAACTATTCGAGTAAATTTCAATTGCTAAGCTTAATTTATTACTAAATTTATTATTCAAAATCCGCATAAGTCCAATTGAAAGAGTTTCATGATGAACACCTAAAATAATTGATTCCTCCATCGCATGAGAAAATGGACCATGTCCAATATCGTGAAGAAGTATCGCGATTTTTAAAGCTTCAGCCTCATCTTCTGAAATTTGAATCCCCTTTTGCTTTAAAACACCTATCGCCTTGGTCATCAAATGCATCGCTCCAAGTGCATGTTCAAATCTCGAGTGTCGAGCGCCAGGAAATACAAGTGAAGAAAGACCCATTTGGGAAATTCTTCTTAGTCGCTGAAAATAGGGATGAGCAATTAAATCAAAAATTAATACCGAGTCGATGCTAATAAATCCGTAAATTGGATCATTGAGAATTGGTAGCTTATGGGCTTTCAAGGATGTTTATTTTTACAAATATAACGAATATGCAATCAATCCAAATTTTATGGGTGGACGATGAGATAGAGCTTCTTAAATCTCATATCCTCTTTTTGGCTTCAAGAGGATACGAAACAAAAGCTTGTAATAATGGTCAAGAAGCACTCGAATTGATTAATTTAAATAGCTTCGATGTTATTTTACTCGACGAAAACATGCCTGGTTTGAATGGACTGGAGACCCTTTCATTGATTAAAGAGACACAGCCTGGACTTCCCGTTATAATGGTTACAAAAAATGAGGAGGAGCGTATTATGGAGAAAGCAATTGGTTCTAAAATTTCTGACTATTTAATTAAGCCTGTCAATCCACATCAAATTCTATCATCTTTGAAAAAGATTCTAAATCATCAAGATTTAATTTCTGAAAGGACATCATTAAAATACCAAAAGGAATTTCAAAAAATTGCTCTAGAATTACATGATTTATCCTCTGCCAAACAGTGGAGTAAATTTTTTCAAAAAATGACCTTTTGGGAGTTAGAACTTGAACAGCTCGAAGATAAAGAAATGTTAGAAATTTTTATATCTCAATACAGAGAAGCTAATATCCTTTTTGCCAAGTTTGTGGAAAATAATTACAGAGATTGGATAAATAATTCAACAGAAGATGTCCTTTTATCTCACCAATTATTTAAAGAAAGGGTAATTCCTGTGCTCAGTGACAATTGCCCTACTTTACTACTTGTAATTGACAACTTAAGGTATGATCAATGGAAAACAATCGAGCCTTATCTATTGAAGTATTACAATAAAAAGAATGAGGAGGTTTATTTCAGTATTCTTCCTACCTGTACACAATATGCACGAAACTCTATCTTTGCTGGCTTAACTCCGTTAGAAATAAAGACACATTTACCGCACTATTGGAGAGATGATCATGAAGAAGGTGGGAAAAATTTATTTGAGGCAGAATTGTTAGAGTCTCTTTGGAAAAGACTATTAATTAATGGGAATCAAGAGTATACCAAAATAACTGATCTCAATGCAGCTAAAAAAGTGTCTCGAGAACTTTCAAAAAATAGGAAAAACAAGTTAACAACAGTAGTTTATAATTTTGTCGATATGATTTCTCATGCTAAATCTGAAATGGAAATAATTAAAGAATTAGCATCGGACAACAAAGCTTATAGGTCACTAACTGAAAGTTGGTTCAAAAACTCTCCCTTAATTGAGTTAATTCAAACAGCACAAAAAGAAGGATTTAATCTGATTATTACTACAGATCACGGTACAATTAATGTTGATACAGCAGTTGAAGTTATTGGAGATAGAGAGACTTCATCCAATTTGCGTTATAAAACTGGAAAAAATTTAAAATATCCCAATAAAAAAGCAATGGAGGTTTTTTCTCCAGAAGAAATTAAGCTTCCAAAAAACGGGATTAATAGCAGCTATATATTTGCAAAAGAGAGTAACTATTTTGTCTATCCAAAGAATTTTAAGCATTACGCAAATATTTTTCTTAATAGTTACCAACATGGAGGTATTTCAATGGAAGAAATGATGATTCCTTTTGTATTTTTAACCCCAAAATAAAAAATTTGACAGAACAATACATTTTAAGTGAAATCGTTGATTTGGCAAAAAGGATCAAAGGTCTTTTGCATCACAAAATAGTTCTTATTGATGGACCAATGGGTGCTGGAAAAACCACTTTTATAAAAGCTTTATGCAATGAATTAGAAGTTAAAGACACGGTTAGTAGTCCGACTTTTTCTTTAATCAATGAATATATAACATCAAGTGGTAAGTTAATTTATCATTTTGATTGTTATCGTATTGAAAACAGCCAAGAAGCTCTTGATTTTGGAGTAGAGGAATACTTAGATTCTGGGAATTTATGTTTAATTGAATGGTCTGATAAGATAAGTGATCTAATACCAAAAGAGATTCATCAAATAAAAATAAACCCCCTGTCCAATGGAAAACGTCAATTAACATTTAATACATTATGAATATCTTAAACCGTATCGGATATTACTTAGGTGGATTTGCAATTGGATTGATTATCGTTTTTTTTGTTTTCAACGGAAAAAGAACACAATGTCATTATGGACCTCAAGCAAGGGTAATTGATAATATAAGTCAAAAAGAATGGGTAATCATTGATTCAACCTCTGTTCTTTTTCCTATAGATAGTCTTAAAAAAAGGCAATTGCTAAAAGGAGCTAAAATTGATTTTAGTGCGAGTGACACTTCATTGGATAGCTGTAAGATTTACAGTATAAAAACGAGTTTCAATAATTCGAAACAATCCATTCTTGTCAAAAATTGTAAAAATCAAGTTATAGTGATTGAGACAAAATAGATTAATTCACTTTTCTTCGTTTTCTTTCTTTTAGAAGTAATTCCAATTCACGAACTGTCTGTCCAGCAACTGATGTATTTTCCTCGGCACGTCTTATGAGGTAGGGAAGTACGTCTTTGACAGGACCAAAAGGGAGATATTTTGATACTTGAAACCCACTATTTGCTAAATTAAAAGTGATATGATCACTCATCCCATAAAGTTGTCCAAACCAAATATGTGGATGGTTATATTTGATTTTTCGCTTTTTCATTTCATCTATTAGTAGGTATGTACTGTCCTCATTGTGACTTCCCATATATAGTGCAAGATGAATAAGGTTATTTAATATAAACTGTAATGCTTCGTTAAAATTATTGTCAGTTGCTGCTTTTGATGAACATATTGGATTTCCGTAACCTAATGATTTTGCACGATCAGCTTCTTTTTCCATGTACGCACCTCGTACAAGTTTTATTCCAGCTACAAAGCCTTTTGATTTGGCTTTTACTAAAAGTTCTTCCAAATAATCCATTTTTTTACTTAGATACATTTGAGCAGTGGTGTATACTATAGCTTTTTCTGTATTAAACATAGACATCATCTCCTCTACTAGTTCGTTAACAGCAGGTTGAATCCATGTTTCTTCAGCATCAATTAAGATACATATATCAAGATCTTTTGCCTTTTGACAGCAACGGATATATCGTTGCCTAATTCTTTCCCATGCAGCATTTTCATCATCGCTTAAAACTTGTCCTGAGCTCTTTTTTTCATAAAGCGAAAAGGAACCAAACCCTGATGGTTTAAATACTGAAAAAGGCAAAGCGACAGATTGAGTTGAAAGAGTTAATGTGTCTAATGTATTTGAAAGGCATTCGTCCAAACTAACTTCAGATTTTGCACCTTCAACAGAATAATCCAGTACAGAGTAAACCTTTTTTTGGAACAGCTTGTTTACAATTTTAAGAGATTCTTTTGCTGTTGTTCCTGCACAAAAATGATCAAAAACTGAGGCACGAATAAGCCCCTCAACAGGTAAATGTGATTTTAAAGCAAATTGTGCAACTTGAGTTCCTATTCGAACGAATGGTTGGTTCGCTATTAACTTAAACAGAAAATAGGCTCTTTCCAGTTCAGCATCACTTTTTGAGGCAAAAGCAATTTGAGTATCATCAAATAACTTCATGTCAATTTTTATTGTAAAAGTGCGGAAATAAAGATTAAAAAAAAAGCAGTTCTTAAAAAAAGAACTGCCTCTTCATAAATAAAAATAGTTATATTATCTATCTGAGGTGATACAAATATATACATGCTTTCTAAAAAATAAAAATGTATTTTTGTTAAAATTATGAGAGCACCGATTAAAGCCCAAGACCACTTAATATATTTTATTGATAATCAGGTAGATGTCATTCAAGATATATTAACAGAAAAAGACTATTCAAGCGTTTTTATTTTGGTAGATTCAAATACTGAAATTCATTGCCTTCCATATTTTATGGCAAATTATAATTTACCAGAAACTTACGAAGTAATTTCTGTAGAAGCTGGTGAAGGAAATAAGCATCTCGAAACCTGTTTGGGAGTTTGGGAGGCATTATCAGAGTTGGGAGCAGATAGAAAAAGTATTTTGATTAATCTTGGTGGTGGAGTAATAACAGACCTAGGTGGATTCGTTGCGTCAACATTTAAAAGAGGTATTGACTTCATCAATATTCCCACTTCACTCCTATCAATGGTTGATGCATCAGTAGGTGGTAAAACAGGTGTCGATCTTGGTCCACTTAAAAATCAAATAGGAGTAATTAAAAACCCTAAAGGAGTTTTGATTGACAAACGTTTTTTAAATACGTTGCCCTCAAACGAATATCGATCAGGTTATGCTGAAATGTTAAAGCACGGACTTATACACGACAAGAGTTATTGGAAGTTATTGAGCGACTTTAAAGCAATACAAGCAGACGACATTGATACTCACATTGCACATTCTGTTACAATAAAACAAACTGTTGTAAGCCAAGATCCCTTTGAATCTGGTATTCGCAAAATTTTGAATTTTGGTCATACATTAGGTCATGCAATCGAGTCTTATTTTTTAGTTCAAGAAAATAAGACTACCCTTTTACATGGAGAAGCAATTGCAATTGGAATGATTTTAGAAGCATTTATTTCCACTAAACTTTGTAATCTTTCATCAGAGCAATGCGACGAAATTAAAGTAGTTTTTGATTCTATTTATCCGAAAATAAAATTTAAAAGAGAAGATTTTGAGCAGATAATTGATTTGCTTCAATTTGACAAGAAAAATAGTCATGGTAAAATAAAGTTCGTATTGCTAGAAAAAATTGGCACAGCTGTTGTTGACATTGAGGTAAGCAATCAACTAATTCTTGATGCTTTTGACTATTACATGCCTTAACTAAGCAGAATTTCTACTCGCATTGATATTACCAAAAAGTGATCTCGTTACTAGTTTTTCATAAACTTTTTTGGTTGTTGAATTTTCTTCACCATCCTTTTTTAACTCCTGAAGTTTACTTAAAGCATACTGTTGGATTGTAAGCAGTGGCATTACAATCTGCTCACGTAAATCAATCGATTTTTTTCCTGCAGGTTGATCTTCCATTAATTCTTTAAAACCTGTTAGCTTCAACAACAAACGTTCTGATAGTTTATATTCATCGTGAATGATATTCCAAAATGCACCATATTCTGGATCATTTGCTATGTGCGCTGTAAGGCCAAAGAATGATTTGGATAAACTCATCATACTATTGTCCACTAAAGTCTTAAAAAATGGTGAGTTACAATACAACTGATGAACTTTATCAAACATGCCTTTGTCCTCGAATTCTTTGATAGCTGATCCAACTCCAAAAAATCCAGGTACATTTTGTTTTGATTGACTCCAAGAACCTACAAAGGGAATTGCACGAAGGTCAGAGAAATTTAACCCTTTTGAATTTCCACGTTTGGAAGGACGACTTCCAATATTGGTTTTCGCGTAAAAATTAAGTGTACTCATATGTTCTAAATAGGGAACAAATTTAGGGTGAGATTTAAAGTCTTGATATTTCTGATAGCTAATATCAGCTAGTGATTGAAGTGTTTGTCTATCATCGTCACTTAGTACTGTTCTACTTCCATTTAAAACTTGATTTTGAACTCCTGAACTCAAAAGTTGTTCAAGATTAAATTGACTTGAATCAATTGTACCAAAATTTGAGCTAATTGTTTGTCCTTGAATGGTGATTTGAATATCGTTTGAACTAATTTTTTCTCCAAGTGACGCGTAAAATTTATGTGTATTTCCCCCTCCTCTTGCCGGAGGACCACCACGACCATCAAAAAAGGCAACTTCAATACCAAAATCTTGAGATACTTCTGTTAAAGTTTCTTTAGCTTTATAAATACTCCAATTGGCCATTATATAACCTCCGTCTTTTGTTCCGTCCGAAAAGCCAAGCATTATTGTTTGTTTTTTGTTGCGGCTTTTTAAATGTTTGCTGTAGTCTTCATTACTATATAGATTACGCATGATTTCTTTTGCAGAATCAAGATCAGAGATAGTTTCGAATAATGGAATCATATCTACAGTTGGCTCATCCCATCCACATAATCGATGTAAAGCAAAAAGTTGAAGGATTTGCTCCAAGCTTCCGCAATTGCTGATTATATATCGATGACACCCACGCTCACCATTTTGTTCTTGAATCGTTTTCATTGCATAGATTGAACCCAATGTGTGGATGGTCATTTCATCCTCAAAAATATCTACAGGCACTTTACCTTTCATTTTTGTCAATGATCCAATACGTTCCTCTAAGGCTTGGTCATTATAATTTGACGGTAATGATGAGGTGTATTTTTGTATTTCAGGATGCGACACAATTTTTTCAAAAACAGAAGCATGTATCCTTGAATCTTGACGGATGTCGAGTGATGCAAAATGATATCCAAAAAGTCTTACTTTATGACGTAAATCATCAATCTCACTAGAATAGATACCCTGATGTTTAGTTTTTAAAATTTGAGCAATTTCATCTAATTCAGTTTGTAAATCAGAAATTGTAATTTCACCTTCATCTGGATAAAGGAGTGTTTTATACATACCATCTTCAAGACGACTAATTTTATCATCTACCTGATCAAATGTAATTTTTCGTTTCAATCTCCGCAAATCACGATAATAGTTTCTTTGAATTGAATACTTTAGACTTTTAGCAGTTTTTATAGAAATTTCAGGTGTTACAAAAGGATTGCCATCTCTGTCTCCTCCTGGCCAAAAACCAAAATTAAATAACGTATTTTCAAAATCTTCTCCATTGAAAATGTGCTGTTTTAAATAGCCATAAATCCTGCTTGATGAATGATAAAATACATTTTCTAAGAACCATAAAAGACTTACTGCCTCGTCATAAGGAGTTGGTTTTGTTTTATTAAAAAACCGTGTTTTACCCAACTGAGTTAACAGCTGTTTAATTTGATCAAGATTATCATGCTTAATGGCATTAGACAAGTCTGTTATAATTCCTAGGACAGAACCTGGATAAAATTGGGTTGGATGTGCAGTCAACACCAACCTTACGTTAAAACGCTTTAAATAAGCCTTTAAGTCATCCACTTTACCTCTCCCAACACTCTCTTCCTTAATGTAGCGGACAGTTCCACGACCATGCATATTGTTGACTTCTGCAAAAGCAGCATCTTCAATTGCATCAAACAATACAACTTGACGTTCTATATATTGAATAAAATTAAAGAACAAGTGATGTAACTTGTCGGTATCTATATCTCTACCGTACGCATCTAAAAAATCATCTACAATTTGCTGAGGTGATTTATTTGCTTTAAATCCCTGTCTACAAGAGTGTGTAAATAAAGGTAATAATAGAGATGTTTGTTGTATCCCATCAAAGGGAAGCGTTAAAAAAAGACTGTTATAAATTTCAAATTTTGAAAGTACGTGATCATTAAATCGCTCAAGTTTCGTTTTTCGGGCCATTAAAAGGGGTAAATTATAGTTCGTTAAAAATATCGTGCATTAATCGTTTTTTGTCGTTGATGCTTTCTTCCAAGGAGATCATTGTTTCTGTGCGTGAAATACCTTCAATTTCGTCAATCATGAAAATCAAATCCTTTGCATGTTTTGTGTCCTTTGCTCTTAACTTACAGAAAATATTAAATTTTCCAGTGGTTATGTGCGCCACGGTCACAAAAGGAATGTTCTCTAAATCATTTAATACTTGTTGTGTAGCTTTGTTTTTTTCTAGAAAAATACCGATGTAAGCAATGAATGTATAGCCTAATTTTTCATAATCTAGATTGAGAGATGATCCCTTTATAATCCCTGCCTCTTCCATTTTTTTTACACGAACATGAACTGTTCCTGCTGATATTAAAAGGCGCTTTGAAATGTCGGTAAAAGGAACTCTTGTGTTATCAATTAAAATATCTAGTATTTGATGATCGATTTCATCTAGCTTGAATTGTGACATAGTGCAAATTTTTTTTTTGCAAAAATAAGGCACATTTGTTGAATTTATAGCAACGAAAACAGAGTTTTTGCTATTTCTTTTGGAGAAAATTCAAGATTTATTGGATTTTCTCTATTTATTCCATGTAAGTCATAAGTTTTGTGGGCTACTTTAATATTCTCATTTTCAATATGTTTTGCTCTAAAAATAATTTTTTCACCTTCCAATTCTTCTTCAAATTGAACAAAAAGAGTTGAATTTGTTATTTGATCATTTTTTATCACAAATACATTCGTAAAAGCTACATCACACAAATGAGAGAAGTTATTAGGAATCGCCATGTATGCGTCAACTTCTTCCTCTGTGAAGTTTTCTTCATGGATTGAAAGTATAAAATGTTCCAAAGCAGACAAAACTAGTTTACGCGTCATTAGGCGGTCATAATCATTTGGGAAATGTCCTGCTTCTACCAATATAGTTGGAACACCTTTGGCAGTGAAATAATCTCCAGTACAATTTATATTAAATGTATCATCGTATTTGCCAATACCCCACTGATTATCAGATTGAATAGCAACTGAAGCTCGTGCAATAATTGCCATCGCTTTTTTGCGAGCGGGAGTATGGCTCCGCTCAAAATCAGCAGCAGGGGCTAAAAAAGATAAAGAAGCTGATTTTTCTGTATCTCCAGCAGCAAATACAGTACGCTGACCGTGAAGATTTAAACAATAATCGGGTTTAAAGGATTCAAATAAGTCTATTAGAGTTTGCGTTTCTGGTTGACTTTGCTCACTTGCATCACGGTTTAAATCAACATGAACAGCGTTTAAACGCGTATATCTTACTGCACCATCAGGATTGAGTTGAAAGATAAAAGCAAATTGTATGTCGTCCAAAAGATAACTGGAGGATGGTGTTAACAACTTACTTACCAAGTCTAATAAAGCATAGGTCGTGGTAGTTTCATTACCATGCATTTGAGACCATCCTAATACTTTTTTCATTCCTTTACCGAACACCAAAACTTGAATAGGTCGATTTTCGACCGAGTAACCAATTGTTTTTAATTTAAAGGGAAGTCCAAGTGAATTAAATAGCGTCAACCATTTAGCAGGAGGTAAGTAACGATGTGAACTTGACTTTGTCATAACGCAAAGGTAATTGCATATTGCTTATTTGGAATACAATTTCACTATTAAATATCTCAAATTCAATTTCAGATTTTATACTTGTATACAATTGTAAACAATTAAATTATATAATATTGTAATTCAATATTTTATGTTTATTTATTAAAGTGAAATATTAAAATTAATTCGTTTTTTAATTTCAAATATCTATTGTATATTGGCATATTAATATTCATTTTTTACAATGTTAAACACTGCATCTATTGTTTCTCGCATTCAATCTATAATGGATGAAAAAGGATTAAGTGCATCAAGTTTTGCTTCTAAAATTGGTGTACAACGATCAAGTGTGTCGCACATTCTATCTGAAAGAAATAAACCGAGTCTAGAGTTTTTAATTAAAATCGAACAGGAATTTGATGATATAAGCCTAGAATGGTTAGTGAAAGGAAGTCACCTCCCCTCACCTACTCCAAATTTATCCTCTGAAGAAACAACTAGTCCAGGTAGTGATCATCAAAAAAAAGATGATATCACGAAAATCATTCACTATTTTAAGGATGGTAGCTTTGAGGTCTATCACAAAAGGTAGTATTTTAGCAAATAAAAATGCAAAAGAATTCCTTACTTCTTATCCTTTTCTTATCACTAAGTGGTTGTTACCAAGTAGAACGAAATTGTACTGATTTTCATACTGGCACATATGAATTCGAACAAATTGTTGGAGACAAACTGTTAAGGTCAACGTTTATTAGAACGGATAGCCTAGAAGTTGAATTTTTTGAAGATAAAATTGACAGTGCATCTATTCGTTGGGTTAATGATTGTGAATGTATTTTAACAAAACTAAACCCTGAGACGAACCAAGATAAACGACCTATTTCGATACGAATAGTCTCAACTTCCAAAAAAGATTATGTATTTGAATACGCATTGGTTGGGAATTCCAAAAACAAACAAAGAGGAACAATCACTAAGATAAGTGATTCAATTGTTCGCCCTTAAAAGTCTAGTTTTGTTTGAGGGGTGTCATCTTTCACGTCTTCAGCATCCTCCACTTCAATTTCTTCAATTGGAGGTTCAACATCATCATACGGTAGACTATCCTTTAACTCAATATTCTTTATTCGAACTGAAGAAAGTTGATTTCCAAGTGCATTAAAACCTTTCACTGAAATAAAATCATCTACATCTATTTCTTTCAAAGGAATTGCATTTCCGCCTCTAGGTTTTACAAAATCTATTTTAATTAAAGGTCTCCATTCCGTGGAAACAAAAATAAGAGTCCCATCTTCTTTAATAAACTGATCTTCTTTATTTTCATTCTCAATTAAGAAACGTTTAATAAATGTACGATCTTTTTCAGGGTCATAATAAACTGCTGATATTGGTTTATTTGGCACCCACCGTTCAATGATCAAAGGGACTTCCTCAAAATGAAGTGACATCTCTGGGGCGACTGTCTTAGAAAAACCCTTTTCATTGATGATTAATAATTTATCTTCACCTCTAAAAGCTCCCAATAATCTACCCCGACCATCCAAATTCAGTTTCATGACGGTGTCGTCAAACCATATTTTACGTGGTTTTAGAGTAGACACACCTTTCTCTTTAAGTTCTACTCGTAATACATTGTGTTTAGAAACTATATTCCCTTTTACACCCCTGCCTTTTACTTGAAGATCAGCAAAGTCAAGATCCCACTTAAGTTTTTTAAGTTGGCTTGAATTACGCAATAAAATGGTCACGGTTTCTGCCTCACCATTTGGATTTGCACTTAAATATAATATGTGAGAGCCTGCCTTAGCTTGCGTTATATCATAAAACTTATCACGTGTTATTCCAGTGACTGCAAAGCGTTTTATGTAGGAAGTTCCTATTTTTCCATCTTTATAAATAACGTTGTAAACAGTTCGCGTATCTTTCTTTTTGAAGACAGCAACATGAATAATGTCTTTCTCCACAAATACCTTACTGTCCACTTTAACAACTTGCATTTTCCCTGATCGAGTGAATACAATAATATCATCAATGTCTGCACAGTCACAGACGTATTCCTCTTTTCGCAAAGAAGTACCAACAAAGCCTTCTTCTTTGTTTACATATAGCTTAAGATTACGAACAACTACTTTTTTGGCATCAACATCATCAAATATTCTGATTTCTGATTTACGATCCTTATCCTTTCCATATTGTTTTTTTAGCTTATTGAAGTATTCAATAGCATAGTCAATCAAGTTTTCAAGATTATTTTTCACCACCGCTATATCTCCTTCCAATGCATCAATTCTTTGTTGAGCTTTATCAATATCAAATTTGGAAATACGTTTAATTTTTATTTCTGTCAACCGAACCAGGTCATCTTCAATAACTGGTCGTTTTAGGTGAGTGATATGAGGTTTAATTCCTTCACCAATTGATTTAATAACACCTTCCCAAGTTTCCTCATCTTCAATCAGTCGATATATTTTATTTTCGATGAAAATACGTTCTAAAGAAGCATAATGCCATTGGTTTTCAAGCTCTTGTAACTTGAACTCCAATTCATTTTTTAAGGTATTTACAGTTGTGTCTGTTGAAATTTTCAACATCTCAGACACTCCAATAAACTTTGGTTTATTATCAATAATTACACATCCCAATGGTGATATCGATGTTTCACAGCTCGTAAAAGCATACAATGCATCGATTGTCTTGTCTGGTGAAATACCATTGGGAAGGTGGACTAAAATTTCAACTTCTGCAGCTGTATTGTCTTCAATTTTTTTAATCTTGATTTTCCCTTTATCATTAGCTTTTAACACAGAGTCAATGAGAGATGAAGTTGTTGTGCTAAAGGGGATTTCACTAATCACAAGAGTGTTTTTGTCTTGAACACTAATTTTTGCTCGTACACGTATTTTACCACCTCTCAGTCCATCATTATAATTTTGTACGTCAATTATCCCGCCCGTTTGAAAATCTGGATATAATGTAAATTTTTTACCTTTTAAATAAGCTATACTAGCTTGTAATAATTCATTAAAGTTATGAGGTAATATTTTGGTTGACAATCCAACTGCAATACCTTCTGCTCCTTGAGCTAATAATAGTGGAAATTTAACAGGTAATTGAACGGGTTCATTTTTTCGTCCATCGTATGACAATTGCCATTCTGTAACCTTTGGACTATAAACAACTTCAAGGGCAAATTTAGATAGTCTAGCTTCTATGTATCGCGAAGCAGCAGCTCGATCACCTGTAAGTATATTACCCCAGTTACCCTGCATGTCAATAAGTAAATCTTTTTGACCAATTTGAACCATTGCGTCGGCAATACTCGCATCTCCGTGTGGATGATACTGCATGGTGTGACCGACAATATTAGCAACTTTGTTATAACGACCATCATCTAAATCCTTCATTGAATGAAGAATTCTTCTTTGTACAGGCTTTAAACCATCGGCAATTGCAGGAACTGCTCGTTCAAGAATAACATAAGAAGCATAGTCTAAAAACCAATCCTTATACATTCCAGTAACCTTGACAAGAGAATCACTTTCGTTTACATCTGCTGTATTTTCCTCGTAGAATTCCTTTTCTTCCATATTATGCATCCAATTCGGCTAGATCCAATTCTACTTTTAAGTTATCGATAATAAACTCCTGACGATCAGGAGTATTTTTACCCATATAAAATTCGAGAAGTTGTTCTATTGTTGTCCCTTTGTCCAGCATCACAGGATCAATTCGGATATCATCGCCAATAAAATGCTTGAATTCATCTGGAGATATTTCACCTAACCCCTTAAATCGTGTTATTTCTGGCTTCCCTTTTAATTTATCTAAGGCCTCAATTCGTTCCGCTTCCGAATAACAATAAAACGTCTGGCTTTTATCCCTCACTCGAAATAATGGGGTTTGAAGAATATACAAATGTCCTTCCTTAATTAATTCAGGAAAAAATTGCAGAAAGAAAGTGATCAACAAAAGACGAATATGCATTCCATCCACATCGGCATCCGTAGCAATTACAATATTATTATAGCGTAAGTCTTCCATGCTGTCTTCAATATTTAAAGCAGCTTGTAAGAGGTTAAACTCTTCATTTTCGTAGACAATTTTTTTTGTCATACCGTATGTATTGAGGGGCTTACCTCTCAAACTGAAAACAGCTTGTGTATTTACATCTCTTGATTTGGTAATTGATCCACTCGCAGAATCTCCCTCTGTGATAAACAGTGTGGAATCTAAACGTCGGTCTTTCTTTAAATCACCAAAATGCACTCTACAGTCGCGTAGCTTTTTGTTATGAAGACTGGCTTTTTTCGCACGCTCTCTAGCCAGCTTACGGATACCAGACAATTCCTTTCGTTCCTTTTCTGCCTGCATTATCTTACGCTGAATAGCCTCCGCCTGAACTGGGTTTTTATGTAAAAAATTATCGAGTTGAGTACCCAAAAAGTCATGGATATACGCTCGAACTGAAGGTAACCCATCGCCCATTTCAGTGGAACCAAGCTTTGTTTTGGTCTGTGATTCAAACACGGGTTCCATCACTTTAATACTTATTGCTGCTATAATAGATTTTCGTATGTCAGAAGCATCGTATGTTTTACCGAAAAATTCACGTATGGTTTTTACATATGCTTCTCTAAAAGCTGCCTGATGAGTCCCTCCTTGCGTGGTGTTTTGACCATTTACAAAAGAATGATATTCCTCACTATACTGAGATTTACTATGCGTAAGAGCCACCTCAATATCATTTCCTTTTAAATGTATAATCGGATAAAGCACATCATTTTCATTGATACGATCCTCCAATAAATCTTTTAATCCATTTTCTGAAACATATCGTTCACCGTTAAAATCAATGGTTAAACCTGGATTAAGATAAACATAGTTCTTTATCATCTTTACTACATATTCATTTCTGAATTTGTAGTTTTTAAAAATACTTACATCAGGAATAAAAGAAACTTTAGTTCCTCTTCTTGCTTTAGAGCTTTCTTCTGGAGTATCTTCTATTAGGGATCCCAATTCAAAACTAGCTCGTTTAATTTTATCTTCCCGTACAGATTCTACTACAAAAGAAGAGGACAGCGCATTTACCGCTTTTGTACCTACCCCATTAAGTCCAACTGATTTTTTAAATGCACGAGAGTCATATTTACCCCCTGTATTCATTTTTGAAACTACGTCTACTACTTTTCCTAGTGGAATCCCACGTCCATAGTCTCGAACAATAACTTTATTTTCTTGAATCTTTAGCTCAATTGTCTTACCAGCGCCCATTACAAACTCATCGATACAATTATCAAGAACTTCCTTGATTAGGATATAAATACCATCATCTGGCGAAGAACCGTCACCCAGTTTACCAATATACATTCCTGGTCGCATACGGATATGCTCCTTCCAGTCAAGTGAGCGGATGTTGTCTTCGGTATATTGTGTGTTTTGGGTCATAATCTAAATCCTAGCTAATATAAGGGTTACAAACTGCTAAGAAATCAGCTTTTAAATAAAAAAATTAACAAATTGCGTTGAAAACTATTAAGGCACTGAACCTGAGTAGTTTTTTTATTTATATTGAGCTAGATAACTTAATATATTTTGCTCAATTCGGGTACTTATATCACTCAAATCTGCCCGTTGAAAAGGAGTTCCTGTGATATGTTCATACAGTTCAATATACCGATCTGAAACTTCACTGATGTAGGTGTCACTCATTTCTGGAACAACTTGTCCCTCCAAGCCTTGAAAACCATTAGATATCAGCCACTGACGTACAAATTCTTTTGACAATTGTTTTTGAGGTTCTTTGTTTGCTTGACGCTCTTTGTAACCCTCTGCATAAAAATAACGTGAAGAGTCGGGTGTATGAATTTCATCAATCAATACGATTGTACCGTCAGGAAGTTTACCAAATTCATATTTAGTATCAACTAAAATTAAGCCCTTTTCATTTGCTAATTCTGAACCTCGTTCAAATAAAAGACGTGTATATTTTTCAAGTTGTATGTAATCAGATTCATTGATAATCCCTTGTCGAATAATTTCTTCTCTGGAGATATCTTCATCATGTCCTTCTTCTGCTTTAGTAGCTGGCGTTATAATTGGCTCTGGGAAAGGATCATTTTCAATCATACCCTCAGGCATCTCCACACCACACAAAATACGCTTACCTAGCTTATATTCTCGAGCAGCGTGACCTGACATATAGCCCCGTATAACCATTTCGACCTTAAAAGGCGTACAACGCTTTCCTATTGAAACAGAAGGGTCTGGACTAGCAATAAGCCAATTGGGCACAATATCGCTTGTTGCTTCTAGCATTTGCGTTGCTATTTGGTTCAAAATCTGACCCTTGTAGGGAATTCCCTTAGGCATAACTACATCAAAGGCTGATAAGCGATCAGTTGCTATCATTACCAATAGATCATTTTCTAAAGTAAAAACCTCTCTGACTTTACCAGTGTATTTATTAGTTTGTCCCGGGAGCGTGAAATTTGTTGCTAATAAAGTATTCATCAATTATGGTGTTCTATTTTTTTGTACGCATCAATTACTTTTTTGACCAAATAGTGACGTATTACATCACGATCATCAAGGTAAATCATTCCAATACCTTTAGTTTCTTTTAAAATTAACAATGCCTCTTTGAGTCCGGAAATCGTTCTACGTGGAAGGTCAATTTGACCCGGATCACCTGTAATAATAAATTTTGCATTTGGTCCCATACGAGTTAAAAACATTTTCATCTGAGCATGAGTTGTATTTTGTGCTTCATCTAAAATCACAAAAGCATTGTCTAAAGTTCGTCCACGCATAAAAGCCAGTGGAGCTATTTGAATCGTTCCCTTTTCTAAATGTGAAGCTAAACGTTCAGCAGGTATCATATCTCTTAATGCATCATATAATGGTTGCATGTATGGATCTAGTTTTTCTTTCATGTCGCCAGGAAGGAAACCTAGGTTTTCTCCTGCCTCAACTGCTGGACGTGTTAAAATTATTCGCTTAACTTGCTTTTCTTTTAGTGCTTTTACGGCTAAAGCAACACTCGTATATGTTTTTCCAGTTCCAGCAGGACCAATTGCAAAAAGCATATCATTGGTTTTGCTTAACTGCACAAGGCGTTGTTGATTAAGTGTTTTTGCTTTAATCACCTTCCCCCCTATACCATGAAGAATGAAAGAGTCTTTTTCATTTGCAGTCTCATAGTCTGTATTACCATCTGAAGAAAGAATTAATTCAATGGTAGCGCTTTCAAGGGAATTGAATTTTCCAAAATGAGCTACAAGCATGTCAAATCGCTTTTCAAATTCTTCTAAGATCTCCTCCTCACCAAAGGCTTTAATCTTATTTCCCCTAACAATAATCTTTAATTTCGGGAAGTATCTACGCAAATGTTCAATGGTAATATCCTTATCCCCATAAAAATCTTGAGGACTTACTTCATTGAGTTCAATTTCTATTTCGTTCAAACAGGCAATATTTTAAAATTATTCTTTGAGTATTTGTAAGTTTGTAGTCAAATTTACATTTTACTTTCAATATAAATCTAAATAAAAATAACTTTATGTCTATAATTACACTGACAACCGATTTCGGATATAAAGATTATTTTGTTTCAGTAATTAAAGCTGCACTTCTTCACGAAATACCTTCAACGACTATCATTGATATTTCTCATGAAATTAGCCCTTTCAATCACACAGAAGCTTCTTACATTCTTAAAAACGCATACAGTAGTTTCCCTAAGGGAACTGTTCATATTGTGGGTGTAGAATCTGAATTCACACCTGAAAACAAACACCTTGTTATGCGCTATGATGGGCATTATTTCATTGGTGCTGATAATGGTATTTTTTCTCTTCTACGTGAGGGGATCCCTTATGAAAAACTTGTTGAAATCAACATACATAATGCTATTTTAACTTCTTTCCCTGTTTTAGATGTGTTCGTCAAAGTTGCAGGACACTTATCACGAAACGGAAGTATGGATGTCATTGGGAAACCGATCCATCACATGAAGGAACTTAGGGGTGTACAACCTGTTCTGAATGAATCTGGAAACCAACTTATCGGAAGTGTCATTTACATTGACAATTTTGGAAATGTAGTTACTAACATTAAAAAAAATAGTTTTCAAGAAATTCAAAAGACAAGAACATTTACAATTTTTACCAAAAATGTGAAGTTTGATGCCATATATACCTCCTATGCCTCAGCGATTAATTTTAATATACCAAAAGAAAATCGAGAAGAGGAAGGTAAGAAAATTGCGCTGTGGAATGCTGCTGGTCATCTTGAGTTATCAATTTACAAGAGTAATCCTCAGAAGGTAGGAAGTGCAAAGAGTCTTTTTGGAATTGATTTTAGAGATACCGTTACGGTAGTTTTTGACTAAGTTGTTACTCATATTGTTTTAAATTCTCATATTAGTCAATAACTGTTAATAAGTTTCTTTCGTGTTTCAAGTGTTTTCAGATATATTTGAGTGTTATAAAATCTAGCCCATGAAGTTTATTGTATCAAGCAATCAATTATTAAAACAGTTACAAGTATTAGGCGGTGTAATTAATACGTCAAACACATTACCAATCCTTGATAATTTTCTATTTGAGTTGAATCAAGATAGGCTTACAATTACTGCATCTGACTTAGAAACTAGCATGTCTGCCAGTCTTACAGTTGAGTCAGATAGTTCAGGAAATATTGCATTGCCTGCACGCTTACTTTTAGATACGTTAAAAACGTTTCCAGAACAGCCCTTGACTTTCTCAGCAATGGAAGCTAACACAATTGAAATAAGTGCTAATAATGGAAAATATAGCATAGCTTATGTGCCTGGTGATGAATTTCCTAAAGCGGTACATATCAAAGACCCCAGTAAAACAGTCATTATGGGTGATACTCTTGCCACTGCTATTAATGCTACACTATTTGCTTCCGGTAATGATGATTTACGACCGGTTATGAGTGGTGTTTTTTTCCAATTTTCTTCAGAAGGATTAACTTTCGTTGCTACCGATGCTCATAAATTAGTAAAATATACCAGAACAGATTTAAGCACTGAAAGTGCTGCTGAATTTATAATGCCCAAGAAAGCATTGCAAATCCTAAAAGGAATTCTTCAAGGAAGCGAAGAAGATATTAGTATTGAATACAATGAAACAAATGCTCAATTTACATTTGATTCTACTACACTTAGTTGTCGTCTAATTGATGGAAAATATCCAAATTACGAAGCGGTTATACCAAAAGAAAATCCAAATGTAATGACCATAAGTCGTGAGCCATTTTTAAACTCACTTCGTCGTGTAAGTATTTTCTCAAACAAGACAACACACCAAATTCGTTTAAAAATTGCAGGTGCTGAACTCAATATTTCAGCTGAAGATTATGACTTTAGTAACAAAGCTGAAGAACGCTTAACATGTCAATATTCTGGTGATGATATCCAAATTGGTTTCAATTCTAGGTTCATTGTAGAAATGTTGTCCAATCTAGCTGCAGAGGATGTATCTCTCGCTATGTCATTGCCAAATCGCGCAGGGATAATTACACCGCTAGACAATGTAGAAGATGGCGAGCATATCACAATGTTAGTAATGCCTGTAATGTTGAACGATTAGTTTCCTAGCTGATTGGTATTGAAGCGGATAAACGCTTGTATATACCATCTTCTAATTTAGTTCGTATCGCTGAAAAAGCATCTAATGTAATTGATACATCTTCCATATTATGTGATGCAGTTGGAATCAAACGCAACAAAATTAATCCCTTGGGAATTACAGGATATACTACAATAGAACAGAATATACCATAATTTTCTCTGAGGTCTTTAACCAATACCATCGCTTCAGGTATACTTCCCTTTAGGTATACAGGAGTTACACAGCTTTGTGTCGTCCCAATATCAAATCCACGTTCTTTTAGACCGTTTTGTAATGCATTCACATTCTCCCATAATTTTGTTTTAAATTCGGGACGTGTACGAAGCATGTCTAAACGTTTTAAAGCACCCTCAACAAGAACCATCTGAAGTGATTTTGCGAACATTTGAGAACGCATATTGTATTTTAAGAAATCAATTATTTCTTTATCCGCTGCAATAAAAGCTCCCGTTGAAGCCATTGATTTAGCGAATGTAGCAAAATACACATCAATATCATCTTGTATACCCTGCTCCTCACCTGCTCCAGCACCGCGTTTACCTAGAGTTCCAAATCCATGTGCATCATCAACGAGTAAACGGAATTGAAATTTATCTTTTAAAGCAACAATTTCCTTTAGTCTACCTTGCTCTCCACGCATACCAAAAACACCTTCTGAAATAACTAAAATTCCACCACCGGTTTGTTCAGCCATTTTTGTAGCTCGCTCGAGGTTCTTTTCTAGACTTTCAATATCATTGTGCTTATATGTAAAACGTTTCCCATGATGAAGTCTTACCCCATCAATGATACAAGCATGAGCGTCAACATCATATACGATGATATCATTTTTTGAAACAAGTGTATCAATTGTAGAAAGTATCCCCTGATAGCCAAAGTTAAGTACATAAGCAGCTTCTTTATTGACAAATTCAGCTAACTCAACCTCTAATTGTTCATGAAGGTCAGTATGTCCTGACATCATACGTGCTCCCATTGGATAAGCAGAACCGTATTTGGCTGCTGCATCAGCATCTGCTTTGCGTACTTCAGGTTGATTTGCTAATCCCAGATAGTCATTGACACTCCAGGTAATTACCTCTTTACCGTTGAATTTCATACGGTTTGAGATAGGTCCTTCAAGTTTTGGAAAGACAAAATAACCTTCAGCAACAGATGCCCATTTCCCTAATGGACCTTTATTTTCAATAATTCTGTCAAATAAATCTTTCATCGGCATAACTCATTCTTGTATTTAAATGATTCTTATATATACTCCACTTTATTAGGTTGTTGTGCATTGTCTGTATCGAAAAACCCTTGGTCTTTCATCCATTGATCATTATATATTTTACTCATATAGCGTGACCCATGATCAGGGAAAATTGCTACAACATTACTGTCTTTTGTAAATTCACCTACTTCGTTGAGTTGCTTAATGGCTTGCACAGCAGCTCCAGATGTATAGCCTACAAAAATACCTTCCTTTCGGGTTGTTTCACGGGCAGTATGTGCACTTTCTTCATCCGTAACTTTGATAAATTCATCAATTACATCAAAATCAGTAGCTGTTGGAATTAAGTTTTTACCTAATCCTTCTATTCGATACGGATAAATTTCTTTGGTATCTAGCTCGTGTGTCTCATGGTATTTTTTTAACACAGACCCATAAGCATCCACACCAATTATTCGAATATTTGGGTTTTGTTCCTTTAAATATCTAGCACAGCCAGAAATTGTACCACCAGTCCCACTACAAGCCACCAAATGAGTAATTTCCCCATTTGTTTGTTCCCATATCTCAGGTCCAGTTGAATTGTAATGTGCTTCCGTATTTAATTCATTAAAATATTGATTGATATAAATCGAATCTTTTGTTTCATTGTGGATACGTTTAGCAACTTGATAATACGATCTTGGGTCATCAGCTTTTACATTTGCTGGACAAACATAGACTGTCGCACCCATCGAGCGCAACATATTTATTTTGTCTTCAGATGACTTTGAGGAAACCGCAAGAATACAGTTATATCCTTTTATCATTGAGACCATAGCAAGACTAAATCCTGTATTACCAGAGGTGGTTTCTATTATGGTCGTATTTTCTTTTAATAAACCTTTGTGTTCTGCTTCTTCAATTATATGCAATGCAATTCGGTCTTTATTGGAATGCCCAGGATTGTATGCCTCCCATTTTGCAAAAAAATTGCCGGGAAATCCTTCAACAATCCGATTGAGTTTTATCAGCGGAGTATCTCCAACAAGCGTAAGAAGATTGGGGTGTGCCTTTATCCCTGGTTTCATATTTGGCTTATTTTTCAAACCAGTGCAAATTTAATTAAAAATTATTAGTTTACCGTTGTATTTTCTAACGCGATTAAGAAGCTAAAGTTTTTAGCAGTTTCTTTTAACGCATCAAAACGTCCTGAAGCCCCTCCGTGACCAGCGCTCATATTTGTGTCTAGAAACAAAACAGTGTCGTCAGACTTGTTTAAACGAAGTCGCGCGACCCATTTTGCAGGTTCAAAATATTGAACTTGTGAATCATGAAAACCTGCAGTAACAAGCATATTTGGATAAGCCTGAGGTTTTACTTGATCATAGGGTGAATATGACTTCATATAATCATAATACGCTTTCTCTTTTGGATTTCCCCATTCATCAAACTCAAATGTTGTCAAAGGGATTGTTTCATCTAACATGGTGGTAACCACATCAACAAAGGGAACAGCTGCAATTACTCCTTTGTATAATTCAGGAGCATCGTTCACAATAACACCCATTAAAAGTCCTCCAGCTGAACCTCCATATGCATAAAGATGCTGTGGTGAAGTCATTCCCTCAGCAATTAAATGTTTCGAAGAGGCAATAAAGTCTGAAAAAGTATTTTTTTTCTTTAACATTTTACCATCTTCATACCACTGTCGACCCATGTATTCACCACCACGGATATGAGCAATCACATAGGCAAAACCACGATCAAGTAAACTCAACCTCGTTGTTGAAAAACTTGGGTCTATTGTTGATCCATAAGAACCATAGGCATATTGTAAGATCGGAGTTGTTGGGCTTAGAACAGTATTCTTGTGGTGTACAATTGACATTGGAATTTTAGTTCCGTCCGTTGCATTTGCCCAGATACGACGTGAAACATAATTTGTTTTATCAAATGTGCCGCCTAATACTTCTTGTTCTTTTAAAATCGTTTTTTCTTGAGTTTCCATATTAAATTCAAAAACAGTTGTTGGACTTGTCATTGAATTATATACATATCTAAGCTGAGTGGTTTCAAAGTCAATATTTGTAGAAGTATATACGGTATAGGTTTCACCCTCTAGAGGTAAATAATAATCTTCACTATTATCCCATTTTTGAATACGAATTTTGGATAATCCACGTTCACGTTCTGTTACCACCCAATAATCTTGAAATAAATCAAAATCTTCAAGAAGAACATCAGGGCGATGAGCCAAAACTTCTTCCCAATGTTTTTTATTTGGTGTATCTACCTTAGTTTTTACTAGCTTGTAGTTTGTAGCTCCATCAGCATTAGTTAGAATATAAAAATGCTCTCCATAATGAGACACTTGATATTCTAAATTTGGCATACGCTTTTGTACAAGCTTAAAGTCTTCAAGCGGTGTATTTGCATTGAGGTACTTAAATTCAGTAGAGAGTGTGTTATATGATCCAATAAATATGTATTCTCTTGACTTTGATCCGCTAACATAGGTAGAAAACGTAGTGTCTTCTTCGGTAAAAACCAAAGTACTTTTTGCGTCTGGCTGTGCGATTGAGAATCTAAATATTTTATCAGAGCGCAATGTTTGCGGGTCTTTTGCTGTGTAGAAAAAGTGAGTGTTGTCATTTGCCCACACACTTCCGCCTGTGGTGTTTTCAATTGAAATGGGAAGTTCTTCACCAGTGACAATATCTCGAACATAAAGTGTGTATTGACGTCTTGATACAGTGTCGACTCCGTAAATTACTTTGGTATTATCTGGACTTACATTAATACCAACCAAATTAAAATAATCATGATCTTTTGCCATTTTGTTACAATCAAAAAGAATTTCTTCGTTTGCATTAAGGCTATCTTTTTTTCTTGTATAAATGGGATAATCTTCACCTTTTTCAAATCGTGTGATATACCAATATCCATTATAAAAATAAGGAACAGAAGTGTCATCTTCTTTAATTCTAGCTTTCATTTCTGTAAACAAATCCTCTCTGAGATCAGCTAGGTGTGCAGTTGATTTTTGATAGTAATCATTTTCACGCTCTAGATAATCAACAACTTCAGGATTTTCACGTTCATTTAGCCAATAAAATGGATCAAGTCTGATATCATCATGTAACTTATGCTGATATGCTTTTTGTTCAGCCATAGGTGGCTTAAGGGTATTGTCTGGTTTCATTTCAGGTGTGGATGTACAAGCATTTATTGACACAAAGCTTATCAATAAGCCTATAGTCTTAAAGAATGAAAAGTTAGTTAAATTCATAGAATTAAAAGTTTAATTTCATAAGTTCGTTTATCACATATTTATGCTGAATATCAGTATAATCAAGGTGGGTAACAAAGCGAAGTTTTCCTGACCCCATTCGGATAAATAAAATATTCAAGTCATGTAAGGTATCAAAAAAGTGATTTTCCTTCATTTGGTTTTCAATTTCAAAAATAACAATATTTGTATCAACTGGAGCAATATAATTGACAAAGGGAAGATTTGATAAGGTTTTTTCAAGTTCTTTGGCTTTGCGATGATCATTTTCCATTGACTTCCAATGATTGTCAATTGCAAAGCTTGCAGCAGCAGCTAGGTATCCCGCTTGACGCATTCCACCACCGAGCATTTTGCGTACTCGTAGTGCATCGTCCATGGCTTTTTTAGAACCCAACAAAGCAGACCCTATGGGTGCTCCCAAACCTTTGCTGAAGCAAATTGAAATAGTGTCAAATAAAGCTCCGTATTCGTCTGGTGAAGTATTAGTTGCTAGCATTGCATTCCATATTCCAGCTCCATCACGATGAAGTGGTAATTGGTGAATGTCACATAATTCCTTTATTTTTTTTATTTGCCCGATATCATAACAAGCTCCTCCCCCTTTATTGGTTGTGTTTTCTAGGGCCACTAAAGCTGTTTTGGGAGAATGATAAAAATCTGATGGATTTATTCGTTTTTCAATTTGATCTGCTGTTATTCGACCACGTTCACCTTCAATCAGCGCACATGATACACCGCTATTAAAACTAACTCCACCTCCCTCATAATTAAAAATATGAGCATAATGATCGCATATAAGTTGTTGTCCTGGTTGGGTATGTATTTTTATCGCGGTTTGGTTTGCCATTGTTCCAGAGGGAAAAAAAAGCGCCGCTTCCATTCCAAACAAATCTGCCACCTTAGATTCCAATGCATTTACACTTGGGTCTTCTTTAAACACATCATCACCAACATTTACATGCATCATAAAATCAAGCATTTCTTGAGTTGGACGTGTTACTGTATCACTTATTAAATTTACTTCCATAGATAATTACATACAACTTAGTGAACTTCCGATAGGCGATCCATCAGGAATTTTTGGCGAATTTAAGGGTGTTATTTGAGATGGTTGCGTAAAAAATTGATCTATTTGATGAATATAATAATGTTTAAATGACATTGTTTTATGCTGATTTAACCAACTTTTCAGTGAATACAATTGTTCATGGACTTCTGCCATCACAGCGGTGGGCACCTCTGATTGTCGTCCAAGTTGAAATAAGTGATTTAATAAATTTCCACGAACAATTTCTTGCAAAGCCTTATCCTCATTGGTTATCTTTTTGTTTTTAAAAACATTTGTAATCAAATGACTTACAGTATCATCAAAACCTAATTGGTCGTTAGAAAAGGCTTTTTGTTGATGTAATCGAGCTGCACGTTGAGGATGTAAAACCATTGATATAAGTGCATCACTTAATGTATGAGCAGCACCAAAAGCATCAAATGTTAATCCTGTTTGAGTAGCAAAACTTTCTCTCGAAGCTCGAAATCCAAATGCATGAGGGGGCATCATTTGACGAATGTTTTCCGGTATTTTAAGTGCATTTGGTTCAAGCGAATTACTAAGGGTTTCAAGGGCTTTTCTTTGAATTGTAGCGTCCACAGTTGAAACTCCAATTGAAGATCCTCCTTTAACCGCATAATCATATTCTTGACCACCTATTAACTTCACCACCGCTTCCAACTGATATCGATGTAAGAAATATAAGGGAACAAGGCGATCTCTAAGAACTGAAATAGGTTCACCTGTTTTGAGTTGATCAATAGAGAATTGATCCATTGCTGTTTTTCGAACTGTCATTAAATGATTGAATTCATTTATTGCCGAATCTCCGTTATCCCATAGATGTGCGTAGGGATGAGCTCCACCAATTGGTCTCGCATCTTGATCTGCAATAAAACGGAGTCCGGACGCAAAACTATCTTCTAAAATATTATTCAAAGCATCAGTTTCATCAACACCATCAGGAAAATCAGTGTAGGAATATCGAACAGAAACTTTATCCCACTCTCCTATTCCTTCATCATATGCGTTTTGGTAGGATATTTTCCCATTTACCAAACTTAGTGTTGGGTGAGGATAGTCCATTACAGAAGCACGGTTATTGACACTCGCCGCAAAGTTATGTGTAAAACCTAAAGTGTGTCCTATTTCGTGTGCTGATAGTTGTCGAATCCGTGCTAAAGCCATTTCAAGCATAGGATTGTCTGCTGTATCACTTTCAGAATATGGACTTTCTGTTAATGCTTGAGCAATCATAAAATCTTGTCTAATACGCAAACTACCTAGACTTACATGCCCTTTAAGTATTTCACCTGAGCGAGGATCAACCACACTTGCACCATAACTCCAACCTCTTGTGGAGCGGTGTACCCATTGAATCACGTTAAATCGAACATCCATAGGATCGGCATCATCAGGTAATATTTTTATTTGAAAACCATTTTTATAGCCAGCAGCTTCAAAGGCTTGATTCCACCATACACCCCCCTCTAAAAGTGCCGAACGAACAGGTTCTGGTGTTCCATTATCTAAGTAATAAACAATCGGCTCAACTGCCACACTTAGATCAGCTGAGGGGTCTTTTTTCTTTAACCGATGACGTAATGTGAATACTTTTCGTGTCGATGCATTTACCTCAGTTGAATAATCGTTGTAACTAAATGGTATAGCACCACTTCTGGGATCAAACTTTCTTGGTTCAAAGGCTACTTCGGGTAACTTTACAAAAGAATGATGTTGATGAACAGTAACACTATTTGGGGAGGGTGTCACGGAGCGAATTAAACGACCTTGAGGGTTGCCTGAGAAGGTTAACAATACGTCAAACTCACTATTTTCAGGAAAGTTTTTAGTCCGTTCTAAAGATATAGCGGAGCGGCTTTTATCTACGCCGTAAGACCCTTGTTGACTTTGACGAAGGCGTTGGGCAACACCGTGTGCATCTTGCATCAAAAAAGGAGTTAAATCAATTTCATAATGTGTGGATGATGTTGATTGAATTGGAAAACCAAAAAGAACAGATTTTGCAAAAGCTTGCGCTATTGATTTTTGTTCCAATATATTCTCAGAAGAGCTTCGATAATCTAAATTGGGTTGAACCAGCATTAGCTTATCTCCCATTTTTTGAAATTCAACTACTCTTTCATTGCCTAATTGACCACGATCAAGTCCAATATCATTACTTCCAATTCCTGCACTGAGTCCATTGACATAAAGAAAACTTTGGTTTAATTGAGTTTGTCTGTTAACTGAAAGGGTTATTTTTCCAGTTGACTCATCATATTTGAAATCAAAAAAGCCATCGTAAAATGTTGTTTTTCTGTTGTTTAACAAACTTTGTTCCGTTTGTTTTTTTCGCTTATTCGATTGTGCCATTGAAAGATTTAAGCACAGTGATAAGCCAATGAGAAATAATATTCTAGTTTTCATACTTAGTTATTTATAGGAAAGCTAAAAAATATTCTCTAGAAAAAGAAATAAGCCAAGTTTAATTCTATTTTTACAAAAAAAAACAATGCTTACTACAGATCAACTAAAAGGTCTATTTGAACGCCTTGGCGCGTTGAGGAGGTATCTTTGACATAGATGTCAAAAAAATAGAAATTCGAAATCAAGAAGAATATACGCTTGATCCTAGCTTTTGGGATAATCCCCAAGAGGCTGAAGCGCATATGAAAACATTGCGTACTCTAAAAAAATGGGTAGATGACTTTACCAAAGCAGAAGAACTCGGAAATGACTTAGATGTGCTGTTATCTTTTTACAAAGAGGGAGACGGTTCTGAAGAGGAGGTTAAATCAACCTTAACTGCTCTTGAAGAATTACTTGAGGATATTGAATTTCGTAATATGCTTTCAGAAGAAGGAGATACTTTAAGTGCTGTCCTTCAAATTACTGCAGGTGCTGGAGGTACTGAAAGTTGTGATTGGGCAGAAATGTTGATGCGAATGTACCTAATGTGGTCGCAAAAGCAAGGGTTTAAAGTAAAAGAGCTCAATCATCAATCTGGAGACGTTGCTGGGATTAAGACTGTAACGCTTGAAATTGAAGGTGAATTTGCTTTTGGTTGGTTAAAGGGAGAAAACGGAGTCCATCGTTTGGTGCGTATTTCTCCATTTGATTCTAATGCTAAACGACATACCTCTTTTGCTTCTGTATATGTGTATCCACTCGTTGACGACAGCATAGAGATTACAATCAATCCATCTGAAATTAGCTGGGAAACAATGCGATCAAGTGGTGCAGGTGGTCAGAATGTAAATAAAGTTGAGACCGCAGTCCGATTGAGACATCAACCCTCAGGTATAGTTATTGAAAACTCTGAAACACGTTCACAATTAGACAATAAAACCAAGGCTATGCAGTTGCTAAAATCTCAACTTTACGAAATCGAGCTACAGAAAAAAATGGCTGCAAGGAGTGAAATTGAAGCTTCTAAAAAGAAAATTGAATGGGGATCTCAAATTCGAAATTATGTGATGCAACCCTATAAATTGGTCAAAGACGTTCGAACACAAGCCGAAACAAGTGACGTTGACGGTGTTATGAATGGAAATATCGATGCATTTCTTAAAGCATACTTAATGTATATGGGACAAAAAAATGAAACCGACACCTTATGAAATTAACAATTTATCACAATCCACGTTGTAGAAAATCTCGTGAAGCACTTCAATATCTTGAAGAGAATAAATTAGAATTTGAAATTATCGATTATTTAAAAAATCCTATTTCTGAAAATCAAATCAGTCAAGTTTTAACCCAACTGAGTTATTCGCCTATTGAATTAGTTCGTAAAAATGAAGCTGTTTGGAAGGAACATTTTAAGGGGAAGAAAATGAGTGATAATGACGTGAAAGAAGCATTGTGTACCTACCCAAAACTAATTGAAAGACCAATCATTGTCAAGGGAGAAAATGCCATAATTGCTCGTCCGTTAGAAAAGTTAATTTCCTTTTTAAAATAATTCATTTTTAGTGAAACTTTTTTGACTAAATAGAGTCTAATAGGAGTTATATAACACTATGAAAAAAACTATTGCACTGTGTCTTATTCTTCTATTAGGATTAGATGCTTACGCTCAAAGACCTCAGGGTTTTGAAAAAATCACAGTAAGTGGAAAAGTCATTGACAAGGAAACTTCTCAACCACTTGAATATGCTACAATTACATTTAAAAACCAACGTCTACCTGATTTCCTTCAGGGAGGTATTACCGATGCAAATGGACAATTCTCTTTTGAAATTCTTCCTGGCAATTACACCATCGTAACCGAATTCATTTCTTTTGAACCAATTGTACAAGAAGGTGTCGCATTACGTCAAAGCTCAGATCTAGGTACTTTTGAACTGATGATTGCTGTTGATTCACTTAATGAAGTTGAATTGGTAGGTGAACGTACTGAAGTTGAAATTCGTTTGGATAAACGAGTGTATAATGTAGGTAAAGACATTACGGTTCGAGGAGGTAGTGTCTCTGATGTAATGGATAATATTCCTTCTGTATCAGTAGATGTTGAGGGTAATATTTCATTACGTGGAAATGATAACGTTCGGATTTTAATCAATGGAAAGCCCTCTGGATTAGTTGGTTTATCTGGACCAGAAGCACTTCGTCAACTTCCTGCTGAATCAATTGAAAAAGTTGAAGTAATCACCTCTCCCTCTGCACGATATGAAGCGTCAGGTACGGCTGGAATTTTAAATATTATTTTAAAGAAGCAAGAATTGATTGGTTTTAACGGATCAATTGTTCTTAATGGGGGAGCTCCTACAACATATGGGGGATCAACTTCGCTCAATTGGCGAACTGAAAAATTAAATGTTTTTGCTACGACTTCTTTCAATGATTCAAAATCATTGGGTGGTGGTCTGTTTAATAGTCAATACTTTAATGATGGTTCTATTCGTTCTTATACCAATGAGGAAAGAGATTATAACAGGAACAGAAACAACGTCTTTTTAAATCTTGGTGCAGAATACTTTTTTGATGAAAATACCTCTTTAACAATTTCTGGATTTGTTCGTGAATCAAACAATACAAGTAATAATCAAACAATTATTGAAAATCGAAATAGTGAGAATGTCCTCATTAGTACGGTTGGACGAATTCAAAGTGAAGAGGAGTTAGATAATTCTCGTCAGTTTACTGCAAATTATACCAAAAAATTTAACGACAAAGGACATCAACTTGTAATTGAGTTTCAAAAAGAAACAAGCGAAGAAGATCAAAGTGATCTAGCGGAAAATACGGCAATTGATAATCAGAGTTCCACAACAAATGAAATTCAAGACCGTATATTGATGCAATTGGATTATGTACTTCCGATTGACGAAAATACTCAGTTTGAATTGGGATACAGAGGTAACTACTCTGAACAGGCTACTGATTATCGAGTTTTTGACATTACTTCTGGAGGAACTATACCTAATACTAATTTGACAAATTATTTAAGATTTGTTCAAAATGTAGATGCTGCCTACACGCAGTTTGGAAAGAAAGTGGACAAGTTTTCTTATCTCGCTGGATTACGTATGGAGAGAACAAAAATCATCATTGACCAACAAACAAGTGATGACTACAAGGAAAAGAAGTATACCGATTGGTTCCCAACCTTAAATTTATCTTATGAATTTTCGGACTCTGAGAATATAACTTTAGGATATAGTCGAAGAATTCGTCGTCCTCGTTCTTGGTCATTAAACCCATTCCAATCTTTAACAAGTTTAACTTTTTTCCGTCAAGGTAACCCTGACTTAGACCCTTCCTATTCGAATTCGTTTGACTTTGGATACCTTAAACGATGGGAGAAATTTACCTTTAACGGATCCGTTTACTATCAAAAGGCAACTCAAGAAATTACACGTATCACCGAAACTACTGGAACTATTGTGCGTGTCAGTGAAGATCCAATCATTGATGTGCCTGCTTTGCGATCAACGTCAATCAACTTGGCTGAAAACAACAGAGCAGGAACTGAGTTTACCCTTACCTACTCTCCAAAAAGAGATATACGTTTAAGTGCAAATTTCAACGTATTTGATTCTGAAACTATTGGAACATACAACGACAATGTGTTGGATGCTAGAATTGTTAGTTGGTTTTCGAGAGTCAATGCAAGTTTCCCACTTCCATTTGGAATCAACACCCAGATTAGAGCCTTTTATCGTGGACCTCGTGCAACTGCGCAAACTAAATCACAAGGAGTATTCACCTTGTCTGGTGCGGTAAATAAAAATCTATTCAATAAAAAAGCAACTTTATCGTTTAGAGCTTCTGATATATTAAACTCGAGTATTGGAAAAAGTACAACCGAAACGGATACGTTTATCAATTACACTGAATTTCAGTGGAGACGACCAACATACGTATTTACTTTTACCTATCAAATCAATGAACGAAAGGCAGAACGTCAACGAAGAAGAAATAATGATTATTCTGAGGGTGGCGGTGATGCAGACTTTGATTTCTAAAAGCGAAACATCCATTCAAAAAAAACTCCGCAATATAGCGGAGTTTTTTTTGATTTAATTTATTCTTTGGAAGCTTGTTTAGCTTGCTTACGTTCTTGAAACCATTCAATCAATGCACCTGTCAACCAATAAGGAATAACAAAGGTGAGCAAAAAAATCATTAGCCAAAAACCGATTGTTAATATCGATAAAAAAGAAAGAAATCCTAAATATTGGTCAAATTCAAACATGTTTCTTGTATTTGTGACAAAATTAATTCATTTCTCTCTTTTACACAATTAGATTGCTTTTTTTATTCACAAAACTATCCACAGTAGGCAAACGCCAATTTTTGTAGTATTTTTGTAAAAACAACCCTATGGAATATCGGATTGAAAAAGATACACTTGGCGAAGTAAAAGTCCCTAAAAACGTCTATTGGGGAGCACAAACAGAGCGTTCCAGAAGTAATTTTAAAATTGGTACGGCAGCATCTATGCCCATTGAAATCATTCACGGTTTTGCGTACTTAAAAAAAGCTGCTGCATACACCAACTGTGAATTAGGAGTTTTGAGTGAAGAAAAACGGGATTTAATCGCGAAAGTTTGTGATGAAATAATCGCTGGAGAATTAGATCATCAATTTCCACTTGTAATTTGGCAAACTGGTTCTGGTACACAAAGCAATATGAATGTGAATGAGGTGATTGCCAACAGAGCTCATGTAATTGCTGGTAAAATACTTGGTGAAGGAGAAAAAACACTTGCACCAAATGACGATGTAAATAAATCACAGTCTTCAAATGATACTTTTCCAACGGGAATGCATATTGCTGCTTATCAAAAAATTATTGCTGTTACAATTCCTGGAGTTCAGCAACTTCGTGATTCATTAGCTGCAAAAGCAGATCAATTTAAAGAGGTTGTGAAAATTGGACGTACCCATTTAATGGATGCTACTCCACTCACCCTTGGACAAGAGTTTTCTGGATATGTCTCTCAGCTTGATCATGGGTTAGCTTCGCTAAACTTTAGTTTAACACATCTTTCTGAACTTGCTCTAGGCGGCACAGCTGTTGGGACAGGAATAAATACACCCAAAGGGTATGCAGAACTTGTGGCTCATTATATCGCTGAATTTACGGGCTTGCCTTTTATTTCAGCTCATAATAAATTTGAGGCTCTAGCTGCACATGATGCAATTGTAGAATCGCACGCTGCTCTCAAACAGCTCGCAGTTTCATTAAATAAAATTGCCAATGATATTCGAATGATGGCATCAGGTCCACGATCTGGAATTGGAGAAATTAATATTCCTGCAAATGAACCTGGAAGTTCAATTATGCCTGGAAAAGTTAACCCAACACAGTGTGAAGCACTTACAATGGTTTGCGCTCAAGTGATTGGAAACGATGTCGCGATTAGTGTTGGAGGTACACAAGGTCATTATGAACTCAATGTGTTTAAACCTATGTTGGCTGCAAATATTCTTCAATCTGCTCGTTTGTTGGGTGATGCATGTGTAAGTTTTGCAGAAAACTGTGTCAATGGAATTGAACCCAACCAAACACGTATTGATGAGTTACTCAACAATTCATTAATGTTGGTGACTGCTTTAAACACAAAAATCGGGTATTACAAAGCTGCAGAAATTGCAAACAAAGCACACCTAGACGGGACTACCCTAAAAGAAGCTGCTATTGGTTTGGGATATGTAACTGCTGAGGAATTTGATCAATGGGTACGCCCGGAAGATATGATTGGAAATGACTAATGTTGTTTTTCGAAAATTTCAAAAAGAAGACGCTACTGTTTTTAAAGCACTCAATGTTGAATGGTTAGAAGCTTTTTTTGAAGTCGAACCTATTGACGAATTGGTGCTCAGTAATCCTCAAACAGAAATCATTGATAAAGGAGGACATATTTTTATGGCTGAAATCGAGGGAAAAGTCATTGGTACATTTGCATATATCAAAAAAGAGAAGGGAATTTATGAATTCAGCAAAATGGCTGTTACTCCTTCTGAGCGAAACAAGGGATATGGAAATCAAATGATACGATTTGCAATTCAATTTGCAGAACGACACCATTGGGAAAAAATCGTATTATATTCCAGCCGAAAACTTACCAATTCGATACATATCTACCGTAAACATGGATTTGTAGAGGTGCCTATTGAAGCAGATGAACTCTACTCTAGGGGAAATATTAAAATGGAAATTTTACTTTAATTCTCCAAAAAATCCAGTGCAATTTTAACACTTTCCAATGGAAATTCTTCCATTGGAACATGCCCAGCATCAGGCAAAATGACGACAGTAGATTGAGAAATAGCTTGGTCAAATTTTAAAGCATTTTCTACAGGAATCCATGCATCTTTATCACCCCAGAGAATTAATGTTGGAGACTCAATATACTGAAGCCTTGGGGACGAATCCACAGTGGGTAGTTTAGCTCTATCGATAAAGGCTTGCCTATTTCCCGAATATCGCGTTAAATCCCAATATCTATTAATTAATTCGTCTGTTATAAGTCGGTCATCCTCATACACCTCTTTCAAATTCTTTTCAATGAAAAAACGAGGAGTCATATAGCGTACAAATTGGTTTAAAAGGGGTGTTTTTGCTAGTTGAATTACACCTGGTGTACTTCGGCCTGGAAAACCGCTTGGATCAATCAGAATAAGTTTATCTACTTTTTTGGGGTAATGGGAAGCGTATAACCAAGAAACTGCTCCACCTAGCGAATTCCCAGCCAAATGAAATTTCTCAACTCCCAAATGATTCAAAAAGGTATCTAAAAAAACACGGTAATCATCCAAACTATATCGCTTTTCACTATCCATACCAGTTAATCCATAGGCAGGCAAGTCAAATCGAATAACACGATGCGTTTCAGTGAGTTTTTTTGTCCATTCATCCCAAGTGTGCAAAGATGCACCAGTACCATGAATCAAGACAATTGGAAAGCCCTCTCCTTCATCTCTGTAGTGTACATTCTGTCCACTTACATCCATAAATTTCGAGGGAGACTGCGCATAAATTGGTGCCAGTTCATCAAATGACTTATCAGGATTTATTCCAAACCAAATGAGACCAATCAACACAATTAAAAAAGCGATTATTTTTTTCATAAAAGAGAGTATTTAAGCTACTTTACGTCTTTTTGTTGCTCGTTTGATTTGAGTTTGAATATCCCGTATAAAGCGGTGAAAATCGACAGTAATCCGGTGTCTTGCGGTATTGATTTGTTTCATGTGGGGATGAGACACTTCTCGCTCACATAAAACTTTTATGTGTTCGGGTCGTTTCCATTCCCCTGTTAGTGCAAGTGCTGCCAATTTACTTTGTTGTTCTGAACCTGGCCAAATGCATCCAAGAGGCTGAAACATACCAATGAAAAATAAGTTTGCATATTCGGGATGAAACATTTTAAGATATAAAGGGACTGGACCTTCAGAATAATTTAAGAAGGTTGAATCGAAGAAAGGGTGAGCCAAAACAAAACCAGTACAGGCAATAACAACATCAAAATCTTCTTTTGAACCATCTATAAAGCAGACTGTCTTTCCTTCAAAATGAGAAATATCCCCTTTAGGTTTGACTTTTCCATGTCTAATTTTATAAAGTAATTCGCTATTCACAGTAGGATGGGTAGCACCAAATTTATGTACAGGGTTAGGGAGTCCATAGATACTGTTTGGACCATTGGTAATCCGAACCAAAAGGCCTGCTAAAAAATTACGGATTCCAATCGGGAGAAACGTCATACGAGAAGCAAACACATCGGAAGGTTTACCCATCAAAAACTTTGGGAGAATTCGATAGCCACGACGCCAACTGATTGATGTTTGTTTGCTCACTCTACTCGTTTCAACGGCTACATCACAAGCAGAATTCCCACCACCTATTACCAATACTTTCTTGTCTTGGAAAGGTGCTGCCTTTTTATATTGATGAGAATGTAAATATGTTCCTGAAAATTCCCCCTTATACGTTGGATGCTTAGGTTGCCAATGGTGTCCATTACACACGACCAAATCGGTAAACAAGGCTGTTTTTTCTTCTCCATTACAAGATGTAGTTACTTCCCACTCCCCACTTGATTGCCTTACACAAGACCTAACCAATGTGTTAAATTCAATCCAACGATATAGATCAAAATGTCGTGCATAAGCTTGAAAATAAGTCCGCAATTCGTCGTGTGATGGGTAATCCGAAACCTCAGGTGAAAAGGGAAAGTCAGCGTATTGAGAAAGTGTTTTTGAGCTTATAATATGTGTCGTTTCAAATACAGAGGAATGTGTTTGATTTTCATTGAATATCCAATTTCCTCCTACCTCATGGTTGTACTCATATGCAACTACATCCAGTCCTTTTTCACTAATATTTTTGATGGCTGTGATTCCCGATGGACCAGCACCAATGATACAAACTCGCTTTTTCATTTTCAATTAACAATGTAAGAAAAAATGATGATTCTTTAAGAACTGTTTCTCTTTCGTTTAATTTTAACAAACCTCTTTTGTAAGTTCGACACCCCTTAATTGATAATAAACTACATTAAACAAAACAAATTAAACAAAAATAAAGTTCAATTTATACCCTAAACTTGATTTCATTTTTTATATAACTTCCCTATTATCAATAGACTACATCTCACTTTTCTTCTTGGAACACTTCAACCATAACAAATATGGAGAATGTGTTTAATGGTGCTACAGCTTTTAATGGAAATATCTCTACTTGGAATGTCTCAGGTGTAACAAGTGGTTTTGGCGAGGTGTTTAGTGGAGCTGCTGCATTTAATCAAGATCTCTCTTTATGGAATGTTTAAAATGCAACAAATATGCCTTCTATGTTTCTTAATGCCACAGTTTTTAATAGAAATATCTCTACTTGGGATACCTCAAGTCTAAAGTTCCTGTTTGGTGCGTTTAATGGTGCTTTAGCTTTCAACCAAGACCTTTCTTCTTGGAATGTTTCAAGTGCAGCATCTCTCCCTGATATGTTTCTAGGTGCTACAAATTTTAGTGCGGCAAACTATGACAAGCTATTAGCTGCCTGGTCACAACAAAACTTACAAAGTAATGTTTCTTTTGGAGCACCCCCTACCTACTATTGTAATGTAACTGCAAGAAATGTTTTTGTAAATACTTTTGGTTGGACCATTTCAGGAGACACAGGAGAAGGAACTGCTGAACAATGTACTCCTTAATCTTTATTATTTGAAGAATATAAAACCATATAATCTAAATAAAAAAAAACTGTTATGTTTAGTCACGAGTAAGTTTTTTGTACTGGATGCGTTTAGGAATTAGGTCACCTCCTAAGCGCTTCTTTTTATTTTCTTCATAATCAGAAAAAGAACCTTCAAAGAAATAAACTTGAGAATCACCCTCAAAGGCAAGTATATGTGTGCAGATACGGTCTAAAAACCAACGGTCGTGAGAAATGACAACTGCACAACCAGCAAAATTCTCAAGACCTTCTTCTAAAGCACGTAACGTATTGACATCAAGGTCATTGGTTGGTTCATCTAAAAGTAGTACATTACCCTCTTCTTTAAGAGTCATTGCTAAATGCAAACGGTTTCTTTGTCCGCCAGAAAGGGTATTTACACTTTTATTTTGTTCGCTTCCACTAAAGTTAAAACGACTTAAAAAAGCTCTCGAATTCACCTGTTTTCCGCCAAGCATGATTAGCTCTTGTTCGTCTGAAAAGTTTTGCCAAATTGATTTAGTTGGGGCAATATTCGCATGCGATTGGTCAACATATGCAAGTTTTACAGTATCTCCAACAGAGAACGTACCTCCATCTGGAGTTTCTTGTCCCATAATCATTTTAAAAATGGTCGATTTACCTGCTCCATTTGGACCAATAACTCCAACAATACCGGCTTGAGGAAGTACAAAGTTAAGATCATCATAGAGTAGTTTATCTCCAAAAGCCTTGGATACATTTTTAGCTTCAATGACATTGGTCCCCAAACGTGGTCCATTTGGAATAAATATTTCAAGCTGTTCTTGTACTTTCTGTTGGTCTTGGCTCATCAATTTATCGTAGTTAGACAAACGTGCTTTTTGCTTTGTTTGTCTTCCTTTGGGAGCCATACGTACCCATTCCAATTCACGTTCTAATGTTTTTTGACGTTTGGAGGCTTGTTTTTGTTCTTGTGCCAAACGCTTTGATTTTTGTTCTAACCATGAAGAATAATTCCCTTTCCATGGAATTCCCTCTCCTCTGTCTAACTCAAGAATCCAACCAGCTACATTATCAAGAAAATACCTATCGTGAGTTACTGCAATTACAGTTCCTTTGTATTGTGCAAGGTGATGCTCAAGCCAATGCACAGATTCAGCATCAAGGTGGTTGGTTGGTTCATCGAGTAAAAGGACATCAGGTTGTTGTAAAAGCAATCTGCATAATGCCACACGACGACGCTCTCCACCAGATAAAACACCCACTTTTTGATCGCTAGGAGGAGTTCGAAGTGCGTCCATAGCTATTTCCAGTTGAGTGTCTAATTCCCAGGCATTAGATGCGTCAATTTCGTCTTGAAGTTGCGCTTGACGATCCATAAGTTGTTGCATTTTATCTGCATTCTCATATACCTCTGGTAAACCAAATTGATCGTTGATTGAATTGTATTCGTCAAGGATTGCCACCGTTTTGGCTACTCCTTCTTTGACTACTTCTAGGACTGTTTTATTTTCGTCCATTTGAGGCTCTTGTCTCAAATATCCAACAGAATAGTCTTGAGAAAAAACGACATCTCCTTGGAAATTTTTATCTACCCCAGCAATAATTTTTAATAGGCTTGATTTACCTGAACCATTAAGACCAAGTATACCAATTTTAGCCCCGTAGAAAAAACTAAGGTAAATATTTTTAAGAACAGGAACTTGAGCAGCAGGGTATGTTTTGGTTACCCCTGCCATTGAAAAAATAACTTTTTTATCGTCAGCCATTGTTATAATCTCCCTTTAAGTGCGTTAAATGCCCAAGCAATTGCATAAAATCCTGCACCAGCCACAGAAAAACCTATGGCATATTCTCTATACTTCATTAAACCTAAAAGAATCAAAGCCGTCCCTAAAAGAGTCATAATTAGCGCGGCAATTCTAAAGATTTTATTCTTATTCAAGCTCATACTTACATTATTTCAGTGCAAATATCGGTTTTTATTTTTTAAAAATAGATGTGGAATCTTTATCAAAAAAAGAGTTTAGGTGGTTGAATCTTGTTAAATTTGAAAAAAAACATTGGATTTGAGTTTTAATATTAATGAAGATCACAATAAGCTTTTATGGTCTTCTGTAAATCAACGCTTATCAGAAATAAAACTTGGAGGTGGTAAAGCACAACTTCAAAAGCTTCGCGATCAAGGAAAAATGAATGCTCGAGAGCGAATTGAAGCCCTAGTTGATCCAAAATCAGCTTGTATCGAAATTGGTGCATTTGCAGCCTATGAAATGTACGAAGACTATGGTGGTGCTCCGGCAGCAGGTGTGGTAGTTGTCTTAGGTTATGTAAAAAAACGCTTGTGTGTTATTGTTGCTAATGATGCTTCTGTAAAAGCAGGTGCTTGGTTTCCTATGGCAGGAAAGAAAAATTTACGTGCGCAAGAAATTGCCATGGAAAACAATATACCCATCATTTATTTGGTCGATTCAGCAGGTGTATTTTTACCCATGCAAGAAGATATATTTCCAGACAAAGAACACTTTGGTCGAATTTTCAGAAACAATGCACGAATGAGTAGCATGGGAATTGTCCAAATAGCAGCCATTATGGGAAGTTGTGTCGCTGGAGGGGCTTATTTACCAATCATGTCAGACGAATCACTTATTGTAGATAAAACAGGAAGTATTTTCTTGGCAGGAAGTTATTTGGTAAAAGCAGCCATAGGAGAAGATATTGACAATGAATCCTTAGGAGGCGCTACAACCCAAACTGAAATTAGTGGAGTA
>JAUROD010000055.1 GCA_030835845.1 Flavobacteriaceae bacterium
AAGGCAATTCATTGTATCCAGTATCGAATTTAATCAGCGAAAGAGATTCTTTGGGTAGCCCTGGAGCTTGTTGGAAATTCATATTTGAATTGTATCCTGTACTGACAGAAATTCCATATTCTGGACGAATGGAAAAATCTTTTAAAATAATATTGACCACACCTCCGGTAAAATCAGCATTTAGGTTTGCACTAGCCGATTTTGAGACGATTATGTTGTCCAATAAATTGGTAGGAAAAATATCCAATTGAAGTGTATTTTTGTCAGGATCAAGCCCGGGAATTTCTAATCCACCAAGCAGTGTTTTAGAATATCGGTCTCCAAGACCCCTTACATAGACAAACTTTCCTCCTTGTACAGATACCCCTGGAATTCGCTTTATTGCAGAAGCAAGGTTGCTATCTCCCGATTTTTTTATCGATTGAGAAGAAAGCCCATCAATTAGGTTTACCGATCTTTTTTGGATGGTCAATACAGAGGCTTCCGTATTGTCTCTAGCCGAAGTGGTTACTACAACTTCATCAAGTGAATCAGAAACAGGTAAAAGAACCACATCAATTGAAATTTCAGTGTCTGCCCCTAGAACGACATCCTCCACAATTTTAGTGGCATATCCCACAAATGAAAACTCCATGATATACGTTCCCTGAACAGCATCAAAGAAGTAGTTTCCATCAAAATCAGAAGTAGCTCCACTGAGGTAGGCTCCCTCAGAAGTCTTTAAAACAATATTGGCAAATGGAAGAGGTTCGTTAAAATCCCCATCAATAACTTTACCAGAAATAACAGATTGTGCCACAACTGGAAGAGAAAAAACAAAGACGAGAGCTAAAAAAAATATATTTTTCATAAAGAGAAAAATGTCCCCCACCGAAGGGAGGACATTTAGGGTTTTATTAATACCTATATGTAAGAATTACTTTCCTGAGAAATAAAGTGTCCATGCAAAAACAGATTCATCAGCTCCTGTGTTAGCAGCTTGTTCTGAAACAACTTCAGCCCAACTTGATGCATCCGAAACAGTTCCATCAATGATTGTAAGTAAGCTGTCTGTAGTTACAAAATCAAATTCATTGAATATAAGAGCATTGGAAACTTTAGAAGCACCAGCACCTGCATAGGTGTCAAGGTCAATCGCTTCAATTGTAGTTCCTGCATTAAATCCTTTGAAAACAATATTGCTATTCAATCCAGTTGCATCACTTTTCCAAGTTCCGTACTGATTGGTGTCTTCTTGTACACTGTTTCCATAGACAGTTATGTTTTTTAGGGTGTATTCACCAGAAATAACACCGGTTGAATCTTCCGTTCCATCAACTTCAAATGCACCGTCTGTCATTGTGTCTAAAATAATTACAGCATTGCTGATTGTACCACGGTAGCCTTCGTCAATATCAATTGAATCATCACCGTTGTTGTAGATCATAAGGTTGGTTACGTTTACAGATCCACCAAATATTTCAATACCGTCATCCTGACTACCTATAATTTCTATGTTTTCAACAGTTGTTCCGTGTCCAACACCACCAAGAGTAAGCCCCTGTAATTCGTTTCCTCCTCCAATTTCTTGTCCAGAGTGTCTGATAGAAACATATTCAATACGACCAGAATTATCAGCATCGTTTGACCCACCATATGTAGTCCAATCAAAACCTTCTGCAATTCCTTCGATATCGTCTTTACCACCATCTTCACCGACAACAGCTTTACCAAGTACTACAATAGATCCCCAACGTCCCATATCAGTAGGTAGACGGTTTGGAGAAATACCATTGTCAGCATAAGTAATTTGATCTGCAATGTCAGTAAAAATAATTGGTCTTTCAGCAGTTCCCACCGCATTGATGCGTCCACCAGCAGCAACAACAAGTACAGTTGCGTCAACACCAACACCATCTTCTGCTTTAACAATTGTTCCCGCTTCGATGTTTAATACACCACCTTCACGAACAACAATTTTACCATTCATGATCCAAATTTTGTCATTTGTCCAAGTAGTAGAACCATCAATAAAAGTGATCCCTCCATCTATACCAACAGTTTCAGTAGCCGATGTGTTGTTTTTTGAAGCAGCTAAGGTAGCGTCCACAATTGCTTGAATTTGAGAAGCAGGAATTTCAATGTATTCAACTTCTTTTTGACAAGCAGTAAAAATTAGTGTTAAAACTAAAAGCAAAGAATAATTTTTTTTCATTTTTATTTTATTTGATTACGAGGCAAAAATATCTTATTAAACAAGCCGTTATTTTAGCTAAAGGTTAAACTCTTTATGTGCTGTTTTACCAAAGTGTTAATTATTGATTTAATTCCTTTACACTAAATTAATATTAGCTCGATACCGCTTTGTTTTATTACCTTTACAAAAAAGTAAGAATGAATTGGGAAAGCCTTTTATCGCTAAAACGACATGGCGATTTAACAAAACGTATCCGAAAAGAACAAGATGAAACCCGTCTTGGTTTTGAAGTGGATTACGACCGTATAGTTTTTTCGTCCTCTTTCCGTTCCTTACAAGATAAAACGCAAGTAATTCCGTTTTCAAAAACTGATTTTGTACATACTAGACTTACCCATAGTCTTGAGGTTTCAGTTGTTGCAAGAAGTTTAGGAAGATTGGCAGGAACAGAACTCTTAAAACGTCATCCACACCTAAGAGGAGTTCACGGTTTTCAAGCCAATGATTTTGGTGCTATTGTTGCCGCTGCAGCTTTGGCTCACGATATCGGAAATCCTCCTTTTGGTCATAGTGGTGAAAAAGCAATTGGTCATTTTTTTGCGGAGGGAAAAGGGAAGGTGTATAAAAGTAAATTAACTCCTCCTGAATACGAAGACTTATGTAGTTTTGAAGGAAATGCAAATGGATTTAAAATTTTAACAGAAAGTATCGAAGGAACACCCGGAGGATTACGCTTAAGCTATGCGACTCTTGGTGCGTATATGAAATACCCAAAACCATCGCTGCCCATTCGTCCTAGCTCACACGTAGCGGACAAAAAATTTGGCTATTTTCAGTCTGAAAATCAATTCTACAATGAATTGGTCAATGAACTCGGACTAAATACATCAAAACGAACCAACCGACACCCTCTGGCTTATTTAGTTGAAGCAGCAGACGATATTTGCTATACAATTATTGATTTTGAAGATGGTATAAACCTTGGCTGGATTCCTGAAGATTATGCCCTTGAATATTTGATAAAACTTGTTCAAGATTCAATGGACACCAAAAAATATGCACAACTTAACTTTACTTCACAACGAATGAGTTATTTACGTGCATTGGCAATCAATAGTTTAATTCAAGATGCAGTACGTTTGTTTTTAGCAAATGAAAAAGAAATTATGGATGGCACCTTTCTCCATGCGCTCTTAGATAAAAGCAAGTATAAAGCTCAAATGGACGATATCATTGCAATCAGTGTAGAAAAAGTGTATCAATCCGATGAAGTACTCCAAAAAGAGATTGTCGGATATAAAGTAATTTCTACCTTGCTCAATGCCTTTACTACAGCAGCAGTAAATGCATTTAATGGGCAAACCAATGCCTATGATGTCTTGGTACTTAGATTGGTGCCAGAAGGTGTTCCAATGCTTGATGACTCATTTTATAAAACACTTCTCAATGCAAGTTGTTTTGTTGCTAGTCTTTCTGATGGAAAGGCAATGGAACTTGCAAGAAAAATGAAATAGTATGTGGATACGTTGGTTGTTTTTTATCCTTTTTTTCTCACTTATTGAATACTATGCCTTCCAAGCAATTCGTACACTAGGATTGAATAGATTCTTGACCGCTTTGTATTGGATAGTTTCGTTGTTGATTTTCGGAAATTTCATTTATCATACCCTTAACTTTTCCCGCTCAACAGGATTTACTCATGCGATTAGTTATGCGATTGGTGCTTTTCTAGCACTAACACTTTTTCAGTTGGTAATCGTTTTTTTCCTTTTGTTCGAAGATATTATTCGTATCCCTCAAGCCCTTTATCGGTTTTTTGTTTCCCCCGAATACGGTGATTTTTTACCCCAGCGAAGAAAGTTTTTATCTCAAATGGCAGTTGCTTTAGCAGCCCTTCCTTTTGCCTCCCTTCTTATCGGGATGATCAAAGGGAAATACAACTATAAAGTACTGCACTATGCCCTGGAATTTGATGATTTACCAGAAGCTTTTGACGGGTTTACACTGACTCAAATCTCAGATATTCACAGTGGTAGTTTTGACAATGCCAAAAAAGTAGCTTACGGAGTAGATTTAATCAACGCACAAAAATCAGATGTCATTTTATTTACAGGAGATATTGTAAACAATAAAGCAAGTGAACTGGTGCCTTGGAAGTCCATCTTTTCAAAATTGGAAGCCCCTCAGGGTAAATATTCAGTACTTGGAAACCACGACTATGGGGACTATACGGAATGGCCAACCGAAAAAGACAAAGAAAATAATCTTGCAGATTTGATTAAAATGCAGGAAGAAATGGGCTTTCGGGTATTGTTAAATGAGACTCATTTTTTTGAAAAAGAAGGTGCACGAATAGCATTGATAGGTGTTGAAAATTGGGGAAAAGGAGGATTTAAAAAGTCAGGTGATTTGGTTCAAGCAAGTAAAGAAGTAAATTTGGATGATTTTAAAATTTTGATGTCTCACGACCCTTCTCATTGGGAAGCAAAAGTGTTGCCGCATCCCTATACATATCACTTGACCTTAAGTGGTCATACCCATGGAATGCAATTTGGAATTGAAATACCAGGATGGATCAAATGGAGTCCAGTGAAATGGCGCTATAAACAATGGGCAGGACTTTATCAAGAAAAAGAACAGTGGATCAATGTGAATCGCGGTTTTGGGTTTTTAGGGTATCCCGGTCGCGTTGGAATATGGCCTGAAATAACAGTGATTACGTTAAAGCGGTCTAATTCTGAAGTTTAAGTAAAAAAAACTACCTTAGCATTAAACTAAACAAGGCAAACTATGTCAAAATTTGGTGAACTAATTGACGGCACCTCCCCATTGCTACTCGTTTTCTTTGAAGAAAATGAGTCCCTCCAAGAAGAATTTCATCCTGTACTAAAAGATGTAGCTGCGGCTATGGGGGATCAAGGAAAGGTAATCAAGATTGAAATTTCTAAAAACGCTAAGCTCGTTGAAGCACTTCGAGTCAAAGTCATCCCCACACTTATGATCTATAAAATGGGAGAAATGGTTTGGCGACAAAGTGGAGAACAAGATGCCAATACGCTTATTGGTTTAATGAATGAATACGTAGATTAATTTTCTATTAGTTCATTAAACAGTGCCAATTCCTTTATTGCACCATAAACTCTTTGCTCCATTGAATCACGTTGGGTCTGATCGTCATATAGATTTACGTAAAGCAAAATTCTCCTAAACCCATTGACTTCATCCATAATTCGATCCTCCAATTGAATTTGTCTGCTTTCTGTCAAAGATGAAATCATTTCAATTCGCTCTTCATATACTTGTGCAATATTTCCAGCCAATCGCCTTGCTTCTTCCTTTACTCCACCTAGATAAAGCCCTTCAACAAATTCTACTTGAGCGGTATAATAGTCGTATTGTCCATAGAGAAAAGAAAAATCCTGACTAAAAAATCTAAATTCTTGAATGTATTTTGCAAGAACTTCTTGGTCTTTGTTGTCCATCACAGACTCAACCAAAGTACGATAGCGTTCAACCTCAGTAAGAATTTCTTCTCCCAAGCTATATTGTAAATTGAGGGATAAACTAGCAAAATAATTGAGTTGACTTTGGTGTTTTTTTGCCACCTTTTCAAGAATTATGCGAGCCTTTTCTTTTTGTCCAATTCGGTAATAATTGTCAATAAAAGGAGTCAATAAACTGTAAAATCCAAAGAAATCGATAGGCATTTTTTCAATGGCTAAATCCATTATTTCAGCAGCTTTATCGTCTTTTCCCTCGTCAATTAATACCTCCGCTAGTCGTACCATATTCGAACGGTACGAAATACTGTTTTTTCGTGTCTCAGGATCGTGATAAATAGATGGACTTTGCGAATTTCCCCATTCAAATTCCTTGACAATATCATACATCAAATCTGCATCAAGCCTACCCATTAGATAAGGGTTTGAAGGGTTTAATGGAGTTTTTATTGGAACCAATTTATACACCAGTCCATCCAATTGAAGATATTCTTTCATCCAAATATATTCTGCATCAGAATAACTTCCTCCTGTAAAGTAAATAGGACGTTCCCAGTCATTATTCGCAAGAATATCAAGCATCATGATTTGGTTTTTTGTAATTCCACTGGTCGGTAAATCAATATCGATATAAGGGACAATTAATTCACGATCACGTTCTTTTACAATTCCATTTTTAATCACATTTTCAATATTTACAGGAACACGAATCTTATTTGTAGGGTAAAATACCATGTCTTGTGTTCCCTGAGGATACAAACTAGGATCACTCCCAGATTGCTCAATTAAATTTTTGTATTTGGTTCGCGGATGATCACTGGCTACCCAATTCATAAAGTCTTTAATGTCCCAACGTAATGAATCAATTAAAGGTTCATATTTGATATAATCACGAATTCCATAGGCATATAAATCATGAGTCAGTTGTGACGGTATTGGCTCACTAGTATACGTTTTCCGCTTCATTTGATCGATATACCAATCCGTTGCGAGTAAACTTGAATTAATCGGCCTTACGTCTGTTCTATACCCCTCAATATCTTGAGCATACCAGAGTGCAAATGTATCGTTGTCTCCAATTGTAAAAATCATTGCCCCCACATCTTTTTGAATTGAACTGAGGTATGATTTAGAAATTGATTGCGCTGTATATCGATCTGACCTGTCGTGATCATCCCAATTTTGATAAGCCATTAGTAGGGGAACTGAAACCATACACAATCCGATAACCAGATAATTCGACCACTTTGATTGCCCTCTTTTTTTCAGTTCTACACACAATGAATACGCACCTAACCCAATCCAAATTGCAAATACATAGAACGAACCAACCAGTGCATAATCCCTTTCACGAGGTTCAAAAGGACGTTCGTTGAGATATACTTTAAGGGCTAAACCAGTAAACAGAAAAAACAACAGTAGCACCCAAAAACGCTTTTTGTCTTGCTGATACAAAAAGAAAAATCCTAGTAATCCAAGAATAAATGGAAGGAAGTAATAGGTGTTTCTCGCTTTGTTGTTTTTAGCATCATCACTTAGCTGAGATTGATTGCCTAGACGAATTTGATCAATAAATGGAATACCACTAATCCAATTTCCATGGAGGATGTCGTAATTTCCTTGAATATCGTCTTGTCTTCCAACAAAATTCCACATGAAATAACGGACATACATATAGTCAACCTGATAGACAAAAAAGTAGTTTAAGTTGGATAAAAAGGAAGGTTTTTCAATTTCGATAAACCGAGCCATTTGTTTGTAGAATTGGTGGTAATCTTCTCCTGTTAATTCGTTTTGCTCGGCTTCTTGTCTAAACTCCAAAACGCGCTGACGAAGTTCTTCACTATTTTTATATTCAGGACGGATACTAAAAGTGAGAGGCTGTGTAAAATTGATGTAATTGGCTGCGTGTTCAGAACTCCATAGGCGAGGTAAAATCCCCTTGTGCTTACTATTTGCATTGATTCGCGCATCTTTCCAAGGATTGACAATGTCATATCGCCTTGTTTTTTTATTTCTTTCGTATTTGGGTTTGTCGTCAATATAGGGCTCAAGTTCATCCTGTCCAGCGTACATATCAGAAAACATAGGACCATAAAAAAGCTTGGTCTCAGGATACTGCTCAAGATTGTAGTATGCAAGTAATTGTCTTGCATCAGAGGGTGAATTTTCGTTAATAACAGTATTGGCATTTGCTCGTATTGGCAACATAATCCAACACGAAAAACCAAGAAGAATAAACAACACACTGAGAATACCAGTGTTGAGGTTGATGTATTTCCTTTTACGGGTATAACGTAAACTCAAATAGAAAAATAAGACAAAAACAAGACCAGTAATCAATGTACCACTGTTAAATGGTAAATGTAATTCGTTGACAAAAAAGACTTCCATTTCACCAAAAAATCCAAGTATGGAAGGGAGCAATAGCTTGAAAATAAAAAGTAAAACAGCAACAGAGAGTACATTCGCCCAGAGGAAATTTTTTAGGGTGACTTTGGGGGTATTTTTAAAATAATAGATCATTCCAATTGCAGGAATGGTTAACAGCCCCATAAAGTGGACGCCAAAGGAAAGACCAATTACAAAAGCAATCAATAAAAGCCATCGATCACCACGAGCTGTATTCATTTCGTTTTCCCATTTTAAGGCAAGCCAAAAAAGCAAGGATAATATGGCTGTAGCCATGGCATACACTTCTGCTTCAACAGCGTTAAACCAAAAGCTATCAGAAAAACAAAATGCCAATGCACCAACAGTAGCACTTCCTAAAAATCCAACAGCATCATGAACGTTAGAAATTTTTTCAAAAACAGGAAGTTTCTTTAAAAGTAATGTGAGTGATAAGAAAAGGAAAAGGATGGTTAATGCACTAGAAAAAACAGACATCATATTTACCATCAAAGCAATCTTTTCCGGACCTGAAGCAAAAAGAGCAAAAAAAGCACCCATCATTTGGAAGAAAGGAGCACCAGGAGGGTGACCAATTTGTAATTTTGCTGAGGTAGCAATGTATTCCCCCGCATCCCAAAAGCTAGCTGTGGGTTCAATAGTTAAAAAATAGGTGAGAAAGGCTGTGCTAAAAACTCCAGCTGCAGTGAGGCGAGTCCATAGCGTAAGTTGTTGGTTAGTCATCATAGCACGAATTTACATAAATTGAAACGAACTTCTTTTGGTTTTAACAAAGACTATGAAATTCTTTCAAAGACACCTTCATCTGTGTTTTTCTTTACCTTGTTCCACAAGAAATACTCCCCTTGCATGGTAATATAAACTTCAGGAGCGAGTGTTTGAGCAAACGATAGGGCACACCCTAAATTAAAAAATCCATCAGAAGAACTTCCAAAAGCATAAGGAATCATTGCACCTGTCAAAATAATTGTCTTGTTGAGTTTTAATTGGGCAAGGTGTGAGGCTGTTTCTACCATTCGATCTGTTCCGTGGGTAATCACAATTGATTTAACTGTGCTTTTTTTACATGCTTCACTAATCCGATCAAGATCATTGGGGGTTAGCTCTAAACTATCTTTTAGCATCAGGGGTTTAATATCTACATCCAAATGACAACGACTACGTTCCAACATCTTGGGAATATGAGTGTGTTCAAAAAATAATTTTCCACTGACGTGATCGTAGGTTTTATCAAAGGTTCCGCCTGTAACAAGTAGTAATATCATTGGTAAAGTTTTTAATCGAAGCGAAAGCTAATTAATTTTACGGATTAATTTTAGTAAAAATTAAAAGTTTGCTTAAATTTGCCACCGCTAATGGCCCATGGTGTAACTGGCAACACGTCTGATTTTGGTTCAGAAGAGTCTAGGTTCGAGCCCTAGTGGGCCAACAAAACCCTCCCAAACGGAGGGTTTTTTTATGCTTAATTGTCTCATTTTTAGTTAAAATGTGTAATTTAAAGCCATAAATCTTACAAATCATGAAAAAAAGAATCCTGCTCTTTTTAATAGCATTGGCAATTACGGTGCTTTATTTTACTACAAAACAAAGCCTCCCCAACTATTCCCCAACACGTGATTATCTTGATATTGAAGAGCAATTGATAGAACAATTTATACGCGCAAAGGATAGTTCAGTTATTGAGCTTCCTGAGGGACACTTTCTGTTTTCTCAATCCTTAAGTCTTGACAATAAATCCCATATAACACTTCGTGGTAAAGGAATGGACAAGACTGTGCTCTCCTTTAAAGGTCAAACCTCAGGAGCTGAAGGGATTAAAATTACAAATAGCTCAAATATCGTTTTAGAAGATTTTGCTATCGAAGATGCTGTGGGCGATAACTTAAAAATAAGTGATTCAGATTCTGTCGTAATCAGACGTCTTCGCTCTGCTTGGACAGGTGAAGTATCTGTGCAAAATGGCGCCTATGCCCTTTATCCAGTTTTATCCACCAATGTGATTATTGAGGAATGTGAAGCAATTGGATCTTCAGATGCTGGAATATACGTGGGTCAGTCTGACAATGTTATTATTCGAAACAACAAAGCCTTTTACAATGTTGCTGGAATCGAAAGTGAAAATAGTACTAGAGTCGAAATTTATGGAAATGAGGCTTTTGAAAATACAAGTGGTCTACTTATTTTTAATTTACCAGGATTGACTAAATACGGAAGTCAAGTAAATGCTTACAACAATAAAATCTACAACAACAACCTCCCCAATTTTGCAGTTAAGGGATCTATTGTTAGTGCAGTGCCAAAAGGAGCAGGTGTAGTCATTATGGCGACTAAAGATGTTTCTTTTGCGAACAATATTGTAGAGAATCATAAAACAGTAAACCTCTCGGTTGTGAGTTATGATATTTTTGCTCCAGATGAAGATCAAGAAATTAGTTATGAATTGACCCAAGAAGCAGAGGCTAGAGGAATCCGACCTATATCGGCTGATTATCGTGAGGACAAAGAATATAACCCTTACCCAGGGAGAGTTGTGATTACAAACAATACCTTTACTAATCACTTTATATTCCCCACATTTTCAAACGAATTTGGGATTTTATGGGGATTAAAAAATAAATTTAAAATTCCAGATATTGCATACGATGGAATTTTAGAAGATGGAGGAAGTTTACAAGACGAAGCTCACAAAATTTGTATTTATGACAATACTGATATCAACTTTGCTTTCCTTGATGCAGCAAATGATTTTGATGGTTTTTCAAATGACTTGTCTGTTTTTGAATGTCGTATGGAATAATTAAAATGAAGATAAAAAATTGGGTTTTTGGAGGGTTCGTTAGCTTAACTTTTTTAGTAGGTTGCGGACAAAATGAGGATAAACGAATCGCACCAAAAGCACGAAAAATAAACCTTGATTTTGAATGGAGTTCTGCTGAATCATCTGCACTTAAAAAATTGTCTGAATATGGTTTTTTTGAAGGAGACCTTGCTGAGTTAACTCCAGTTTCGAATGTCTATCCTTATTCAATTAACACTCCTCTTTTTTCTAATTATGCTGAAAAGGAACGCTTTGTTTTTATCCCAACAAAAAAGAAAATAACCTTTAGAGCCAATGGACTATTTTCTTTTGAAGAAGGAACAGTCTTGATTAAGAATTTCTATTATCCTGAGGGTTTAACAGATTCGTCAAATTCACGAAAAATAATTGAAACACGCTTGCTCATTCTTGAAAATAAAAACTGGATTCCATTAAATTATGTGTGGAATGAACAACAAACAGAGGCAACTTTAAATTATGTAGGTAAGACAGAATTAGTGAATTGGATTGACTCCAATGGAGAAAAGAAGGAGGTTTATTACAAGGTTCCGAACTTAAATCAATGTAAAAATTGCCATAATTCGAACAATACTATTGTCCCAATTGGACTTACAGCAGCACAACTTAATAAATACTATAAACCATTGGGAGATAAAATCAATCAATTGGATTATTTCAAAAAAACAGGGGTGCTATCAAATTTTACTCATTCTTCTGAGGTCAGCAAAATGCCAGTTTGGAATGATCCAAAAACAGGTAGTGTGGACGAACGAAGTCGTGCTTACCTAGACGCAAATTGTGCACATTGCCACTCAAGTCAAGGGAGTGCCAAGAATTCTGGTTTGTACTTGGATTATCACGAGAAAGACACTAGGAAAAGAGGGATTTTTAAACCTCCAGTGGCTGCTGGAAAAGGATCAGGAAATTTTCAGTATGGAATTGTCCCTGGAAAACCTCAAGAGTCAATTTTCATCTATCGCTTGATAAGTAATGATCCTGCTATTCGAATGCCAGAAATTGGAAGATCAATTCCGCATCAAGAAGGAATTTCACTACTGACCACATATATCAAAGAGTTAAAAGAGGAGTAAGAAAAAAAATCCCCTGTAAACGATTTCTTTTACAGGGAAAAATTTATTATTCAACTAATTATTGAAACTACACCTTAAAAGTACTGGATTAAGAAAATAAGCGCTGTTAAAATTCTTGTAATATTTTAAAAAGCAATGTTAAAATTCCTTGATAAGGGAAAGAAAAAGGAAAGCGTTCAGTGCAAAGTAAAAAAAGGAAGGGAAGGATTGTATGACACTGTCCTTTATTTTTATTCGTACACCAAAACCAAGTAGCATAAGTACTGACAGTCCTGCAGTACTGATCATTGAAAGTGGATTCCAGAAAAAACCGAAAAGAATTCCCAGCCCTCCAACGAGTTGAAGGAAGCCTGTAAGTTTACGAAATTGAGGAAGTCCATAACGTTCAAACTCCGATTTGAAATAAGGACCAATAAAGCAACTTATACCAAAGAATATAAAGGAGATAGCAGAAAACAAAAGCAGGTAAAACTCAAGATCCGCAATGATTAAATTTGTAAGTTCAACTTTCATTGAGGAGTTTTTTTATCAGATCTATTCGTCAAAGCCCTGAATACCTTGAACAGTTGTATATTTTAATGTAAATCTTTTTTCAGGGTGAATAATTTTATATGCAGTCTGCACAGCAAGAGTCGCCTCGTGAAATCCACACAATATGAGTTTAAGTTTTCCAGGATAGGTATTCACATCACCCACAGCAAAAATCCCAGGAACAGTTGTTTGATAATCCAATGTATGGTCAACTTTAATGGCATTTTTTTCAATGTCTAATCCCCAATCTGCAATAGGTCCTAACTTTGGAGAAAGCCCAAAAAGAGGGAGCCAACAATCAGTATCAAACCAACTATTTTCCTTGCCTTTTTGTTTTATTTCAATAGATTCTAAGTCATTTTGACCTCTTAAACCAACAACTTCAGCAAGGGTAAAAAGTTCAATTTTATTTTCTTTTTCGAGTTGTTTTACTTTTTCTAGAGAATCTTTGTGTGCACGAAAAGATTCACTTCTGTGAATTAAACCGACTTTGCTATTGTTGTGTTCAGCAAAATAAATTGCCCAATCAAGTGCAGAGTCTCCTCCACCTGAAATAAATATTTTTTTCCCAAGAAAAGTCTCAGGTTCTCTAACCATATATTCGACTCCTCTTTTTTCGAAGGATGCAAGAGAGTCAATCAGTGGTTTGCGAGGTTCAAAACTCCCTAAACCACCTGCAATAATAACGACAGGAGCTTGGTGTTTTGTTCCTTCACTAGTGGTCACAATAAAAGAACCATCCTCTTGTTTTTTTATTGTTTCAGCACGTTCACCTAATGTAAATGTTGGCTTAAAAGGAGCTGCTTGCTCCATTAAATTATGTACTAATTCTCCTGCCAAAATAGATGGAAAACCAGGAATGTCGTAAATGGGTTTTTTGGGATAAATTTCAGAAAGTTGACCACCCACTTGCGGAATGGCATCAATCAAATGACACTTTAACTTCATCAGTCCTGCTTCAAAAACAGTAAATAACCCTACGGGACCGGCACCAATAATTAATATATCTGTTTTAATCATAAGAAAATTACGTTGCAAAGGTCGGTACTATTGGGCAATTTTACTAATCTTATTTCATAAGATAAAAAGGGCATGTAGCTTAACTACACACCCTTTTTCAATCACGTCTTAAAAGATTAATTAAAATGCCTGTTTCAAATCTCTTTTCAGATCCTCAATATCCTCTAATCCAATTGAAAGTCGAATAAGATCTTGACTCACTCCGGTTTCCAATTGTTCTGAAACACTTAGTTGTTGATGCGTTGTACTCGCAGGATGAATTATCAATGATTTTGAATCCCCAATATTTGCCAATAATGAAAATAAAGAAGTCTGATTCACAGCTTTTTTAGCAGTGTCAAACCCACCTTTAAGACCAAAAGTAACAATACCACTTTGTCCTTCAGGTAAGTATTTTTTTGCAAGATGATTGTATTTACTTGACTCAAGTCCGGGATAATTAACCCATGCTACTTCATTTTGATTGCTCAACCACTGAGCAATTTCAAGTGCATTTTGTGAGTGTTGTTTTAGTCTAACTTTAAGCGTTTCAAGCCCTTGAATGATTTGAAAGCTATTAAATGGACTAATAGCAGCACCAAAGTCACGTAGTCCTTCAATCCTTACCTTGGCGATGAATGCAGCAGGACCTAATGCCTCATGATAGACCAAACCGTGATAGCCTGGAGAGGGTTCAGTAAATTCAGGAAACAATCCATTGCCATAGTCAAACGTCCCTGCATCGATTATAACACCTCCCATAGCTGTTCCGTTCCCATTAATGAACTTTGTCAAGGAATGAATAACAATGTTTGCTCCATGTTTTATCGGATTCAATAGCGCGGGCGTTGCTACTGTATTATCAACAATAAAGGGAACTTTAGCCTTTTTAGCTTCATTTGAAATTGCGTCCAAATCAAGTACATCAAGTTTCGGATTTCCAAGTGATTCAGCAAAAAATGCTCTCGTGTTTTCTTGTACTGCTTCACCAAAATTTTCTGGTTTATCAGGATCGACAAAAGTCGTCGTAATCCCCAACCTTGGTAAGGTTACATTTAGTAAATTATAAGTACCACCGTATAAGCTATTGGATGCTACAATATGATCACCTGCTTTTAAAAGCACCATTAAAGTTGTTGCAATTGCTGCAGTTCCTGAAGCAGTAGTTACCGCTGCAATACCTGACTCAAGTGATGCTAGACGCTGTTCTAACACATCGTTTGTGGGGTTGTTTAAACGCGTGTAAATATAACCGGGCTCAGCAAGTGAAAATAAATTTGCTGCATGATCTACATCGTCAAATACATAAGCAGTTGATTGGTAAATTGGAACGGCACGTGTACCTTGTGTTGATTTTGTGTCGTGTCCCGAGTGAAGGGCTTTTGTTGCAAAATGATTGTCATCCATTAATTCTAGGGGTTAATTTGTTTTAAAGGGGTCAAAATTACATGTTTATTTTTAAAAAACAAATAAAACCTATAATGTTTATAGGTTTTATTTGTTTTAAAATTTTATTACCTTTAAGCCAGTAAAATCAATTACAAATAATGATTTCAAAAAAATGTAAATATGCAATCAAAGCATTGCTTTATCTAGCGGACAACCAAGATGATGGACGGTCTATTTTTTCAACAGAGATTGCTCAAATAGAAAATATTCCCCAAAAATTTTTAGAAACTATTTTACGTGAGCTTCGTAATTTTCGGCTTTTAGAAAGCCGTCGAGGTAAAACAGGAGGATATCGACTAAACAAGAAACCCTCAGAAATTAAACTCACTGACTTAATGCGGATGATGGATGGACCTATTGCATTATTACCATGTGTTTCACTCAATTATTATTATCCTTGTGCAGAATGTGATGAATCTCGCTGTACAATCAAACCAGTGTTCGAAAAAGTACGCGACAGTACGCTTTCTATCCTTGAAAATACAACCATTGAAATGATGCGCAATTAAACGATTAAAACCATTTTAAAAAGAGTGCTATAAGCACAAATTTTTTCGCTAATCCAACACATAGGGTAATCCAAAAAAGTTTTTTTTTAGAAAAATGCATGTCTATAGGGCATTAAAAAAACCTCCCAAAGAATCTTTAAATTGGAATCCTTCAAGTGTTCTATACTTATTTAATTTCTTATGCGCTTCAAGGCCCCAAAGTAAAAATTCCATAATAAAATAGCGGTCTTCCTTTTTACATTCGGGAAGATGCTCCTCTACGATTCTTGCCAAATCAGGAATATTATCAAGCAGATCATGGTAGTAATCATCACTTAAGTTGTCTTCTAAAAAGAGCTCATTATCACTAAAAAACCAGCCTAACACTTTGTCGTAAGGACCTTCTTCATCCTCTTTTTCTAGCTTTTTTATCTCTGGAAAATAATCAGGAAAAAGTGTTTTAACTGATTGTGAAATTAAGTGATAGGAAATTTGTTCTGCACCCTCTTGTTCTCCTTCATAGACCAATTCAATTTTCCCATTTATGGCTGGAATTATTCCTAAAAAATCAGACATTCGAATAGTTGTTGATTTTTCACCACTCATCAAAATTCGTCTTTCAGCAGTACTTAAAAGATTTTCAAAGGCAGTTATACTCATTCGAGCACTTACCCCACTTTTAGCATCTACAAACTCACTTTTACGTGCTTCAAACCCTATTTGCTCAAGGATGTCCCTAGCTAGTTCTGGAATATGTATTTTTTCAGCTTTGCTTTGATCCAACACAACCTCTTGAGATGTGATTGCCTTTGCAATGTCTCTACTGTGAGGATAGTGTGTCAAGATTTGTGAACCAATTCGATCTTTTAATGGAGTAACAATACTTCCTCGATTGGTATAATCTTCAGGGTTTGCAGTAAATACAATTTGTGTTTCTATGGGTAAACGAAGTTTAAATCCACGTATTTGTATTTCCTTTTCTTGTAAAATTGAAAACAAAGCAACTTGAATACGAGCTTGCAAGTCAGGTAATTCGTTAAGAACAAAAATACAACGGTGTGCACGAGGAATCATTCCAAAATGAATCACTCTTTCATCCGCATAAGATAATTTAAGATTTGCAGCTTTAATGGGATCAACATCACCAATTAAGTCTGCAACTGTCACATCAGGGGTGGCTAATTTTTCAAAAAATCGATTGTTTCTATGCAACCAACTAATTAGTGTATCATCTCCTTTATCATCAATTAATTCTTTAGCTTCTGTGCTAATTGGAGCCAGTGGATCATCATTAATTTCAGAGCCCATCACTATGGGAATCCATTCGTCTAACAATTGTGTCATTTGTCTTGCCAAACGCGTTTTTGCTTGTCCCCTTAGTCCAAGTAAATTAATATTATGACCAGATAATATTGCACGTTCAACATCAGGAATAACGGTATTTTCATACCCGATTAATCCATCAAAAGAAGGTTTACCTTCGGCTAATCGAGCTCTTAAATTATCAGCCAATTCAGTCTGAATTGAACGCGATTTATAGGAGGTTTTTTTTAGGTCACCTAAGGTGTTTATTTTTTTTATATCCATAAGGCAGTAAAGCGTTTATTCAAATTTTCTTTTTCTATTTTTTTCATAATCCTCAAAAATCATTTCACCCAAGCCTTTTAATCCTGTGAAAAAGGCTTTACCTCGATTTGCTTCGGTAAAGGTTCGAATGAATTGTTGTAAATAGGGATCTTGTGCGATCATAAATGTAGTAATGGGGATATTTAGTTTTTTTGCTTGTCTCGCCATCGTATAACATTTTTCAACAATTTGTTCATCTAGTCCAACGCTATTTTTATAATAACTACCATCAGGTAATTTTAAACAACTTGGCTTACCATCGGTAATCATGAAAATTTGTTTGTTACTATTTTTTTTCCTTCTTAAAATATCCATGGCAAGTTGAAGTCCAGCTACAGTATTTGTGTGAAAAGGTCCTACCTCAAGGTAGGGAATATCTTTTAGGGCTATTGGTCTTGCGTCATTTCCAAATACAAGGATATCAAGTGTGTCTTTTGGATAGCGTGTGGTTATAAGTTCAGCAAGTGCCATTGCTACTTTTTTAGCTGGAGTAATTCGATCTTCCCCATAAAGTATCATACTATGACTGATGTCGATCATAAGCACTGTACTCATTTGTGTTTTGAAGTAACTATTTTCAACCACCAAATCTTCTTGTTGCAATGTAATGTCGGATCCTGCACTTCGAATCTGAGCATTTTTAAGGCTCTCTGTCAAAGCAATTTTTTCTAATGCATCGCCAAACTGATATGCTTTAAATTCCCCTGTATGATCTTCTCCTTGTCCTATTTTGTTTGTCTTATGGTTACCAGAAGAGGATCGTTTGAGTTTTCCAAATATTTGCTTTAGTGCATGCTCGCGAAGTAATTTTTCTGTTTTGGGAGTTAGTGACATTCCATCCCCTTTTCCTTTTCCTGTTCCCTTAGGTTGGATATAGGCTTTCTGAAGTAAATCTTCAATAAAATCATCAATGGTATAATTTTCGTCGGTTAGAACATACTCTTTATCCAACTCACGTAACCAATCAATTGCCTCATCGAAATCTCCTGAGGTATGAGTAATCAATTCTTTGAATATTTCAAACAGACGCTCAAAAGGACTTTGATCTTTTGCACGGTGTTTTGTAAACCGAATTCCTAAGGAAGTGATTTCATTGTTCATAGCATCTAAAATTACTGATTATTTTTTCATTTTAAGAACTTGAATACCCAAATCAATACATAATTTATAGCTTGGTATGCTTTCTTAATTATTTAACAAGGATAAATAGGGATACAAAAAAACCCACCAGATGGTGGGTTTTTAAGATCATTTAATATAAAGATTAATTCTGATCATCAATAAATGGATTGAATAACAATTCATTTTCTGGAAGTTCATAAGATAATCTATCATCATTATGTTGGAACGTTTCGCCAGCAAAGTCTAACCAGTTAGCTCCACGAGTTCTACTTTGACGCTGTCTTTTCATTAATAGATAAGACTTACCTTCAGCAAAAAGCTCAAGACGTGTTTGGAAAGAAATTTCATCAAGTAAATCTTCACCAGTAAGTGCATCAACATAAGAATGATCAGTAATTCGAAGATCAAGAAGAGCTTTTAGACTCTCTTTCGCAACAGCCTCATTTCCACTTTCTGCAGAAGCTTCAGCATGCAATAGGTACATCTCAGCTACACGCATATAGTGTGCATCAGAATCAACATTTGTTTGTGGACCTGCAAAGCCTTCATAGGCAGTTGGAATATCAGCAGCCCATTCGTTTTGAGCTCCTTTGTAGTAAAATTTTCCAGCTGGAACTAAATATCCTGCACCGAATTGTGTAAAAGGAAATTGATTCAAACGGATATCATCTTCACGAATTTGAACGTAAAGACCTAAATCAATAGCTTTTCTGTTTCCTACCGCTGCATACGAGTAGCTAAAGTAGTCCATAAAGCCCCACCATGTGTAAAGTGATGCAAGCTCCTGATCAGCAGTTACGTCAATACCCCACATAATTCCAGGATGACTGTTTACATCATTAAATCCACCTACTGCATCAGTACCCCCCAAAACAGCAACTTCTTCAGCTGTCATGATAGGGTAGTTACCTGAATCTATTACCTTCTTTGCATACTCAGCTGTTTTAGCCCAGTTATTTAACGCACCATAGGTATAAGCTAACCAACCTCTAACAATGTCTTGGTTGAATTCAATTTTAGAAGATCTTGAAAAACCGTTTAATAGTGTCTCAGCCGTTGTTAAATCAAGTACAGTTTGATCAAAAACTTGTTGAAGTGTACTCTTTGGTTGCTCTCTTTGTTCAGAGTTGGTGTACAATGGTATAGCATCTTGACTTAAATTTGAAATATCATCTATGTAATAGTGTATTAAATAAAAGTAAGCGATACCACGAGCAGCTTTTGCTTGACCAATTGTAAATTTAGAAACATCACTAGTAAGATCAGCTTCATCCCCACCTAAACCATCGATAACGAGGTTAGAAAGGTTAATTACACGATATAAGTAACGCCAAGCTCCATAGTTAAATCTATCAGAAGGATCAACAGTAGCTGTCAGTTCAGAAAAACCAGTTTGACGACCATATGATTTTCCAGTATGAGCTAAATCTCCACTAAGAATATCGGTATTAATGTCATTGATTTTTGTACCAAAATCCTCTTGACCATGTCCACCCCCACTACCAAAACGGTAGAATTGTTCATAAATACCTAGGAGTGTCCCTTTAGCGGCAGCAGGATTCACTGCTACAGCCTCACCAACTTGCTCAGCTGATAATTCAGCTGTCGGGTTGGTTTCTAAAAATTCCTTGTCACATGCATATACAGTAACCAAGGCAGTTAGAAGTAATATTAATTTGTTAGTTTTCATAATGATTGATTAAAGATTTATGTTAAGACCAAAAACAATAGTAGACAATGGATTATATGTGTACCAGTTAGAGTTACCTGCAATAGCAGTTGACGGGTTTAATCCTTTTCTCTCTGTTAATAACCAAAGGTTATCTCCAGTGATATAAATGTCTGTTGATTTAACGTTTATTTTAGATAATAATTCTTGTGGAACAGAGTATCCCAAACGAATATTATTTAAAGCTAAATAATCTGCTTTCTCTAAAAATCGAGTAGATGTAGATGCTTGATTTAATTGCTTTCTTCCATCTTGACGAGGGATGTCAGTAACATCTCCAGGTGCTTTCCAACGGTTACGAATATCTACGTGGAAGTTATTCGTTCCAAAGTATTCGTTATCCATAAGTTGAGAGTATGCAAAGTCATAAGCCCAACCACCTAATTGATAATTAAACAACATACTTAATGAAAAACGCTTGTAGTTTGCGTTTAATTTAAAAGCACCTCTTACATCAGGAATAGCAGTTTTACCAATAAACTGATCAGCAGCATCAGCGTATACTTCAGTAAGATCTTTACCGACTGCACTATTAGGATTTTCATTGATAAACTGTTGTAATGAAGTAATGATAGTTTCATCTTCATCAAAAGTTCCGTTTGCGTTAGCATCCTCAAAGAAACGCTCCCACTGTGCAGCTCCATTGTCTGGATTTACTCCTGCATAAACAGGCATGTAGTAGTCATATAATGAACGACCTACTTCGCGAGCATATCTTCCACTTGTGTCAAGCTTTTGTTGCTCACCAGTAGCAGGATCAAGAGGCATAGCAGTCAATTCATTTTTGAAGCTTTCACCATTGATTCCTAATTCTAAAGAAAAGTCTTTGTTTTTAATTACATCAAAGTTTAAATCAAATTCAACCCCTTTGTTTACTAATTCTCCGTCGTTTACATCAAGAGAAGCATATCCTACAGAAGGTCCTACGCTTCTTGAAAAGAACATATCGGTCGTCGTTTTGTTGTATACTTCAACAGAACCAGACAGAAATCCTCCCATTTCAAACTCAACACCAGCATTAAATTGATTAACACTTTCCCAAGTTAGGTCTTTGTTACCTTTTGTTGTAAATGCAAGAGAAATATTACCATCAAGGTTATTGATAGAATACGTATTGTATCCTGGGTAGTAACCTACACCTCCAGAGTTACCTGATACACCGTAACTAGCTTTTAACTTCAATAAGTCAAACAATGAAGAGTTTGACATGAAATCTTCTTTACTTACAATCCAAGAAGTACCGGCAGACCAGAAATTACCCCATTTGTTATTAACGAATCTTGAAGACCCATCTCTGTTAAAAGAAAGATTTACATAATACTTTTTCAAGTAGTTTGCATTTACATTTGCAATTAAACTCTCTGAAGTCAATGTATCTGTATATCCAGCAGCAGGAGCATTTACTACACCATTTGCAATATTTAAACCATCACTTAATACAAGGTTAGAACGCTCTCCGTACAAGTAGTTGAATTCGTATGATGTAGCTACATGTGCAAATAAGGCTCCCACACTAAAGTCATTGAAGTCTTTGTTATAACGAAGACCTGTTCTTACAGTGTAGTTTTTAGTTTCACCTCTACTTCTTGAGATACGACCTCCTTGCCCTTTTGCGGGACTGTAAAAAGGCTCATCTAAGTCAATACCATCATTCATATAGTATTGGTAAGCAAAGTTGTTTTCAAGGGTTAATCCCTCTGAAAGTTGAATACGAAGATCGTTGTTAAAATTCAACGAATTTCCTTTAGAACGGCTTACAGCGATTTGTGAATCAGCAACACCATTTGTAGCAAATCCAAATCCACGACCATCTTCAAGACCATAGTCAAATAAATATCCACCGTAGATAGGATCATCAATTTTGGCTCCATTTGCATCTCTTCTGTAAAGCGGATAAATTGAAGGAATGTTGTCTATCCACCAGAATTGACTTGAAGATGAACTTCCTGTACCATTATTATTGGTCTCACTCTGAGAGTAGTTGATCGATGTATTTAGACGAACAAAGTCAGCAAATTCATTTGTAACAGCAATACGTGCATTTAAACGTTTGAAATCTGTATTAGCAGCATATCCTTTGTCGTTTACATAACCAAAAGAAGTATAAAGAGAAGAGTTATCACTGCTATTGGAGAAAGTAAGAACTACTTCGTCTCTTGTTGCAGGTTGAAAAGCAAAATCTCTCCAGTTTTCTGGATTGTAACGTCTTGTTACACCAGGACGAACACTTGCAGTAGCTGGATCAATCAAAGCAGCAACGTCAACGTTACCATCTGCAGTTGTTCCTGTATTCCACATGTTGTAGATTGGCGAGATATCTGAAATGTCATCATTATCAGGATGCTCAAATAAGTTTGCATTTGCATAAGCAATTGCATCAGCTTGAACTCCCTCATTTTCGATCATACCTCTCTGATAAGCTCCTTCCCAAGCAATACCAATGTATTCTTCAGGAGAACGGATATTGTCATATCGAGCAATACCTTCGTAGTTTGATCCTCTCTTAACTTGGATAGATAAGTTATCTCCCGCATCTGTTCCTCTTTTAGTTGTAACAACAATTACTCCATTAGAACCACGAGCACCATATAAAGCAGTTGCAGAAGCATCTTTCAATATAGTAATCGACTTAATGTCATTTGGGTTAATGTCGTTAAGACTTCCAGAGAATGGAGCGTCATCAACAACATATAAAGGTGCTTGACTACCATTTACAGAACCAAAACCACGAATTCGAATTGTTGATGTTGAACCTGGCTGACCAGATGTGTTAAATACAGCAACTCCTGGTGCTTCACCAGCAAGAGATTGTGAAAGGTTAGTAAATGATTTTTTTGCGATATTTTCTCCAGCAACCACTTTCGCAGAACCTGAGAAAGATTGTTGAGTTGATTCACCAAAACCTGTTACAATTACTTCTTCCAATTCATTTGAAATGGTTAAGGCAACTTGGAAACTATCTTTTCCAGCAACCGCAATTGTTTGAGTTTGATAACCAACAAAACTTACTTCAATTGAAGCATCATCACCAACGGTAATGCTAAAATTTCCATCAAAATCCGTGCTCACTCCATTTTGAGTTCCGACTTCAATAATCGTAGCTCCCGGTAAAGGAACACCACTTTGATCAGTAACATTACCTGAAATTGTTTTCTGCGCAAACCCTAGTTGAAGAGCAAACAGAAAAAATCCTAAAAAACTTAAAATTTGTTTCATATAAATAGTTAATAAATTAGTCTATTATGGGATTATATCATCAATTTGAGAAAACCATATTTTACAAATATATATTTTTTTTTAAGAAAATTTTAACAAAATCACAAAAATGTTATTTGAGTAATGAAGTGATTTTTACCTACTTTTTAATTCCTTATTATTTAATACTTTTAGCTGTTAAATCTTGTAGGTGACAGAATTATATTTATTTTCATAACAAAAAAGCAGAACTAAAAAAAGAATCAAGCACTTTTACAAATCATATAAATGTATTATATTTGCGCAACATTCTTAACAATAAACGATTGGGAGACATTAGGTCCCCTTTTTTTTTAAATGGATTTTAAGGAGCAAGTTGAGCAGTTATTGGCAGAAGCATTGGATGAAACTCCGAGCTTGTTTTTGATTGATTTAACCATTGGTGTAGATCGCAGTATAAGAATAACGCTTGATGGTGATCAAGGTGTAAATTTAGCGTCTTGCATGAAAGTCAGCAGGAAGATTGAGCACAGTTTAGATCGTGATACGGCTGATTTTTCATTGGAGGTTAGTTCTTGTGGAGTTGGATCACCACTTTTTCTAGCGAGACAATTCAAGAATAATTTAAAACGTCGTTTAGAGGTTGTGGATGAAAATGGAAAAGTTGTTCAAGGCACGTTAGTTGATGCAACTGAAGATGCGTTTACAATTGAATGGAAGGCGAGAGAACCAAAGTCAATTGGAAAAGGAAAAGTGACAGTAACAAAAACAAAATTTTTTAAATATGGCGAATTTAAATCCGCCAAAGTATTAGTAACTATTTAAGTATCAAACATGGAAAATTTAGCATTGATTGATTCGTTTTCGGAATTTAAGGATGAAAAATTAATCGACCGAGTTACACTAATGGTCATTTTGGAAGAAGTCTTTCGAAATACGTTGAAACGAAAGTTTGGATCAGATGATAATTTTGACATCATCATTAACCCAGATAAAGGGGATTTGGAGATTTGGCGAAATCGCATTGTTGTTGCAGACGGTGAGGTGGAGGATGAAAATCAAGAAATTGAATTGACAGCAGCGCGAAAAATTGAACCTGATTTTGAAGTTGGTGAAGATGTATCCGAAGAAGTTAAATTAATTGATTTGGGTCGTCGCTCAATTCTATCACTGAGACAAAATCTAATCGCTAAAATTCACGAACACGATTCGACTAACATATTCAAGCAGTTTAAAGAACTTGAAGGAGAATTATATACGGCTGAGGTACATCACATTAGAAGTAGAGAAGTTATACTATTGGATGATGATGGCAATGAATTAATCTTACCAAAAGATCGTCAAATTGGAGCAGACTTTTACAGAAAAGGTGACAACGTCCGCGGTATAATTGAATCAGTTGAAATGCGAGGAAATAAACCCAGAATTATTTTTTCTAGAACATCACCAAAATTCTTAGAGAAGTTGTTTGAGCAAGAAATTCCTGAGGTATTTGATGGCTTAATAAACATCAAAAAAGCAGTTCGAATTCCAGGAGACAAAGCAAAAGTTGCTGTGGATTCATACGATGACCGTATCGACCCAGTTGGTGCATGTGTCGGAATGAAGGGATCTCGTATCCATGGAATTGTTCGTGAACTAGGAAATGAAAATATTGACGTAATCAATTACACCAATAATATCCAGTTATTTATAACAAGAGCACTTTCCCCTGCAAAGGTAAATTCCTTGAAAATTGATGAGGAAAACAAAAGAGTTCAAGTGTTTTTAAATCCAGAAGAAGTATCAAAAGCTATCGGACGTGGTGGAAACAACATACGTTTGGCAGGACAGTTAACAGGATTTGAAATTGATGTGTATCGCGAAGGAATGGAAGAGGATGTTGAGTTAGCTGAATTTTCTGATGAAATCGATGGTTGGGTAATTGAAGAATTTAAAAAAGTAGGTTTAGATACTGCAAAAAGTGTCCTTGAACTTGATTTACCTGACTTAATGAAGCGTACAGACCTAGAAGAAGAGACCATTCAAGAGGTCGTTAAAATATTGAAAGAAGAATTTGAAGAATAGGAAAAGGGATTATTTTTCTATTTTTGATATCGTATAAACAAATATATGTCAAACCAACCCACATTGCGTCTAAATAAGGTACTTCGGGAGTTAAATATTTCGTTGGATCGTGCAGTTGAATATCTTGCTTCGAAAGGACACGATATTGAAGCTCGTCCGACAACAAAAATAACTCAAGAAGTATATACCATTTTATTGGATGAATTCGAAACGGATAAATCCAAACGAGATGCTTCTGCCGAAATTAGCGAAGAAAAACGAAAGGAAAAAGAAACCCTTCGTTTGCAACAAGAAAAATTGGAGCAAGAGAAAATAGCTAAGGAACAAGCTCAACAGGAGGTTATAAAAGCTCGTGCTGCAGTTCAAAAAGCCAAAGTGGTTGGAAAAATTGACTTAGCTCAAAAAAAAACAGAGCCGGTTGAGAAAAAAGAAGAGCCCGTTAAAGAAGTAGAGCAACCTAAAGTTGAAAAAGCTCCAGTGGTTGTTGAGAAGGAAGTCGAAAAAACTCTTGTGAAAGCGAAAGAAAAGCCCGTCGAAAAAGTTACTGAAGTTGTTGAAAAAACTGCTGATGAATCACCCGAAGGCAAGACAATCACTACACAATATACAAAACTTACTGGTCCAAAGAAGACAGGTCAAACGATTGACTTGGATAAAATGAAGGCGCAAGAAAAAAGTGTAGAAGAAGCACGAAAGAAAAAGCGTAAACGAATTAGTAAGGAGTCCCCCAATGCTGGAAGAAATCAAGTTGGACAGGCTTCCAGAAAAGGAGCAAACCGTCCTAAAAATAGACCTGTAACACCAGCAAAAGTAGAGCCTACCGAAGAAGAAGTTCAAAAGCAAATTAGAGAAACCCTCGAAAAACTCCAAGGGAAAACAAATAAGTCGAAAGGAGCGAAGTATCGTCGTGATAAACGTGACCAACACCGTCAAAAGTCGGAAGAAGAATTAGCGCAACAAGAAGCAGAAAGCAAGGTTTTAAAAGTTACTGAGTTTATCACAGTAGGTGAAATCGCTACGCTCATGGAAATCGGTGGTACTGAAATTATTTCCGCTTGTATGAGTTTAGGAATCATGGTTACAATGAACCAAAGGTTGGATGCAGAAACGCTAAGTATTGTAGCTGACGAATTTGGTTATCAAGTTGAATTTGTAAAGAGTGATTTAGAAGAAAGCTTTGAAGATGAGTCAGATGAAAACGTTACTGATCTTGAATTTAGAGCTCCTATTGTTACTGTTATGGGACATGTTGACCACGGAAAAACATCTCTTTTGGATTATATCCGTGAAGAAAATGTAATCGCTGGAGAATCAGGAGGGATTACCCAACACATTGGTGCGTATTCGGTTACATTAGATAATGGTCAACGAATCGCCTTTTTAGATACTCCAGGTCACGAAGCATTTACAGCTATGCGTGCACGTGGAGCACAAGTTACGGACATCGCAATTATTGTCATTGCGGCAGATGATGACATCATGCCTCAAACAAAAGAAGCAATTAGCCATGCGCAAGCAGCAAGTGTACCTATTGTATTTGCAATCAATAAAGTAGACAAGCAAAATGCTAATCCTGACAAAATTAAGGAAGGTCTTGCCGGAATGAATTTAATGGTTGAAGATTGGGGTGGAAAAATTCAATCTCAGGATATATCAGCACTTAAAGGTACTGGTGTTAAAGAATTATTAGAAAAAGTACTCCTTGAAGCAGAGCTTTTAGAATTAAAGGCAAACCCTAAAAGAAAATCAAAGGGAACTGTTGTTGAAGCATACTTGGATAAAGGTCGTGGATATGTATCAACAATTTTGGTTCAAACAGGAACACTACGAATAGGAGACTTTATCTTGGCAGGAAAACATAGTGGAAAAGTTAAGGCCATGTTTGACGAGCGTGGAAACGATTTGCAAGAAGCACCCCCATCTACACCTGTCTCTATTTTAGGATTAGATGGAGCACCTCAAGCAGGAGATAACTTTAATGTTTTGGAAGATGAACGTGAAGCAAAGCAAATCGCTGCCAAACGAACTCAGCTATTACGCGAACAAAATGTTCGTACTCAACGTCACATAACCCTCGACGAAATTGGAAGACGAATTGCATTAGGAGACTTCAAAGAACTTAACATCATTTTAAAAGGAGATGTGGATGGATCTGTTGAAGCTTTAACGGATTCGTTACAGAAATTATCAACTGAAGAAATTCAAGTAAACATTATCCACAAAGGTGTTGGCGCAATTACAGAATCTGATGTGCTATTAGCTACAGCATCGGATGCAATCGTAATTGGATTTAATGTTCGTCCAATGGGCAACGCACGTGCAGTTGCAGATAAAGAAGAAATTGATATCCGTTCTTACTCAATCATTTATGATGCAATAAATGATGTAAAAGACGCAATGGAAGGAATGCTTTCTCCGGAAATGAAAGAGGAAATAACCGGTAATGCTGAAATTAGAGAAACATACAAAATCTCTAAAGTTGGTACAATTGCAGGATGTATGGTGACAAGTGGTAAAATATACCGCAATTCAGGAGTTCGTATTATCCGTGAGGGAATTGTTCAATACACAGGTAAATTGGATTCTCTTAAGCGTTTTAAAGACGACGCTAAAGAGGTTGCCAAAGGATATGACTGTGGACTTCAGATTAAAAACTACAACGACATCAGAATTGGTGACATTGTTGAGTGTTTCCAGGAGGTAGCAGTAAAAAAGAAGCTATAGATTATTAGGCTCTAATATAAATGCATTGGGATATACCTTACGTATTTCTTCAAGCTTTTGGTTGGCTATGTTCAAGTTTTTAAATCGACCCACACGTACCTTATAATTTGGTGTCTCAAAGGTTAATTCAGTTTCCCAATCAGGGAAATCACCCTTAAATTTGTTTAATACTTCAGTTACAGCATTGTAATCACCATAATAAAGTTGAATCGCATAGTATTGCGAATTAAATTGCTCTAGATTTAGTTCTTTTTTGCGTTCAAGTAATTTTTGAACTTTCTCGGGGAGTATTATTTCGGATGTTTTTTCTTGTGACCAAAGCGTTGAACTTGTACCTACAAATACAAAGCTTAAAAACAATCGATACACTAGGTGTTTTCTCATATTGCAAAGAAATAAATTTTATTGATTCGCAAAGATAAGTTGAACAGAATTAATTTCTTATTTAGACTCATTATAAATTATATAAATGCGAATCATAACCTTTTCCCAAACGGGGTTGATGTGTTATTTTTGTGGTGGATTTTAGCTATCATTTGATGATCTATATAAATATTTATTACTAGCATGAGGAAGATATACCTTCGCGCTTTCGCACTACTAAAGAACTTTGCATTTTTGATAGTGCTCACAAACGTTCTTTTTGTCAATGCTCAAGAAGCCGATCCAGTTGCGGGAAAAAAGTTATTTAATGCCAATTGTGCTGCCTGCCACAAACTCAACAAGAAAGCCGTAGGTCCTGCTCTTAAGGGAGTTTCTGCCAAATACGACAAAGAATGGCTTTACAGCTGGATAAAAAATAGTTCAGCTATGATTAAAGCTGGAGATGCTCAAGCAGTTGCTATTTGGGAAGAATACAACAAAACTGCAATGACTGCATTCCCACAGCTCTCAGATGCAGACATTGATAATATTATCGCATATACCGACTACACTCCACCAGCATCTGCAGCGACTACTTCTCAAGTTGCAGTTGCTCCTGCACAAGATAGTTTTTCAAATGACATAATTCTTGCTGCACTTGCACTTGTTTTTGCTGTATTGGTAGTGATGCTTTATTTAGTAAATCAAACCCTTCACAAAATTGCTGCTGCTCAGGGAGTGGAATTGGTTGCTAAGGTTGAGAAACCAACGCGTAGACCTCTATGGCAAGCGTTTGCTCAAAATCAATTTTTAGTTCTTATGTCTGTGGTGTTTTTATTGCTTTCCTCAGCATATTTTGCTTATGGGTATTTTATGCAGGTAGGAGTTGACCAAGGATATATGCCAGTTCAACCGATTCATTATTCTCATAAAATCCATGCTGGGGCGAATCAAATCGAATGTAAATACTGTCACTCGTCAGCACGTGTATCAAAGCATTCAGGAATTCCATCACTTAATGTATGTATGAACTGCCATAAAAATATTGCAGAATACAACGGTGAGGAGGATTTAGAAAATGGATATACTAAAGAATTTTATACAAAAGAGATTAAAAAATTATATGCTGCAGTAGGTTGGGACGAAGAAAACCAACAGTACACAGGGGAGACTGAGCCAGTAAAATGGGTTCGTATCCACAACTTACCAGACTTTGTATATTTCAACCACGCACAACACGTTGAGGTAGGTCAAATTGAATGTCAAAAGTGTCATGGTCCAGTTGAAGAAATGGAAGTGATGTATCAATATTCACCACTAACCATGGGATGGTGTATCAATTGTCACCGCGAAACAAATGTCAAGGTAGAAAGCAATGCGTATTATGAAAAAATACACGAGGAGCTATCTAAGAAATATGGAGTAGAACAACTCACAATCGCTCAAATGGGTGGATTGGAGTGTGGAAAGTGTCACTACTAATTACGCGTACTAAACATAAAATGTCTTATGGCAGAAAATAAAACCTATTGGAAAAATACAGAGCAACTAAATTCGGAGTCCCGTTTAGTTGATCAACTCAAGCAAAAAGAATTTGCCGAATACATTCCAGTAAATGAATTTTTAGGAGATCAAGAAAATTTGGAAGAAAGTAGTGCTTCACGTCGCGACTTTCTCAAGTATGTAGGGTTTAGTACCGCTGCAGCTTCCTTGGCTGCTTGTGAGGGACCCGTAATAAAATCTGTTCCCTATGTTGTTCAACCCGAACAAATCAGACCTGGAATTGCAAATTATTATGCTACAGCCATTGCTGATGGATTTGATTTTGGAAGTATTTTGGTTAAAACACGTGAAGGTCGTCCAATCAAAATTGAAAATAATCCTGATGCTCCAGTTCTTGGAGGTGCAAATGCGCGTGTTCATGCATCTGTACTTTCTTTATATGATACAAAACGTTTGCAAGGACCTAAAGGAAATGGATCAAACATTTCTTGGGATGATTTCCATCTTCAAGTAGGAGCTAAATTAAATGCGTTGGCTGCTACGGGTAAAGAAGTTGTTCTTTTAACACAAACTTTTGCTAGCCCAACAACAACTAATATTATCAATGACTTTCTAAGTAAGTTTAGCAACGTAAAACACGTAAATTACGATACAGTTGCCTATTCAGATGCAGTTGATGCATTCGAAGCTGCTTATGGAGTTCGTGGATTAGCGGACTATGATTTTAGTAAGGCTGACACAATCGTTTCTGTTGGAGCTGATATTCTAGGAGATTGGCAAGGCGGAGGTTATGACAGTGGATATTCTAAAAAGAGAATCCCTAAAAAAAATCACGGAAAAGCAAGCATGTCGAAACATTTCCAATTTGAAGCCAACATGACTTTGAGTGGAGCTTCGGCTGATATCCGTGTCCCTGCAACACCATCTGCACAAAAAAACATTCTCGCACACATATATAGATCCCTTACAGGTACGCAAGTTTCTGGAAATTTAAGTTCGGCACACCAGGCTAGAGTTGAGCAAGCTGTATCAGCTATCAAAACTGCTGGTAAAAACGCAGTGGTTGTAACTGGAATTCATGATTTAGGTGCACAACAAATAGTGCTTGCAATCAATAATTTTATTGGTAGTGTTGTTATGGATTCTCAAAGCCCTCGATTAATTCGTCAAGAAACCGGTAGTGGAGTAGGTCCCGTAATTGATAGTGTTATTAATGGTACTTTGGGTGGTTTAATCACAGTAGGTATAAATCCTGTTTATAGCGCATCCAATGGAGCAGCACTTGCAGAAGGAATTAAAAAATTAGACCTTTCAGTTGCTTTTAGCATGAAAGAGGATGAAACAGCTTCTGTTTCTCAATACGTTGGAGCATTACCTCACTATCTCGAAAGTTGGGGAGATTATGAATTTAAAGCAGGGCATTATGCTTTGGCACAACCAACCATACGCCCATTATTTGATACGCTTCAATTTCAAGATGCTCTTCTAAAGTGGAATGGAAGTAATCAAAATTACTACGAAGCCATTCAGTCTAACTGGAAATCATCTATATTAGGTAGTGTTTCATGGAATGATGTCTTACATGATGGCTATTTTAGCACATCACAAAAAAGTAGATCACGATTTAAACAGGCTGATGTTTCATCAGCAGTAGCTCAGCTTTCTTCTGCAAAGGCAGATGGAATTGAACTTGTTTTATATACCAAAACAGGAATGGGTGATGGTCAACAATCAAATAATCCTTGGTTACAAGAATTCCCTGACCCAATTACACGAGTTACATGGGATAACTATCTTACTGTAGCAGCTTCGGATGCACAGGCTCTTGGACTAAAAAATGTAAACGTGGCGAACGGAGCACTTAATGGTAGTTATGCCAACGTTACAGTTGGAGAAACTACATTAAAAGTTCCTGTTGTTATTCAGCCAGGACAAGCCAAAGGTTCTGTAGGATTAGCACTTGGATACGGAGAGCGTAAAGGTTTACAAGATGAAATGCAAGTAGGAGTAAATGCTTTTACTTTTTACAATCAAGCTAAAGATGTACAATCAGCTAGTGTAAGTTTAGCAGATGGATTCCACGAATTTGCATGTACTCAGCTTCACAATACCCTTATGGGACGTGGTGATATCGTCAAAGAAACCACACTTGAAGTATTTAACACAAAAGATAAATCCTATTGGAATGCGGTACCTATGGTATCAAAAAACCATATGGAACAGGAAGTGACATCTCCAGAAGTGGATATGTGGCAAGAATTTGACCGTTCAATAGGGCATCATTTTAACTTGTCAATTGATTTAAATGCTTGTACAGGATGTGGAGCTTGTGTTATCGCTTGTCATGCGGAAAATAATGTTCCTGTTGTAGGAAAAACAGAAGTTCGTAAATCACGTGATATGCATTGGTTGCGTATTGATCGTTACTATTCATCTGATGATACTTTTGAAGGTGATTTAGAAACAAAAGAAAACATTTCAGGACTAGGTGATTCATTGACAACATTTGGACGAATGGAACAAGCGGCAGAGAATCCGCAAGTAACTTTCCAACCAGTAATGTGTCAGCACTGTAATCATGCACCTTGTGAAACTGTTTGTCCAGTTGCAGCATCTTCACATGGTCGTCAAGGACAAAATCACATGGCCTATAACCGTTGTGTAGGGACGCGTTATTGTGCAAATAACTGCCCTTATAAGGTTCGTCGTTTTAATTGGTTCTTGTATAACAAAAATGATGAATTTGACTATCATATGAACAATGATTTAGGTCGAATGGTTTTAAACCCTGATGTAGTTGTTCGTTCTCGAGGAGTGATGGAAAAATGTTCAATGTGTATTCAAAAAACACAAAAAACAATTCTTGATGCAAAACTTGAAGGACGTCAAATTGTAGATGGAGAATTCCAAACTGCATGTTCTGCTGCTTGTAGCAATGGAGCAATGGTTTTCGGAGATATAAACGATAAGGAAAGTAAGGTTTCCGAACTCAAAGCAAACGAACGTATGTATCACTTGTTGGAACATGTTGGAACAAAGCCCAATGTAATGTACCAAACAAAGGTTAGAAACGTATAATTTAACAGATAAAGCAATCGCATATGGCCTCGCATTACGAAGCACCGATTCGAAAACCTCTAGTTACTGGAGATAAATCCTACCACGATGTTACGGTAGATGTTGCCGCACCAGTAGAAGGAAAAGCCAACCGCCAATGGTGGATTGTCTTTGGTATTGCATTAACAGCTTTCCTATGGGGAGTTGGATGTATTATTTACACGATTTCAACAGGTATTGGAACCTGGGGTCTAAACAAAACAGTCGGTTGGGCATGGGATATCACCAACTTCGTTTGGTGGGTTGGAATTGGTCACGCTGGAACTCTAATTTCTGCTGTTCTTCTTTTATTCCGTCAAAAATGGCGTATGGCAATTAACCGTTCTGCAGAGGCGATGACAATTTTCTCTGTTATTCAGGCAGGTTTATTCCCTATTATTCACATGGGTAGACCATGGCTAGCATATTGGGTTCTTCCAATTCCAAACGGATTTGGATCATTATGGGTTAACTTCAATTCACCTTTACTTTGGGATGTATTTGCAATTTCAACCTATTTATCAGTTTCACTTGTTTTTTGGTGGACAGGTTTACTTCCTGATTTTGCAATGATTCGTGATCGTGCTGTTCGTCCATTCCAAAAGAAAATTTATTCTCTTTTAAGTTTTGGATGGTCAGGTCGTGCAAAAGATTGGCAGCGTTTTGAAGAAGTTTCCCTTGTTTTAGCTGGATTGGCAACTCCTTTAGTACTTTCTGTACACACTATTGTATCTTTTGACTTTGCCACATCGGTTATTCCTGGTTGGCACACGACTATATTCCCTCCATATTTTGTTGCAGGAGCAATTTTTTCTGGATTTGCAATGGTAAACACTTTATTGATTATCATGCGTAAAGTATCTAATCTAGAGGATTACATAACTGTTCAACATATCGAACTTATGAATATCGTAATCATGATTACGGGTTCAATTGTTGGAGTAGCCTACATTACCGAGCTTTTCATTGCATGGTACTCTGGTGTGGAATATGAACAATATGCATTTTTGAATCGTGCAACTGGTCCTTACTGGTGGGCATATTGGGCAATGATGAGTTGTAATGTATTTTCACCTCAGTTTATGTGGTTCAAAAAATTGAGAACGAGTATTATGTTCTCGTTTATAATTTCTATTGTTGTAAATATTGGAATGTGGTTTGAGCGATTTGTCATTATTGTCACCTCACTTCATCGAGATTATCTTCCTTCATCTTGGACGATGTTCTCTCCAACATTTGTTGATATTGGAATCTTTATTGGAACAATTGGCTTCTTCTTTGTCCTCTTCTTGTTATACGCACGCACTTTCCCAGTGATTGCTCAAGCTGAGGTAAAGACAATATTAAAGTCTTCAGGGGAAAAGTATAAAAAATTAAGAGACGCAAATGAGTAATCAAGTAATACACGCCTTATACGACGACGATGACACGCTATTGGCAGCTGTCAAAGAATTACGTGCAAACAAACATCATATCGAAGAGGTATATAGTCCTTTTCCAGTCCACGGATTAGACAAGGCATTAGGGTTAGAAGAGACGAGGTTAGCAATTATGGCATTTATATATGGTTGTATCGGTTTCTCGGTAGCCGTAGCAATGATCAATTTTATTATGATTGCAGATTGGCCTCAGAATATTGGTGGAAAGCCAAGCTTTAGTTTTTTAGAAAACATGCCTGCTTTTGTACCAGTTATGTTCGAGATGACAGTATTTTTTGCCGCTCACTTGATGGTTATTACATTTTATTTAAGAAGTAGATTATGGCCATTTAAGCAAGCTGAAAATCCAAACCCATTAACTACGGATGATAAGTTTTTGATGGAAATCTCACTCCATGACAACGAAAAAGAACTTCGTACATTATTGAAAAAAACAGGTGCTATTGAGATAAGCATTCCACAAAACACGGAAGAATAATGAAGCAGTTAATCCTTTTTTCATTTAGTATTGTTCTTGCATTAAGCTTCGCTTCATGCCAAGATCCTTCTAAACCAAATTATCAATATTTTCCTAACATGTACGAGCCCGTTGGCTATGAAGCATATGCTGATTCAGATGCCTTTGCTAACGGTATTGAAGCCCAAATTCCAGTTGAGGGATCTATAGCTCGTGGATGGCAACCTTATGAGTATCCAGATACAAATGAGGGTTATGAAGCAGCAAAATCAAAATTGATTTCTCCATTGGAAAATTCTGAAGTAAATTTAGCACAAGGGAAAGCTCTTTATGGAGTATATTGTGCAGTTTGTCATGGAAACAAGGGAGATGGTCAGGGTATTCTCATGACACGTGAGAAATTTTTAGGAGTTCCCAGTTATAGTGATCGTGAGATTACACAGGGAAGTATCTACCATGTCTTGATGTATGGACGTAATGCTATGGGGTCACATGCAGGACAAGTAAACGAAACAGAACGCTGGCAGATAGCTCAGCATGTAATGGAACTAAGAACCAAGCTTCTTAACTAATATTTAAAAGTCTATGTATACGTTTTCACACAAACTTCGAAATTTAGCTTTTACCTTCATGGTTATTGGTTTTATAGGCTTAGTTTATGGCTTTCTAAGTGCACCTAGCACAGTTGAAGAAGCTAAAGCAATGGTAGCAACTGAGCATTATGGAGAAAATCATGATACTGATGCTGCAACGCATCATGAAGATTCTTCTCATGCTGATCAAACTCATGATAATTCACATCAAAGTGAGGGTCATTCGGAATCTTCTGAGCAGGTTCATGACACATCTCATGACGAACATTTGCTTCATCAATTACAAAATAAACCATGGGCTGCACTTTATGTTGCTGCTTTCTTTTTCTTCATGATTTCACTTGGAGTGTTAGCATTTTATGCGATTAATCGAGCTGCTCAAGCTGGTTGGTCCCCAGTTCTTTTTCGTGTAATGGAAGGGATAACAGGATATTTACTTCCCGGTGGAATTATTGTAATTGTAATCCTTGCATTATCAGGTTTGCACTTCAATCACCTCTTTATCTGGATGGATCCAGAAGTGGTTGCACACGACAAACTTATTGCCGGAAAAACAGGGTTTTTAAATGTGCCTTTTTTTCTAGCACGTGCTATATTTTTCCTTGGAGGATGGACGTTGTACCGTTATTTTTCTCGTAAATTTTCATTGGCTCAAGACCAAGCAAACGATAACTCAAACCATGTAAAAAACTTCCGTATTTCAGCTGGTTTTCTAGTTTTTTATATTGTCACAGAATCAATTATGTCATGGGACTGGATTATGTCTATTGATCCGCATTGGTTTAGTACACTTTTTGGATGGTATGTATTTGCCAGTATGTTTGTATCAGGAATTACAGCTATCGCGTTGATATCTATCTATCTCAAATCAAAAGGTTACTTGGAATTTGTAAATGATAGTCACATACACGATCTAGGTAAATTTATGTTTGGGGTTAGTATTTTTTGGACATATCTATGGTTTTCACAGTTTATGCTCATTTGGTATTCAAATATCCCCGAAGAGGTAACCTATTTCATTACTCGCATTGAAGACTACAATATCACTTTCTTTGGAATGGTAGCAATGAACTTTTTGTTCCCTCTCTTAATATTAATGAATAGTGATTACAAAAGAACAAACTACTTTATCATCATGGCTGGAATTGTAATTTTATTGGGACATTATTTAGATGTTTTCAACATGATTATGCCTTCAGCTGTTGGAGATCAGTGGTTTATTGGAATTCCTGAGATTGGAGGATTTTTATTCTTCCTCGGTTTGTTCCTTTATATCGTATTTACAGAATTAACAAAAGCACCACTTTTAGCCAAGGGAGATCCTTATATGGGTGAAAGTGAACGTTTTCATTATTAAACCAAATTAGAAAAAGATAAATGACGGCTTTATTAACCTTTACAGTACTCGTTTTAATTGGGATTTCCATTTGGCAAATTACCAAAATGTTTGAGCTATCTCAAACAGAAAGAAATACCACACAAGTAGCTGACGACAAAGACAATAATACGCAGGGAAAATTGATGTTTGCTTTCCTAGTTTTCATCTACGTTCTTACTCTTTATTCTTTTTATGCATGGGGAGATGTTCTACTTCCTGATGCTGCTTCAGAGCATGGTAGTGATTACGATAGTTTGATGTGGATTTCATTTGCATTGATTTTCTTTGTTCAAACAATCACCCAAGCATTACTTCATTATTTTGCTTATAAATACCGGGGTGAAAAAGGCAAAAAAGCACTTTTTTATGCAGACAACAATCGTTTGGAAGCAATTTGGACATTTATACCTGTAATCACTCTTGCGGGACTTATTTTGTATGGTCTCTACACATGGACAAACATCATGTCTTTTGAAGAAAATGATGAAGCCCTAGTAGTCGAACTTTATGCTCAACAATTCAATTGGAAAGCTAGATATGCAGGAGAAGATGGAGTTTTAGGGGATGCTAATGTTCGATTTTTACAAGATTTTGAAGGAAAAAACTTAGTTGGTATTGATGCTACTGACCCTAATGGTCTGGATGATGTTGTTGTTCAAGAACTACACCTTCCAGTCGGGCGTGAAGTAGTATTTAAAATGCGATCACAAGATGTACTTCATTCTGCATATATGCCACACTTCAGAGCTCAAATGAACTGTGTGCCAGGGATGATTACTGAGTTTGCATTTACACCAATTACCACAACTGAAGAAATGCGTCAAGATCCTGATATGATTGCAAAAGTCAAAAAGATCAACAAAATACGTGTTGAAAATAGCAAAGAATTAGTAGCCAATGGTGAAGAAGCCCTTGAACCGTATGTATTTGATTACTTACTTTTATGTAACAAAATTTGTGGAGCATCACATTACAATATGCAGATGAAGATTGTAGTTGAAACTCCAGAAGAATATGAAAAATGGATAGCAAATCAACAAACATTTGCTCAAGTCATTCAATAATTTAAATTAAAAACAAAGATATGTCAACAGCAGAACACGCACACGAAGAGGACCACGGGCATCATCACAAGGAAACGTTCATGACGAAGTACATCTTCAGTCAAGATCACAAAATGATTGCAAAACAATATCTCATAACAGGTCTTTTTATGGGAATCATTGGTATTGCAATGTCATTGCTTTTCCGAATTCAGTTGGCATGGCCCGAACAATCCTTTACAATTTTTGAAGTTTTATTAGGAAAATGGGCTCCTGAAGGTGTGATGGACCCCAATGTTTATCTGGCACTTGTTACCATTCATGGTACAATTATGGTATTTTTTGTACTAACAGCAGGTTTAAGTGGAACGTTTAGTAACCTTCTAATTCCATTACAAATTGGTGCACGTGATATGGCGTCAGGACTACTAAATATGATCTCATTTTGGTTATTTTTCTTATCCTCTGTCATCATGGTATTTTCATTGTTTGTTGAAGCTGGACCAGCTGCCGCAGGATGGACAGTTTATCCTCCGTTATCAGCTCTACCTCAAGCTCAACCTGGCTCAGGACTTGGGATGACACTTTGGTTGGTTTCTATGGCTATTTTTATTGCATCATCCTTATTAGGTTCACTTAACTATATCGTTACAGTTATTAACCTGAGAACAAAAGGAATGTCAATGTCTCGTTTGCCACTTACTATTTGGGCATTTTTTGTGACAGCAATCATTGGAGTTGTTTCTTTCCCTGTACTTTTATCAGCAGCTTTATTATTGATAATGGACAGAAGTTTTGGAACTTCATTCTTCCTCTCAGATATTTTTATTCAAGGAGAAGTTTTGCATTATCAAGGAGGTTCACCAGTATTGTATGAACATCTTTTTTGGTTTCTTGGTCACCCAGAAGTTTATATTGTATTACTTCCTGCGTTAGGTATCACCTCAGAAATCATTGCTACTAACGCCCGTAAACCGATTTTTGGTTATCGTGCTATGGTTGCTTCAATACTTGCAATTGCTTTCCTATCAACAATTGTATGGGGGCACCATATGTTCATTTCTGGAATGAATCCTTTCTTAGGTTCTGTATTTACATTTACAACACTATTAATTGCTATTCCATCGGCTGTCAAAGCATTTAACTATATTACAACCCTATGGAAAGGTAACCTGCAACTAAATCCGGCAATGTTGTTTTCTATCGGTTTGGTTTCAACCTTTATATCGGGTGGATTAACGGGAATTATTTTAGGAGATAGCACACTGGATATTAATGTTCACGATACGTATTTTGTTGTTGCGCATTTCCACCTAGTAATGGGTATTTCAGCCCTTTATGGATTATTTGCAGGGGTCTATCATTGGTTCCCAAAAATGTTTGGTAGAATGCTAAATAAAAACCTTGGATATATTCACTTTTGGGTAACTGCTGTTTGTGCTTACGGTGTGTTTTTCCCAATGCACTTTATCGGAATG
>JAUROD010000056.1 GCA_030835845.1 Flavobacteriaceae bacterium
ATTTCATAAGACTTAAATATTTGTAAAAAGTATGAAAAAAAGGCATTCTTTTTACAAAGTCACACTACAATTTTTAATTTAAATGTCGTGTTCCAATTCTTTTACTCTAAAAACATAAGATATAGTCATCGTTTTTAAGTGCAATAGAGTATTTTTGTGAACAAAATTAGGTTTGTAATTAAACCATGCTTAATAGAAATAATATGATTTCACAAAATAAAATAGCGTATTCTACCTTTTTTATTTTGTTTCTTTTTCTCGTTAACTGTTCTGCCGAACAACCATTAGCAGAGGAAGAAGCCACGGAACAAACAAGTGAAGTAGTTACGGAATATGTTCGTATTGAGGCGTCAGCAGCAGACGGTGGTAAAGTATCCAATGTAAATTCAAGTTATGCCAAGGGAGAAAAAATTATTCTTATTGCGACACCAGATCCAGGGTATATTTTTGAAAAATGGTCCAATAATTCGACTAAAAATCCTCTTGAAATGACATTGGATTCTGATACAGAGGTAATTGCTTATTTCACCTTAGTTGATCGTGATTTGGATGGTATTAATGATGAAAATGATCAATGTCCAGATAGTCCTGCAAGGCATGAAGTAAATGAAAATGGATGTGGTATTTCACCGATTATTGTGGCGCAAAAACCGACCATACCTGCCGACGAAGTCGTCTCTATTTATTCTGATTCGTATACAAACAACAGGGTTGATTTTTTTCTTACCAATTGGTCAAATGGTGAAATTGAAGAAGTGTATTATTACGAAAACAAGGTTAAGAAATATTCTAAACTTGGTTTTTTTGCTATTGAAACAGCCGTTCAGCAAATTGATATATCCACAAGACTATATTTAGAATTTGATCTTTGGAGTCCAAACCTGAACGAATTTAGAGTCAAGTTAGTTGACTTTGGACCGAACGGAACCTATGAAGGAGCTGGACAAGGTGATGATACAGAAGCTACAGTAACTGTGGATGCGATTGAAAAATCAGAGTGGGTACACATCAAAATTCCGTTGACTGATTTTACTGAATTACAGCACAGAGAAAACATTGCACAATTTATTTTTTACAGTACTGAAGGAGAGGAAAACTATGTCTATATAGACAACATTCTTTTTTCTGGACCTGCACCTGAAGTGGATGAAGTAACTCCTCCTGAAGAACCTCAAGAGGGTCCACTGAATCTTGTTTGGAATGATGAATTTGATGTTGATGGACGGCCGGATACTGACAAATGGCATCACCAAACATATGCACCCAATGGGGGAAGTTGGTTCAACGGTGAGTTACAGCATTACGTCAATAAAGCAAGTACCACTTATGTCAGTGAGGGAAAATTAAAGATTGTTGCAAAAAAAGAACCTTACACGACCCAAAACAGACGAAAAGAATACACCTCGGCTCGATTGAATTCAAAATTTAGTTTCAAATACGGTCGGGTAGATGTACGTGCTAAACTACCGGGGGGTGAAGGAACATGGCCTGCTATTTGGACACTTGGAACAAACATTGACGAAGCTGGAAACTACTATGGAAGTCGCGACGGAAGTGTGGGATGGCCTTCTTGTGGGGAAATTGACATACTCGAACAAAACGGTTGGGATAAAAGCCAAGTCTATGGATATTTTCACTGGGGTAACCCTTTAAATCAGGGTGCCTATGAAAATGCTGGAACGACTACTAGGGTAAATAATACCACCACTGAATTTCATATTTACTCGCTTATTTGGGATGAAAACGAAATGAAAATTGCTGTAGATGACGTCGTCTTCTTTACCCTATCAAATAATCCGACAAACCCCTACAAAAACCCACATTACCTCCTACTCAATATTGCCGTGGGTGGGAATCTTGGTGGAAATGTTCCTGCCTCTTTCAATACGGAAATTATGGAGGTAGATTATGTGCGGGTGTATCAACGTTAAAATTATTCAATTTTTGTTTCATGTTTAATTGTATCTTCAATTTCAAATCATCTTGAAACAACCACTTAATGGCTACAATTAAAATTGAAAACAAACGTATCACCGTACTTGATGCACTTAGAGGCTTTGCACTTCTTGGTGTGATTTTGATGCATATGCTTCAGAGTTTTGGAATTCAATCTTTACCTAACGACAATGATTTTCTTGTCATACCCGTAATCGGCAAAAAAGATTAAAAAAGATTGTGCCTGTGTTGTTACTGAACTTCCCAACACAAAGGCTAGTAATGTGAAAACTTTAATTGTATTCATACTTCCTGTTTTTTTGAGATTTGAATGCATTAAAACAAAGACATGCTTTGTCTGAATTAAATAATAGACTCCAAAATGTGCTAAAAATAGAATGCGTAGGCAATCAGAAAGTAGAACAGATTTGGAGTGATTTATCGACCAATATAATAAAAAACAAGTTTCTACCTAATCGATATTAGGTTTTTGTAAATACTGTAAATGAATAAAAATTAGAAGTAAAAAAGGGTGAAAGAAAAGAAAACAGTTGTGGGTGTTGAGGGATTCGAACCCACGACCTCTACCCTGTCAAGGTAGCGCTCTAAACCAACTGAGCTAAACACCCTAGGGCAGCGAAGATACAAATTCTTCGTTCAAGTTTTTCGTTTTATTGCATTTTGAGTAACTAGAGACAGAAATTTTAACCAAACAAGCATAAGCAATAAATGAATTCACTTTAATTTGGTTAAATCACTATAAAACACAAGAAAAAATGATTGCCTGATACCCTTATTTTGGCTAGTCAAACTATTGATTCATATTATATTATCCCCCCCCATGGGTTGGGGAATAACCATAAAATCAATAAATGATATAACAACCTGGGATGTAAGTAGTGTGACCAACATGAGTAAGATGTTCGATGAAGCCTCACGTTTTAATCAAGACATTACCCATTGGGATGTGAGTAGTGTAACGGATATGAGTTTTATGTTTAGAGATGCTGATGATTTCGTTCAAGAAATTGGAGTATGGAATGTCTCCAGTGTAACGACTATGCAGGAAATGTTTATTTATGTTAGCTTATTCAATCAAGATATTAGGAATTGGGATGTGTCTTCAGTTACTGATATGAGCTATATGTTTTTTTCGGCTAGTAAATTTGATCAGTCCATTGGAGGTTGGAACGTAAGTAGCGTGACCAACATGGCTTATATGTTTAAAGAAACACCTTTTGATCAAAATATAGGTAACTGTGGGATGTGTCCTCAGTCATAGACACGAGCCATATGTTTAATTAGGCACAAAAATTCAATCAAGACATCGGGAATTGGAATGTTTCTTCCGTTACAAACATGAATCAGATGTTTTATCAAACAGTCTTGTTTGATAAAAATATAGGAAATTGGAATGTGAGTAGCGTAACCAACATGGGTTATATGTTTTCAGGTTCTCAGGCATTCAATCAAAACCTAAGTAGTTGGGACGTAGATCAAGTGACCAATCATGGCAGTTTTGCTACTAACTCCAATGTAAATTGGTTAGCGGATCATAAGCCTCAATTTTAGGAATCGAAAATAATTCAAAAGAATAAAAAAACCATAGACCTAAGATGGTGCGAAGCGGGTAAGAGTTAGGTTCATTAAAAGCACCCCAATACGGGGTGTTTTTTTTGGGATAAAAAAAGTAAAAAATAAAATAAAAATATCACACATTTAATTAGATTTGTTAAAAAAACGAGGATGATTATCGGTGTTCCAAAAGAAATAAAAAACAATGAATCACGGGTCGGTTTAAATACGGCAAGTGTGCATTCCCTCACATCGCAAGGACATGAAGTGTATGTCCAAACATCAGCAGGCTTGGGTAGTGGCTACTCAGACAGAGACTATGTAGATGCAGGTGCAAAAATATTAAATAGTGCAAAGGAAGTCTATGCCTTTGCGGAGCTAATTGTCAAAGTAAAAGAACCTTTAGAGGCAGAATATAAGCTAATTCGCAAGGGACAAATTCTTTTTACTTATTTTCATTTTGCCTCGAGTCAATCACTTACCGAAGCAATGCTAAAAAACGGTGCAATTTGTATTGCGTATGAAACTGTGGAAGATGAGAAAGGTCGTTTGCCATTGCTAACACCCATGTCTGAGGTTGCCGGAAGAATGTCCGTGCAACAAGCAGCCAAATATTTGGAAAGTCCTCAAAAAGGAAAAGGAAAACTATTGGGAGGAGTTCCGGGAGTTGCACCTGCCAAAGTATTGATCATTGGAGGGGGTGTAGTTGGTGCAGAAGCTGCTAAAATGGCTGCTGGTCTTGGTGCTCAAGTCTATCTTTTTGACATCAACTTGGATCGTCTTCGTTATTTGAGCGAAGTTTTACCAGCCAATGTATTTACACTGTATTCGTCCGAAGAAAACATAAACATACACCTTGTAGATTGTGATGTGATTATCGGAGCTGTGTTGGTTCCAGGAGCCAAAGCTCCTAAAATTATTCGCAAAGAAATGCTTTCTTCTATGGAAGCGGGAACAGTGCTTGTGGATGTAGCGGTTGATCAAGGAGGTTGTTTTGAAACATGTCGAGCTACCTCGCACAAAGATCCTGTTTTTATCGAAAAAGATATCGTACACTACTGTGTAGCCAATATTCCTGGTGCAGTTCCAATGACTTCGACCAATGCATTAAATAATGTGACCTTAAAATATACCCAATTGATTGCTTCCCAAGGTTGGGAAAAAGCATGTGAATCAAATGCTGCACTTGCAAAAGGATTGAATATTGCTTCTGGAAAAGTAATGTATCAAGCGGTTGCCGACGCATTTGACCTAGACCTTTAATTCGCTATTAAATTGGTACATTTACGGTATAAATAAAACCAATGATAGAGGAATTGATTGCTCTTTTGGGCAGCAGCAACGTACTGGCAAACGGAGAAGAAAAAAGTCGTTTTTCACATATCTGGAAAACAGATATTCCGTTGACTGCCCTTGCAGTTGTTTTTCCAAGATCAACCGAAGAAGTTGCTACCATTATGCGATTGTGTAATTCTAATAAGCAACAGGTGGTGGTTCACGGAGGATTGACCAACTTGGTAGGTGCTACCCAAAGTGAAACTTCACAACTTGTAATTTCATTGGAAAAAATGAATTCCATCGAGGAAATCGATGAACAAAGCCGAACACTAACTGTTGAAGCAGGCGCAATTTTGGAACATGTGATTGATGCCGCGAATGAAAAAAATCTTTTTCTACCCTTGAGTTTTGGAGCAAAAGGATCTGCTCATGTGGGAGGAGTAATTTCAACCAATGCAGGAGGTCTTCGTGTGTTTCGCTATGGAATGACCAGACAAATGGTGTTGGGTCTTGAAGTGGTTTTGGCAGATGGTACAGTAATTAGTTCCCTAAAAAAAATCATCAAGGACAATTCAGGATACGACCTAAAACAACTTTTTATTGGTGCTGAAGGTACCCTTGGAATAGTAACCAAGGTTGTTTTTCGATTGCATGAAAAACCAAAAAGTCGCTCCTCGGCAATTGTGGGTATTCAGTCCTATCCTGAAGTAGTGAGTTTACTTAAATTTCTTGAAAAAGGACTTGCAGGAACATTGACAGGATTTGAATTGATGTGGCAAAGGACCTATCAAGCAATGACACGTCCACCGTCGGGCTACCCAGCTCCCCTACCCGATCATTTTCGATACTATGTCTTTATTGAAACACTTGGTAGCAGTCCAGAAAGTGACTTCAGTCGTTTGGAAGAATTGATTGCTCAAGCCATGGAAAAAGAATGGATTGAAGATGGTGTGTTGGCTCAAAGTGAACGTGAATTGCAATCCATTTGGAAAATTCGAGAAGATGTATCAGTCTTGGCAGATTTAGCGGACTATGACCAACATTTTGATATTTCTTTTCCAATCAATGTAATTGGTGAAGAAATTGACCTTGCAGTCGAGGCGCTTGAAAAACTTCCATTTGTCCGTTGTATTTTTCCCTTTGGTCATGTTGCTGATGGAAATATTCATTTCATTATCGGAAAGGAAGATAATGCACCTGAAACAATTGAGGCAATCAACGAAATTGTCTATGCAAACTTAAAAAAGAATCGAGGTTCAGTCTCAGCTGAGCACGGCATAGGATTGGATAAAAAAGCGTATTTAGGTACTTCGCGTACTCCAGAGGAAATTCGATTGATGCAACTCTTAAAAAAGAGTTTAGACCCCAAAAACCTTCTAAATCCAGGACGAATAATCAGTCTTTAAACTGCGTTTTGCTTCTTGATTAAATTCAATGCAGACCCTTCTTTAAACCACTCAATTTGTTGTTGGTTATAGGTGTGATTTGCTTGGATTGTATCAGACGAACCATCCGCATGAATAATTTCAACAGTGATTGTTTTTCCTGGTGCAAATGCACTTAGGTCTGTAAAATTGAAGGTATCATCTTCTTGAATCAAGTCATAGTCTGCTTCATTTGCAAAAGTAATTCCTAGCATTCCTTGTTTTTTCAAGTTAGTTTCGTGAATACGAGCAAAGGATTTAACCAATACCACTTTAACACCGAGGTGTCTTGGCTCCATTGCAGCATGTTCCCTTGACGAGCCTTCACCATAATTGTGATCTCCAACAACAACAGTTTCAATTCCAGCTGCTTTATACTGACGTTGTACATCGGGTACACCACCGTAGTTTCCAGTAAGTTGATTTTTTACAAAGTTTGTTTTTTCATTAAAGGCATTTACTGCACCAATCAAACAATTGTTTGAGATGTTGTCAAGATGTCCACGAAAACGCAACCAAGGACCAGCCATTGAGATATGGTCTGTGGTACATTTTCCTTGAGCCTTGATAAGGAGTTTTGCTCCGATTAGGTTTTGTCCGTTCCACGGAGCAAAAGGAGTAAGTAATTGCAAACGCTCAGAATCATCTTTTACGACCACATTCACAGACGAACCGTCTTCTTGTGGAGCGAGATATCCATTGTCTTCAACATCAAACCCTCTTGGAGGAAGTTCCAATCCAGTTGGTGGATCAAGTTTTACTTCTTCCCCTTCTTGGTTAATCAATACATCAGTCATAGGATTGAAATCCAAACGACCAGAAATTGCCACAGCAGCAACCATTTCGGGGGAAGCTACAAAGGCATGTGTATTTGGGTTACCATCTGCACGTTTTGAAAAGTTTCTGTTGAAAGAATGTACAATTGAATTGCGTTCTTGTTTGTCGGCTCCTTCTCTTGCCCATTGTCCAATACAAGGTCCACAAGCATTGGTAAATATTTTTGCATTCAAATCTTCAAAGATTCCAAGTAATCCATCTCTTTCAGCAGTATATCGTACTTGTTCTGAACCAGGGTTAATTCCAAATTCAGCTTTGGTGATTAATTTTTTATCAACGGCTTGTTTTGCAATCGAAGCAGCACGGGATAAATCTTCATAAGAAGAGTTGGTACATGAACCAATCAATCCCCACTCCACTTGTAATGGCCATCCATTTTCTTTGGCTACCTTACTCATTTGATTGACAGGAGTTGCCAAATCTGGAGTAAAAGGTCCATTGATGTGAGGACTAAGGGTATCCAGGTCAATTTCGATAACCTCATCAAAATAAGCAGCAGGGTCTGCATAAACTTCAGGGTCTGCTGTGAGGTGTTGACGAACTTGATTTGCAGCATCAGCTACATCATCACGACCAGTCGAACGTAAATAACGCTCCATAGAATCGTCGTATCCAAACGTAGAAGTGGTTGCACCAACTTCCGCACCCATGTTACAAATAGTTCCTTTTCCGGTACAAGACATTGCCTTTGCACCATCTCCAAAATATTCAATTATAGCACCTGTTCCTCCTTTTACAGTAAGGATTCCAGCAACTTTAAGGATGACATCTTTAGGAGCTGTCCATCCATTTAATTTACCCGTAAGTTTTACACCAATAAGTTTAGGGAATTTTAATTCCCATGGCATATCAGCCATAACATCCACAGCATCAGCACCACCAACACCAATGGCAAGCATTCCTAATCCACCTGCATTAACGGTATGTGAGTCAGTTCCAATCATCATTCCTCCAGGGAATGCATAGTTTTCAAGAACAACTTGGTGAATAATCCCTGCCCCTGGTTTCCAAAAACCAATTCCATATTTATCAGAAACCGATTCCAAAAAGTCAAATACTTCAGCAGAGGTACTGTTGGCAGATTTTAAATCTTGTTTTGCACCTTCTTTCGCTTGAATAAGGTGATCACAATGAACGGTAGTGGGGACAGCTACTTTTGCTTTTCCAGCTTGCATAAATTGCAAAAGAGCCATTTGTGCAGTTGCGTCTTGACATGCAATTCGATCAGGAGCAAAGTCCACATAATCTTTCCCTCTTGTAAAGGGTTTTGTCGCTTTTCCATCCCACAAGTGAGCATATAAAATTTTCTCTGAAGCGGTAAGTGGTTTCTCTGTTAATTCTCTTGCTTGAGCTACGCGGTTTTCAAGTCGAGCGTAAACTCCTTTGATCATTTCAATATCAAAAGCCATAGTTCTAAAATTTGTCTCAAAAGTACAAAATAATCAAATGAAAATGGGCATTGAATATAGCGCAAACAGAATTTTTTAAAAATTCATCTTTTTGCTTGTGGTAAAATGAATTTTATGGAATGAAAATTAAAAAAATCTAAAAATCAAATTTTACCACTTCACAAAAAAGAAGTAATTTGAAGCAAACTAAATTGTATGCAATCATTTTTTCAAAAGTACAAAGCAATCATTTTGCTTCTTTTCCTAGGAGGCTATATTACTGTGATTGACAAACTTGTTCTTAACGGCTATTTTAAAGGAATTGAGGAACAAAAACATTTTGTGTATATCGCAGCACTAATCGTTGGCTTGGGTGTGGTTTTATTCCTTTTATTGAAAGAAGATTCACCATCAGATTAATCTTATCTTTGACAAAAAAAGATGCGGTATTTTTCAAAGCAAACCCTTGACGCGCTAGAGGTTCGCTACAAAAACAATTTAATCAACAGTATTTCAGGGTATAAGTCTGCAAACTTGATTGGAACAAAATCCATTGAGGGAGTTTCAAATCTAGCTGTATTTAATTCGGTTGTTCATTTGGGAAGTAATCCCGCTTTACTTGGGTTTATTCTTCGTCCAACAACCGTTCCTAGGCACAGTTTTGAAAATATGCAAGCCAACGGAATGCTGACCATTAACCATATTGATGCAACTCAAATAAAAGATGCGCATCATACCTCTGCAAAATATCCAGCCACAGTTTCTGAGTTTGATCAAACAGATTTGGAAGAAGAATACAAAGAAGGTTGGGAAGCTCCTTTTGTAAAAAATGCTCCAGTCCAAATTGCTTGTCGTTATGTCAATCATTATCTGATCAAAGAGAACGATTGTTTGCTTGTTGTGGTTTCAATTGAACATCTATTTTTACAAGACCACATGCTCTTGGATGATGGTTGGGTTCAACTCGACCAAGGAGATATCGTCACTATTAATGGTCTTGATGGTTATGCGCTTCCCAAATTACTTGACCGTTTTCCTTATGCACGACCAAACGAATAAACAATGGATTTTATTTCATCTACTCTTTTCGATTATGTGGTTGCTCACTCCCAAGAAGAACCCGATTTATTAAAAGAATTAACACGAGAAACACACCTAAAAGTGCTTTTACCTCGTATGTTGAGTGGTCCACTTCAAGGACGTTTTTTGAGTTTGTTGTCTAAATTAACACAACCTAAACATGTACTGGAAATTGGGACCTATACCGGATATGCCACACTATGCCTAGCAGAAGGTCTGGCAGAAAACGGGTGCATTGACACCATTGACAAAAATGAAGAGCTCTTCGATTTTCAACGTTCTTTTTTTGATCGATCTGCTCATGGTAGTCAGATTCATCAACATATTGGAGATGCAGTTGAAGTGATTCCAAGTTTGGAAAAAAGCTATGATTTGATTTTTTTGGATGCAGACAAGCGAAATTATTTGGTTTACCTCGATTTACTTTTGCCTAAACTCAACAAAGGAGGTCTTTTAATTTCCGACAATGTATTGTGGAGTGGAAAAGTATTGGAGGCTACCCAACCCAAAGATGAAGATACTCAAGTTTTAAAGAAATTTAATGGGCGTTTGGCAAATCATCCGGCACTAGAAACTGTCCTGCTTCCGCTTCGAGACGGATTGACACTAAGCCGGAAAATTTAAAACTTACGTTTTACTGAATTGGTCAGTTTGTCAAAATCTTCTTTGACCTCGTTGATTTCTTTTTGAATGTTGGAACCAATTTGTTTAGTTGGATCAAGATCAGCAGATTTCTGAATTTCAGATTTTATTTCGTTTGTTGCCTGTTTTACTTGCGTAATTCCCTTAGCAAGACCGCGCGCGATGGTAGGTATTTTATCGGCTCCAAAAATAAGTAAGACGATAAAGAAAATAAAGACAATCTCAGCTCCGCTTATAAATAACATCACTATATTTTTTTTCAAAGATAAACGAAAAAAAAAGCAGCGAAAAGAATCGCTGCTTTTTCTGTTTTATATTTCAAAATTTTTACCCTTGAACTTTGGTTTTAAATTTATCAAAATCAGTATCAGCCTCTTTTTTAGGCCAAGCATTGTTGGTTAAATCAACATCTGCAGTTTCAGCATCTGGATCAATAGTAACCCCAATTAGCTCTTTGTCTGAAGTAACTAATTTTTTAACTGAATCGTCATTTTTACGCCAAACTTGAACTGGATAAGTGACTCTTTCTTTTGTTCCATCTGCATAGCTGTATTCAACTATTATAGGCATCACAATTCCACCTGGCTTTTCAAATTCAATTTGATAGAAATACTTCGGTAATTTCTTTCCTTCAGCAAGACCCTCTTTCAATAGATCAGAGTGATCCTCTAAATTACCTTCGGCAAGGCTAGGGTCAAAAGCCTCATCATCTTCTCCTACCATAAACACAGAAGGGTTTAAATCTTCTAAGGTCATTCCAAAACTCGCTAACCTTTCGTTCACTTCCTTACTTGGATTAGGTGATACATAGAATCGTTTTACTTCTTTTACTCCTATATCAACAACATCAGTAGAATAGAACCAACCTCTCCAAAACCAATCTAAATCAACAGCAGAAGCATCTTCCATGGTACGGAAAAAATCTTCAGGAGTTGGGTGCTTAAACATCCAACGTTGAGAATATGTTTTGAAAGCAAAATCAAATAGATCTTTACCCATAATTGTTTCACGAAGAATATTTAATGCAGTAGCTGGTTTTCCATAGGCATTCGGTCCAAGCTGATACACATTTTCAGGGTTCGACATAATCGGACTGATAAAGTCTTGATCACCTGACATATACCGTACAATTTTTGCTGGGTCTCCACGACGTGATGGATAATTTGGTTGAAATTCTTGCTCGGTAAGGTATTGCATGAATGTATCTAACCCTTCATCCATCCATCCCCATTGACGTTCGTCAGAATTTACAATCATTGGAAAATAGTTGTGCCCAACCTCGTGAATAATTACACTGATCATTCCGTACTTTACACGATCAGAATAGGTTCCATCGGGATTTGGACGACCATAATTCCAACAAATCATTGGGTATTCCATTCCTTGATTTTTCGCATGAACAGAAACTGCTTTTGGATAAGGATAATCAAAGGTGTATTTTGAGTAAACCTCAAGGGTGTGTGCAACAACTCTTGTAGAATATTCTTCCCAAAGTGGATTTCCTTCTTTTGGATATAATGATGAAGCAATGATGTTTTTTCCTCCCACATTCACCGACATCATGTCCCAAATAAAACGACGTGAAGTTGCAAAACCAAAGTCACGAACATTTTCAGCAACAAATCTCCAAGTGTTTGTTTTGGTCGATTTTGTTTTCTCTTTTTCGATAACCTCGTCTTGCGTAACGATCATAACAGGATCATCAAACGAATTAAGAGCTGTTTTATAACGCTGGTATTCTGTTCTAGATAAAACTTCTTTCGGATTTTGAAGGCTTCCAGTAGCTTCCATGACATGGTCACTTGGTACCGTAATGTTCACCTCATAATCTCCAAAGTTAAGGGCAAATTCTCCATTGCCCCAAAATTGATAGTTTTGCCATCCTTCCACATCATTATAAACCGCTAGTCGAGGAAAAAACTGTGCAATTACATACGCACGGTTGTCGTCCTCAGCAAAGTATTCATACCCCGAACGCGCACGGTCGGTGACGTGATTGTTGATTTTATACCACCACTTGATTGAAAAAGAATACTGTCCTCCACTCTGAATGGGTGTGGGCAAATCTACACGCATCATTGTTTTATTAATCGTATACTTTAAGGGTGTTCCATTGCTGTCTTTCACCTCTTCGATGTTAAATCCTCCGACAAATTTCTCGCCAGTATAGTCTGCAATAAAACGCTCAGGACTGGTTAACATCGGAGCACCAGAAGGATTTTTAGCCGTCTCCATATCATTTTCATTACGGATATTTTGATCGAGCTGAATCCATAAGTAAGGAAGTGCATCAGGTGAATTGTTAGTGTATGTAATAGTTTCTTCACCATAGAGTTTTGTGTTTTCATCGTCTAAAGTGATATTCATTTTATAATCTACCTTTTGTTGGTAGTAGTCTACACCAGGAGCTCCTGAAGCAGTACGAAAAGTGTTTGGCGTTGCAAACTCCTCGTATAATTGTTTGAATTTGTTGTTGTTTGGGTGTCCCTGCTTTGCTGCAGAATCTTGTGCAAGTACTACACTTGCAAAAAGAAGTACGATTGGGACTAAATAATTTCGAGTCATGTGTTCTAATTTAAGAAGTTAAATATAAGATTATTTAGAGTCATAAAATGTTAATTTTTTTCCTTTTTCAGCGAACTCATTTGTGTTCTGTTTGTGATCCAATTGATCAAAAAAAGATCAAAACCAAGGTTCATTTAGAAAGTATGTCATTTCGTTCATTTAGTCTTTTGCGTCTGTTCTTGTCCTTAAAATTCCAATGGAAGCACCTACACCAAACCTGACAAAGGAAAAATTTCGATTAATTTGAACCCTTGCAGAAAGATACAGACCAATAAAACGGGTAAATGGAAACTCAAGTTTTGGGTTGAGCACCAAACTGACTGAAGTATGTTGCAATATTTCCCAGGAATAATTATATCATCCCTCGGTGTTGTCTCTCCTTTTCCATTGTTCATACTTGTTATTTGTTGAAATACCTATCCCAGCAGACATATTGGCTCTTAGGATTCTTTTTTGATTGAGGTAGTTCACTTTTCCAAACATAATAGATGCCGTTTTAATCAAGGTTTGGTCTGAGTAAGCATCTGAAAATGAACCAAATGCAGCTAGTGAATCCAATTCTTTATTCCCAAAACTTTGATACATTAAGTCACTAGGTAATTGTGTGAATATTGAATTTAAACTTGTTGTATTATCATTGCTATATTCAATTATGATAGATTTACTATCCTTATGAATATACTCAAGCATAAAAATATTTTTGTTGGCTGTTGATTCATTTTCTTCCCCTGGAAAAGGATTAATTCTGTACTCTGTTGAAGCATATAATGCTCCGTTTTTTAAAAATTGTGCACTTAGAACACTAAGCTTACACAAGAAAATAAATACAAGAAAGAGAATGTTAAAATAGGTTTATTCATGGGGTGAATTTTTGTCATCAGGATATTCAGTTAAAGGATTCGATCAGGGGTTCAGAGAGGCTCAAGTTTCGCTCACGGATAATAGTAAATCGTGTATGCAAGTTTGTTACTTGAAAACAGGAAAGCAGCTGAAAATAAATTTCTATAACCACATTTAGATTTGTTTATCATTATTAAGTTGATTTAAATTAAACTTCTTTACAATAAACATAGTGGTTTTTCGCTTCGTGTAAGCAATTCGAAAAGTAGAAAAAAAATGGAAAACAAAAAAAGAATACATTTAAAAACTGTGCTTTTAGGTCTTAATCAGCAAGTGTATAAGTAAGATTGGTGTTTTTTTGATGCAACAAAAAACTCTTTTTATTGGTCGGGGTTGTGATATGAATAATATTTTGCTGTGTCTCAAAAGTATCCATAAGTAAGGTGTTTTTTACCTCGAGTTTTTTGACTGAAAACACATCGATTACTTCTGCATAAATAACAAGCAAATCTTCCTGATATTCTCTACCTAAATAATTGATTTCAGTTGAGGAATTGTCTATTTGAATAGTAAAATGCGAAGCGAAATACGTCGCTATAAACTGATCGATTTGAACTTGATCCGTATCGGGTTGTAAAACGAAGTCTTTATTGAGCTCGTTCTGTATAATGGTTTCCATATCTTCAATGAAAAGTTTAGATACAAGTTGAATTTGTCCCTTTTCAGACACCCATTTAATAGAGGTTGTACCCACAAAATAGTCGTGAGCGCTTGTCCCTAATTCAGTGAAAATCAGAAAAAGGAAGGCAAAAAGTTTAATTTTCAACATATCGTTCTTTGTGAAACGCATCAAATGCATTGATTACATTTTGATGGGCATTAATCTTAAAGTGATAGGCAATATCGGAATTTTCAGCACAACCTAGTACAAAATCATATACTTGATCTATGTCTAAATTATAGTTCTCAATAAAGAAATATACCCCATAAAATTCAATGGCTTTAACAACAAAATTAAATTGACTTTGATTGGCTCGTTTTTTCTTGAGGCTCTCGTAATAGCCAGACAAATGCTTATATACAGCTTCAATATTTATCCCACCAGAAATGGGGAGCAATAGGGTGCTTAAAAGCAAACTTTTTCCAGAAACAATTTTTTCTTTTCGAACTCCTTCAAATCCTGGTATCCCCACATCTTTGAAGTTAAGAGTTGGTTTAGAGGTTGATGAATTCAGGTCAGAGGCAAGGTTCCCTGATAAGTTATGGGGTTTCACAACAACCTCATCCAACTCAGTAACAAAAGCATCTAGGTAAACAATAAGGTCTTTGGATTGAATAATTTCCTCGGTGATATACAGGTCGCGTCGTTTGAATTGAATTGCAGAAAAAACTAGTGTTTCTCCAAGCTGTACAGAAATACTAAATACTCCTTTAGCATCAGTAATTTCCGCACCTCCTCTTGTGGAATTAATGACATGAATACCCTCCAAAGAAAGTCTTGGATGCGACACACGACCTTCAAGTAAATAATATTCTTGTGACCAAAGGGTAGTTGTAACTCCAAGGAAAAAGGAAATCAACCAAACCGCTTTTTTGACTATCACTTTCGACTCGCTTTATATGATTCACTTTGCCCGTAAAGGAACTCAATCAATTCGAATTCTTTTTCCTTTTTAAGAAGTTTATCCGATGGTAACACACGGTCTAAACGCTCCATAAAAAGAATAATTTCATTTTGAGGAATACCTAGATCTTCAACAAAGAAACTGTCCTCAAAAATTAAAGGAAGTACTTTAGAAGGCTGTAATAAACGTTTTTCTCTTTCGTTTTTGCGAATCGCTTTTACCAAAAGTTTTCCAATATTGATCATATTCAACCCATTTGTCAACTGATTTTGTCGCATTATGGTATTGTCAATTTGGGTGGATTTATCTTGAAGATAGTCTACACGAGTAAATTCTTCCTTTTTTAAATCCAAGAATTTTTCGGTGTTTTCAGGTCCAATTACAATTTCGTCAAGGATGGTAATTCGTTCATTCACCTCAACAACTAGTCTGTTTTTTTGAATAATCTCAGGTGTAATTGTAATGGTTCTTATTCGAAATTCTACCGAAGAAAAAATAATTTCATCACCTACACGAGCAGGGATGGCAAATTCACCTTCACCATTTGTAATTGTATTTAACTGAGCTGAATTATTAACTACGTTGGCTGCAATTACATTGCTGTTTCTATAAAGTAATTTGCCTCTAAGTATATTGCGTTTCTCTTGGGCTGTAACAAGAAAAAAAAACAAGGCTAAAAATGTAGTTAAAAAGTGCTTCATTGTCTAAAAATAAGCATTATCTAGCAACCCAAAATGGATTGTGTTGTTAATTGTTTAATAAAGTGTGTTTGAAAGAGCGGGAGACCGGGTTCGAACCGGCGACATTCAGCTTGGAAGGCTGACGCTCTACCAACTGAGCTACTCCCGCATTATTTTTAATACTCAAAGATAAGCCATTCGAACTTTCTTAAAAGATTTTATCGCATTAATTTCTTCCACTCGAGCATAAATTAGTATTTTTCATCAATGAATAAAAAACTTGACATCCGTTCAATAAAAGCGAAAGAAACGCATGGCGTAAGACATCCCATTCTCCGTGCAGGTCGTCCTTTGTCAAGTTGTGTATTTGATGGCGATGAATCGGCAACAACCCTTCATATAGGTGCTTTTTACGGAGATAAATTGGTTGGTGTTTTGTCTGCCTATGAAAAAAAACACATCTCCCTAAAACAAAAAAATAGTTACCAAGTTCGGGGGGTAGCTGTACTTGAAGATTTTCAAAATCATGGAATTGGTAAAAAATTAATGGCACATATCGAACATACTATTCCACACAATTCTATGATTTGGTTAAATGCAAGAGAAAGAGCAGCAAATTTTTACCGACAATTAAACTACAAGCAATACGGGGATATGTTTATGATTGAACCCATCGGATGGCATTATTGTATGTATAAAACCATAAGTCATGCGTCTTAAATTTTTATTCTTTTATATTTTTATAGGATTTTTTGTATCTGGTCAAGAACTCAGAACAAACCCAATTGATTCCATTTCAATTTTAATGGGTAAATACTCCATAAATCAATTATTACCAGAAGTGACACAGGCTTTTTTGGAAATGCAATCTGCTGCAAAAAAAGAAGGAATAGCATTGCATATTGTTTCTGGATATCGTTCTTATGAAGCCCAACGTGGTATCTGGAATCGAAAATACAAACGGTTCATATCCGAGGGGTTGAGTCCACAAGAAAGTATTCAAAAAATAATTGAATATTCTACCCTCCCTGGAACTTCACGTCATCATTGGGGTACTGATATTGACCTTATAGATACAATTAAAAACGTAAAAGGAGATGTGCTTTTAGCTTCTCATTTTCATGGAGGAGCATTTGAAGAACTTCGTTTTTGGTTGATGTCAAATGCAAAAAAATATGGATTTGAGCTGGTTTATACCAATGAGCCCAATCGATCTGGGTTTAATTATGAACCCTGGCATTATAGCTATGCTCCAATTTCAATCCCTTTACTGAAAGCTTACAAATCAATGGATGTGATTCATAAAATTAAAAATGATAGTATGCTGTTGGGAAACACATTCCTTGACAAGGTGTTCCTTGATGCCTATTACAAGACTCATATCCTTGGAGTTTCTCCTGTATTGAACAGGGACTAATCTCCTTTAAGATATTTCATTAGTCCTTCGAAACGTCTCCTCGAAATAGGCAATAAAACACCATTGGTCATTTCGCAATAATTTCCAGCAAGTTTGTTGATTTTAAGCAAGTGTGTTAAATTGACTAAATGAGAATTATTAACCCTATAAAAAAGGGTTGTATCAAGCGCATTTTCATAATCTCCAAGAGACTGAGAAGAAACAACTTTACGTTTTTTATTTGTTAGGTAAAATTCAGTGTATCTACCCGAAGAAGTAAGATAAATAATTTCCTCCGGACGGATAAAATCAACGCGATCAACTCCTACAATGGTAATATAATTCTTAGGATGATTTCCCAAAATAGTAGTGGATAAACCACGTATTTGTTCCTCTTTGAGAAAATTGTTTTTCTTGTGTTGTTCAATCACTTTTTTTGTAGCCTCAACTAAATCGTCAATGACTACTGGCTTGAGGAGATAATCTACCGTATTGTACTTAAATGCCTTGACCGCATATTCGTCGTATGCTGAGACAAAGATGATATGGAATTGTTGGCTATCCAATTCACTTAACAAATCGAATGATGTACCTCGGTCTAAAACAATATCCAAGAAAACAAGATCAGACTTAAATTCATTAATATCATGAACTGCCTCGTCATAACTCAAACAAGTTGATACAATCTGTAATTGAGGGCAATATTTTTCAATAAACTATTGCAATAATTCAAGATTGTTTTTTTCATCGTCAACAAGAATTGTTTTTAACATTTTTCTGTTATTGTAGTTAAGTATTAATTTTTTTAGGAATGGTTAAGACAGCTCGAGTCCCTATTATTCGAGCGTTTTTGACAAGATCCTCAAGATAAAATTCAGATTTAGCCTTTTCTAAATAATTTAAAAGGTCAATGCGTTCTTTCAGAATTTTTGTAGCATGGGATTTATGTTGGACCATATTTAATTTCTTTTTATCGAGTGATGCTTTTCTTCCTATCCCGTCATCTTCAATGACCAAATGAAGCAAATCTTGACTTGTACGTGCTTTAATAACGATATTCCACGAACGTTTAAGTGAGGAAAGTCCATGAAGAACAGAATTCTCAATAATTGGCTGAAGAAGCATTGGTAGAATTAAAACTTTTTGAGGATTAATGTTTTCATCAAACTCCGTCACTATTTTAATAGGGTACTCCAAACGGATATTTTGAAGTAATACATATGATCTTAAGTATTCGATTTCATCCGCTAGAGATAGATTTTCAGAAACAGCCATATCCATTGTCGTACGCAACATTTTTGAAAATACACCCACATATTTATTTGCCATTTCCTCCCCTTTCAATATCATTATACTTTGGATTCCATTGATGGTGTTGTAGATAAAATGGGGATTCATCTTTGCTTTAAGGGACTTTGCCTCAAGAAGAGCAATTTATTCCTTATATGCAGCTTTTTGCCTAGAGCGATCCCTGCAAAAAATACGATCAGTGCCAACGTTACAAAGTTTATGACAAAAATAGGTACGGTTAACTCGTTGTCCAAGGTTTCTTATTTAGATATTTGAATGTAATTCAAAAAAACTAGATATCTTAAATTACGATAAATGATATAAATAAACAATTAAGAAGAAAGGTTTGTTCTTTAAACAAGAATCTTTAGCTCAGAAAATAAAAATATGTAGCTTTGAGAGATAGACAAATTTATACCCACAATGGACAAGCAATATTACACCCCCAAGGATTTAAAAAATTTTAGTAACATCACAGAATGGAACAAAGAACTCGGAGATAAATTTTTCGACTATTACAACAGTGTCTTCAAAGAAGGTCATCTTTCTGCTCGTGAAAAATCGCTCATAGCACTTGCTGTTTCTCATGTAGTACATTGTCCCTACTGTATTGACGCATACACAAAAGATAGTTTACAACGTGGTATTGAAAAAGAAGAAATGATGGAAGCTGTGCATGTTGGAGCAGCAATTAAAAGTGGAGCTGTTCTCGTTCATGGAGTACAAATGATGAATCGTCACGATCAACTGAGTATGTAGTTATGGCAAAATCACTTCAAGCACGAAAAAGTGAACTTTCTGATCAAGAAATGCAATTAAAGATTTTATCTGGAGGAGCATTTGAAACAGGAGAACTTCCCACTTTTAAAGCGCAATTATCGAAGCATAAAATTCAAACACTTCGTCCCAAAACTTTTTCCATCCTTCAACTTAACATTGGCTATATGTGTAATCAAGTGTGTAGCCATTGTCATGTTGACGCTGGTCCAGACAGAAAGGAAATGATGACGCGCAAAACAATGGAGGAATGCCTCAACGTAATGAAAGAGTTTACTATTGAGACTGTTGATCTAACTGGAGGTGCACCTGAAATGCATCCTGATTTTGAATGGTTTGTAGAACAAATACGTCTGACTGGAGTTTCCGAAATTATCGTTCGATCAAACTTAACGATCATTTTGGCTAACAAAAAATACCATCAGTTGCCCGGATTTTTTGCAAAACACTCGGTGCACGTGATTTCTTCTCTACCCTTTTACAAAAAAAACAAGACAGACAGTCAACGAGGTAAAGGTGTTTTTGATACTTCCATAACTGCTATAAAAATGCTCAACAAAGTTGGGTATGGTCAAGCTAATTCAAATCTTAAACTCGACCTGGTTTATAATCCATCTGGTGCTTTTTTACCTAGCGATCAAGTCGCATTAGAACGGGATTTTAAAAAAGCTTTAAAAACTGATTTTGATATTGATTTCAACCAACTTTTCACAATCACCAATCTTCCAATTAGTCGGTTTTTGGATTACTTAATCGCTTCAGAAAATTACGAGGAATATATGCAGTCATTAGTTGATGCATTTAACCCAACTGCTGCCGAAGATGTAATGTGCACAAATACACTCTCTGTAAGCTGGGAAGGAAAAATTTTTGATTGTGATTTCAATCAAATGTTGGGACTTAAAAGTGCAGTAAAAAATCCCCATATCAGTCAACTAAATCAAAATGAACTTATGCAACGTGAACTTCAACTCTCCCAGCATTGTTATGGATGTACAGCTGGCGCAGGAAGTAGTTGTCAAGGGAGTATCGCTTAACAAATGAATCGTAAATCTTTACTTATTGTCTTTGCAAAAAATACTGTCTTAGGAAAAGTAAAAACTCGTCTTGCAAAAACTGTAGGGGATATAAATGCACTCAATGTTTATATCAAGCTAAAAGAAAAAACAGCAGAAATTATTCAACAAACATCATATGAGACGCACTTATTCTACAGTGATTTTATCGAACAAGATACTGTTTGGTATAATGTTGTAAAGCAAAAACATATTCAGCTTGGAAACGATTTAGGTGAACGAATGTCGAATGCCTTTCAACGTTCATTTAAAGAGGGATATTCGAGGGTAATCTTGATTGGAACCGATTTGTGGACCCTAGAAAAAGAGGATATTATCCAAGGGTTTGAAACCTTGAAGGAACATTCATTTACAATTGGACCCGCTCAAGATGGAGGCTACTACCTGATTGGAATGACAAGATTTAAACCCGATCTTTTTCAAGATAAAAAATGGGGAGAATCCGATGTTTTTGAAAAAACAATGAAAAATTTAGTTGATGAAAGTGTCTATTTATTGAAAGAAAAAAACGACATTGACTATTATGAAGATCTTTTACCATTTGAAGAATTAAATAAAATAATCAAAACAGATGATGAAAAATAAACTTAAGGAAAGCGTAGACTTTTTAGAGCGTAATGGAATTTCCTCAGCTGAAGTTGGTATCGTTCTTGGCACTGGTTTAGGTGATTTAGTGTCTCACATTTCAATTGAAAAGGAAATTAATTATAGTGATATCCCACATTTTCCAGTCCCTACAATGGAACATCAAAAAGGACGTTTACTTTATGGGAAATTAGAGGGTAGCACTGTCGTAATTTTAGAAGGAAGATTCCATGCGTATGAGGGCTTGAGTTATTTTGAAATTACATATCCCATCCGTGTACTTGGACAAATAGGTATTAATTACCTCGTGTTAAGCAATGCTGCAGGGGCAATTAATCAAAACTTTAATAAAGGAGAATTGATGTTAGTCAATGATCACATAAACCTACAAGGAGGATCTCCTCTCGCAGAAAAAGGAATGGCTGAATTTGGAAACCGTTTTGTAGATATGAGTGAGCCATATGATCACAACCTGATGAAGAATTGTCGTCAAATTGCAAGAGAAAATAATCTCTCTCTACATCAAGGGGTGTATGCAGCAGTAGTAGGACCTCAACTTGAAACAAAAGCAGAATATCGCTACTTGAAAATTATAGGTGCAGATGCAGTTGGAATGTCAACTGTTCCTGAAGTTATTATAGCGAATCAACTTCAAATTCCATGTATTGTAATTTCTGTTTTAACCGATGTTTGTGACCCAAATAATCTTCAGCCTATCGATATTGATGATATAATGGCAATGGCTAAAAAGGCTGAAAAATCTTTGATTGTATTAATAAAAAAGTTAATTTCAAGAAAATAAAAGCTCCGATGAATTATCTAGAAGTCACTAAAAATGTATACAAAAAAGCAGCACTTACTCCTGATGTAGGTTTGTGCTGTACGACCACTCCCATATGGCAATTTCCTGGTCTAAAAATACCAACCATTATGCAAGAAATGAATTATGGTTGTGGTTCGACCGTTCACCCAAGAGACTTGGTAAATAATCCAAAAATACTCTATGTAGGCGTGGGTGGAGGAATGGAACTATTACAATTCGCCTATTTCTCTAGACAAAAAGGAGGGGTTGTTGGTATCGATGTAGTAGATGAAATGCTAGAAGCCTCACGTAAAAACTTTGAACGTGCAGAACAAGAAAATGATTGGTTTCAATCAGACTATGTGCATCTAAAAAAAGGAGATGCACTTAATTTACCTGTGGAAGATGAATGTATTGATGTAGCCGCACAAAATTGCCTCTTCAATATTTTTAAAATGGAGGAATTAAAACAAGCATTAAGTGAAATGTATCGGGTACTAAAACCTCACGGTCGATTAGTTATGAGCGATCCTACTTGCGAACAACCAATGAATGATACACTAAGAAATGATAAGCGATTACGCGCACTTTGTCTTTCTGGTTCAATTCCAATCAATGATTATGTAAAAATGCTCACCGAAGTTGGTTTTGGAACAATTGAAATTCGTGCTCGCAGACCCTATCGAATTTTAGACCCTGCACACTATCCGACGGACGAAACTATTTACATTGAAAGTGTTGAAGTATGTGCTATTAAAGATCCAATGCCAGCTGATGGCCCCTGTGTATTTACTGGACGTACTGCCATTTATTTTGGATCAGACGACTATTTTGATGACAACAAGGGGCATGTTTTACTTCAAAATCAACCATTGGCTATTTGTGATAAAACTTCAAATGCACTCCAAAACTTAAAACGAAAAGATATTCATATCAGCGCGTCAACTTATCATTATGACGGTGGAGGTTGTTGCTAAAAAAAATAAAAATGCGACTCATTTTATTCCTTATTGTTTTAATCGCTTTTCCGCTTCGTGCACAAAAAAGCATCCATACTATTTGGACCGCAGAACTACAAAGGTATGTAGATGAGAAGGGTGATGTCGATTACGCATCTTGGCAAAAAAATACAGAAATACTCAATAATTATATCAAAACTCTTGAAGAAAATCCACCCGCACACTACTGGAGTAAAAATGATTCGTTGTCCTATTTTATCAATGCGTACAATGCAGTTACTGTAAAGTTAATTTTAGACAACTACCCCTTAAAAAGCATTAAAAATTTAATCACTCCGTGGTATTTTAAACGATTTAATTTGAATGAAAAAAAAGTATCACTGAACTATATAGAGCACGAAATACTGAGAAAAATGAATGAACCAAGAATTCATTTTGCAATAAATTGTGCTTCAAAATCTTGTCCGAAGTTATTGAATTTTGCTTTTGAGCCTCATCGAATTAACAGACAACTTGAAGAAGCAACGAAGCATTTTTTAAATGACCCAACTAAAAACACAATCACTGTAAATCAACTAAAACTGTCCAAAATATTCCAATGGTTTTCAAAAGACTTTGGAAATAACCAAACACGATTAGCATTTATCCATAAATATACTTCTATTCAAATTGACCCTAAAGCGTCAATCAAATTTTTGGAATATGATTGGGGTTTAAATAATAGTGATACTAACCTCCAAGAAAAAATGGAAAAATGATTGTGTTCGTAAACACACAAATTTTCCAATCTAAATATTTCCATTAACTTAGAAGCTATGAAAAGAACCCAAACTTCATTGCCTATACTTATCATCGGAAATGGAATTGCAGGAATTACAGCTGCCCGTCATATCCGAAAAAACAGTAACCAAAGAATCGTAGTCATATCAAAAGAAAGTGACTACTTTTTCTCACGAACAGCCCTAATGTATGTTTTTATGGGACATATGAAATGGGAACATATTGAACCCTATGAAAAATCATTTTGGAAAAAAAATAAGATTGAACTTATACAAGATGAAGTCTGTTCCATTGACGCAAAATCAAAATCGATTCGACTCAAGTCAAATGATATTTACTCCTATGACTCCTTAATTTTAGCTGTTGGCTCAACTCCAAATCTGTTTGGGTGGAAGGGTCAAGAATTAAATGGAGTTCAGGGCTTGTATAGTAAGCAAGACTTGGAAAAACTTGATAAATGGTCGTCTACTTCCCGAAAAGCAGTCATTGTTGGTGGTGGATTAATTGGTGTCGAACTTGCAGAGATGCTCCACTCCAGAGGTATTCATGTAAGCTTCTTAGTACGTGAATCTTCTTTTTGTGGAAATGTATTCCCAAAAGGAGAATCAGAACTAATCGGGAAACATATTCTCGCTCACGGAATTGATTTAAGATACAATACTAATTTGGTTGAAATTTTATCTGATGACAATGGTCGTGCAAGAGGAGTTATCACAGACAAAGGTGAACAAATTGACTGTGAATTGGTTGGTCTAACAGCTGGAGTGCGTCCTAATATAGATTTTTTGAAAGATACTGAACTTGAAATTGGAAGAGGGATTTTGGTAGATTCAATGCTCCAAACCAACTTGGAAGATGTATATGCAATTGGAGATTGCGCAGAATTAAAAACTCCACAACCTCATCGTCGATCAATTGAAGCCGTTTGGTATTCAGGTCGAATGATGGGAGAAACGATTGCAGAGACACTTACAAAAAAACCTACTCCTTATCTACCAGGAAATTGGTTTAATAGTGCTAAATTTTTTGATATTGAATATCAAACTTATGGACAAGTAACTGCAGAACCTAATTCTGATGAGTTACAATTTTACTGGGAGCTAAATGAAAAAAATTGTGCTATTCGAATTGCCTACAAAAAGGAAAACAATCAATTTATTGGAATCAATAGTTTTGGTATTCGATTAAGACATGTAGAAATTGACAATTGGCTCACACAAAAAATAAAGGTAGATGAAGCGATAGAAAAACTATCTACAGCCTTTTTTGATCCTGAATTTTATCCTAACTATCACAAACAAATCAAATCAGCATGGAAGCAATATCAAAATTAAATTGGTTAGCAGTTGGTAAAAACACTGCACTAATCATAGGGCTAAGTGGTCTAGGATTACTTTTTCTTCCTCTTATTTCACCAATTTTTTCATCTTCTATTTGGCTAACAACTGCTCTTTTATGTATCGTTGTTGGGACTCTATTTTATAGTAATTTTCTATATAAAAATAGCCCAGCCGGAATTAAAAATAATGGTGTATGGTTTGATGGACTCAGTAATCGTGGTGTGTTAGGGTGGTTTATTGCTATGGCTCTTACTGGCTTCTACATTGTACTTTATTTTTACCCAGAGATATTGGGTTATAATTCAGAGAAAAGCACTGGTTTGATTGCATTTTTCGACCCGCTAAGTTTGTTTATGAACGGTAATCCTGCCTCACAATGGTTTGTTTATGGCTGTTTATATACACTGGCTATTTTAATTTTTGGAGTGAAGTTTATTTTTAAATATCGAAGTAATCCTTATCAAATAATTCGAACCTTATCCGTAATGTTTTTTCAATTTGGATTCGCGTTTTTAATTCCAGAATTGCTAACACTTTTTAATCCAGATACTCCTTATTTTGCTAAGGATTTAAAAAATATGTGGCCTTTAAATTATTCATTCTTTGATTCTTGGCATTTAAAAAATATGCTGAATGGTGGAAATCTTGGCATTTTCATGTTATTATCAGGGGTATTAATGATTTTTGTGGTCTCCCCGATTTTAACTTATCAATACGGAAAAAGATGGTACTGTTCTTGGGTATGCGGATGTGGTGCATTAGCTGAAACTGCTGGCGATCCTTTTCGTCAGCTTTCAAGTAAAAAAATTAGTGTTTGGAAACTTGAGCGTTGGTCAATTCATGTCATACTTGTGTTTGTATTACTTACAACAATTGCTGTGATTTGGTCTTTTTTGAGTTCAAACCCTAATTTAAGTTCATTTTCTCGCGAAACATTTGTCATCGGTACAGTTAGTTTTTTATCAGTACTAATCGCGTTAATCTATTTTTTTAAACGCAAAGAAATGGATAAAGATGCTATTTACAGCATGTTATCCATTGGTATAATCATTGTTGGAACATTAAGTATTCAAGCGTTTTCAGGAGGAAAACACGTGCTTTTTATAAACAGTTATACTTTGTCAAAGTGGTATGGATTTGGAGTTGGTGCAGCTTTTTCAGGAGTACTTGGAGTTGGTTTTTATCCTTTACTAGGAAGTCGAGTTTGGTGTCGTTTTGGATGTCCAATGGCAGCTATTTTGGGACTCCAACAACGTTTATTATCCCGATTTAGAATCACCACAAACGGGGGTCAGTGTATTTCATGTGGGAATTGTTCTGCTTATTGTGAAATGGGAATTGACGTCAGGGCATATGCTCAAAAAGGGCAAAATATTGTCCGCTCCTCATGTGTAGGTTGTGGTATCTGTTCAGCTGTATGTCCACGAGGTGTTTTAAAACTTGAAAATGGATCCCCTAAAAATCGAACAGATATACCAAATTATCCACTTGGAAATACATTATAATAGTCAATGGAAAATATCAAAGTGATTATACCAGCTCATAATGAAGAAAAGGCAATTGGTCTAGTCATTGATAAAATACCATCTATAGTCAGCGAAGTTATAGTGGTTAATAACAATTCAACAGATTCAACTTCAGAGGTTGCCAAAACACACGGAGCAACTGTTTTAGAGGAAAAACAAAAAGGATACGGACACGCCTGTCTTAAAGGAATAAATTATTTGAAAAACAAAAGTAATCCACCTGATATTATCGTCTTTATAGATGGTGATTATTCAGACTATCCAGAGGAAATCACCCACATCCTTCAACCAATACTAGATAATGAAGTAGGTTTTGTGGTGGGTTCACGAGTCGCAGCACTCCGTGAAAAAGGTTCAATGACACCTCAACAATTAGTTGGAAATGCATTGGCAAGTATGCTTATGAAACTACTTTATGGCTCGAAATTTACTGACCTTGGTCCTTTTCGTGGCATTCGGTGGGAAAGTTTGATGAGCTTAAACATGAAAGATAAAACTTATGGGTGGACAGTCGAAATGCAGCTCAAGGTTTTACGGCAAAAAATAGCTTATACTGAAGTCCCTGTCTCTTACAAAAAAAGAATAGGTGTCTCTAAAGTTTCTGGAACAATAAAAGGGACTATCTTTGCCGGAGTAAAAATAATTGGTTGGATTTTCAAACATTATTTTAGCAAATAGATTATAAATGGAAAAATTCTGGTTGTATCTTTCTATCCTTACAATGGGTGTTTATGGACTTTCATTGGTTTTAGTATTGCTATATAGCCTTGCTCAATTGAATTTATTGATCAATTATAAACGTGCTCAAAAAAATAAAAAAATACTTAAAAATCTAGACATCTCTAATTCATCTGAGATTCCTTATGTAACTATTCAACTACCTGTCTTTAACGAGCTATACGTGATGGAACGTTTGCTTAAGTGCATGAGTAAAATGAAATATCCATCAGATAAGCTTGAAATTCAAGTCCTAGATGATTCCACAGATGAGTCCATTGACTTGACCAAAAAACTAGTTGCTGACTTAAAAAAGAAAGGGATTGACATTCAGCATGTACAAAGGGAAAAGAGAATTGGGTTTAAAGCTGGAGCATTAAAGGAAGGTTTAAAAACTGCAAAAGGAGAATTCATTGCAATTTTTGATGCTGATTTTCTTCCGAAAACAGATTGGTTGCTGAAAACAATTCCTCATTTCAATCAAAAAAATGTGGGTGTGGTTCAGACAAAATGGTCTCACATCAATCGAGATTATTCTGTACTAACTCAGGTACAAGCATTTGCACTTGATGCGCATTTTACACTTGAACAAGTTGGTCGAAATGCAAATGATCATTTTATAAACTTCAATGGAACTGCTGGAATTTGGAGAAAAGAAACTATTATAGATGCAGGGAATTGGGAGGGAGATACATTGACTGAAGACCTTGATTTAAGTTATAGAGCACAGTTAAAAAAATGGAAATTTATCTACCTAGAAGATGTGCAAACACCTTCAGAATTACCCGTGGTAATGAGTGCAATTCGTTCACAACAATTTCGATGGAATAAAGGAGGTGCTGAAAATTATCAGAAGATGATAAAAAAGGTTATTCGCCAAAAAGACCTCCCCTTATCTACCCGAATCCACTCCGTTTTACACTTATTGAATAGTACCATGTTTTTAAATGTATTACTCGTTGGACTTCTAAGTATTCCAATGCTATATATTAAAAATGAATGGGGACATTTGGCTTGGTTTTTTAACGTTTCATCGCTATTCATTGTAAGTACATTAATCTTTTTCTATTGTTATTGGGAATTATATAAACGACAAAATGGAAGTGGATTAATGTCTTTTTTGGACTACATAAAAACTTTTTTTACATTTTACACTGTAGCGATGGGATTTTCATATCACAACTCAATTGCAGTGCTTGAAGGTCATCTGGGAAAGCGAAGTGAGTTTGTTAGAACACCAAAATTCAATATCAAAAACCTCAATGATAGTTGGAAAAAAAATAAGTACATCCCCAAAAAAGTATCAAAAAATACACTTATTGAAGGCTTACTAACACTCTATTTTATCTTTGGAATCTACAGTGCCTTTATTGTTGGGAATAATGGTGATTTTGGACTATTCCCATTCCATTTATTACTCACCATCGGCTTCGGCTTTGTCTTCGTTAATTCATTTAGAAGTCAGGGCTAATGCGTCCTTTATCACGTCTTTACTTTTATCTCTTTACCATCCTGTCTAGTGCAGGATACTATGCTTTTGGGTATCTTATTGAACGTGAACAAAGTCTCATTCTAACTGGATTGTTTGGTCTGCTTTTTTGTGTAATTTATTTTGTCAACCATCGGCTAAGTACGAACCAAATTTTTTGGTCTGGTTTAATTTTTAGGTTTCTTTTCATATTCTCAATTCCAATCCTGTCTCAAGATTTCTATCGATTTATCTGGGATGGCCTTTTACTGAACAATGGATGGAGTCCCTATGCATTCAGTCCAAATGAATTCATGACTAATAATCTTGTCGTTGAAAATCCAATTTTTGAAATATTACATAGTAAAATGGGTGAATTGAGCGCCCAACATTATTCAAATTATCCTCCTCTAAATCAACTAGGATTTTCCCTTGCAACATATTGGTTTCCAAATTCAATATTTGGAAGTATACTACTTATGAGGTTACTGATTATACTGGCAGATTTAGGTGTTTTCTTTGTTGGTAAATCACTTCTAAATCACCTTGGTTTACCTATTGAACGGATAGGCTGGTATTTTCTAAATCCATTGATAATTATAGAATTAACAGGGAATCTTCACTGGGAGGGTGTAATGCTTATTTTCTTCTTGTTAGGTGTTTGGTTATTGATCAACAATAGAGTTATTGGTGCTGCAATTACTTTTGGACTATCTGTCCTGACAAAACTAATTCCATTGTTGTTTCTAGCTGTTTTTATAAGACATCAAACCATTAAAAGAAACCTTTTGATGGGAGTATCGGGTGTCACATTTTGTGTATTATTTTCTCTTCCTTTCTTCTTCAGTGTTGGACTCGAAAACTATTTAAATACGCTACAGCTATGGTTTAAAAATTTTGAATTTAATGGGAGTATTTACTACATCATTCGTTGGATTGGATATCAAGTAAAAGGATATAATATTATTCGTCAACTGGGAGAAATAACTCCTTTTATCATCCTTTTTGCTGTTTTTGCATTTAGTTTTTTTCGATCAAAAAAGAAATTGGATAAAGTGTTTGAATCGATGCTTCTTTTATTGGCATTCTACTATTTTATTGCATCCATAGTCCATCCTTGGTACGTAATTACCCTGGTTAGCTTGAGCCTATTTACACGATACCGCTTCGCTTTGGTATGGAGTGCGCTTGTCCCAGTCAGTTATGTCACCTATGGAAATCCAAACTTCTCAGAAAATTATTTACTTATTGGACTTGAATATAGTCTAGTGTATGGAGTTTTACTGTATGAATTAGTTCGAAAGGAGACTTTATTTAAGCATCTTCAGTAAGTTAACTTCTTGCGCATTTAAATGCCTCCAACGACCTCTTGGAAGGTCGCGTTTATTTAAATGTGCATACGTCATTAAGTCCAGTTGTTCTACTTTATAATCAAGTGCTTCAAAAAGCATCGGAATAGCCTTGTATAGTTGCGAATAAATTTCTATGCCAACCACGCGTTTTGGTTCTCCAGACACAAAACTGATATCCTCAACTTCAATTTTCAAATCCTTATTAACCACTACACCAGCTTTGATCTTTTCAATGTCTTTAGAAGTAATGTTTTTATCTAAAATAACCTGATAGATTTTTCGAATTCGTGTTTTGTTAGCACGTAATTTGTCCAATATTATTTGATCATTTGTAAAAAGAAGTAAGCCCGTTGAAGGTCGGTCCATAGCATGGACAGGGTCAATACGAAAAGGTGCTGCTAATGAAACAAGTTCCAGCACATCTTTCTTATAATTTCCTAGCTTCAGAGATGCTAAAAAACCTTTTGGTTTATTGAGCAATACATAGGTTGGCTTATCCGAATTAATACGTTGACCATCAAAACGGACTTCATCTCCTGTCTTCACCTGATAACCCATTTCGGTAACAACTTTGCCATTTACTTTTACTGTTCCAAGTGAAATGTGCATGTCTGCCTCTCTTCGCGAACACATCCCTGAGTTTGCTATATATTTATTTAGACGAATGGTAGGTGTCTCTCTTTTTGATGCCATAATTTTTTCTTCATTTATGTACTTTACTCAACTATAATTTTTTAAAATTTAATGGAGGGAAGTACGAATAAATACAATACAAAAGACCCCAGCCAAAATTAAAAATTTGAGTAAATTATGAATCCAAAGATACGCCTTTTGTGTGGTTGACCTCCATATAAGTATAAGGATTACAAGTAAATATGGAACACACAGAATAAAGTAAAAGTACATACCACCCAAAAGATCTCTATGTTGGATCATTTTAAAGATCGGTATGAACGAAAAAAGAATTAAAGCAGAGAGAATTTGCTTTGTTATTATAACACCAAAAGTAATTGCCACTGTTTTGTATTGCCTCACCCAATCGCCACGAAAATTTTTTAAGTCTTTTACTAAATCTCTTACAAGTATTATTATAAAAAGGAAAAGTGCATGGTATAATACCCAAATGGTCATGTTATCGTAGTAAAGTCCAATCGCAAAAAAAGGAGTGATTGCGAGAAAAGCTGCAAAAAGATTACTTGCCCAAAATTCTTTTTTGAGTAAGTGACTGTATAACCAAATCCCTCCTATATATATAAAGAAGAAAAGAAGTGCTCTAAAACTAACACTTGCAGCTAATACAAGAGATATCAAATTTAAAAAAGCATAGAGAAAAAGTTGCTTACGTATTGATACAATTTGATGAATTAAATATTGTTGTGGACGGTTAATTTGATCTTTTTCTGCATCATAAAAATTATTTATCAAATACCCTGCAGCAATAGCAAGTGAAGAGGATAATACCAGAAAAAAAAGATGTTTATCGGTTAAATGCGTCCACCAGCTAAATTGAGGTGCCAAAATATAGCGGGCACTTAGATATTGAGCAATAACTAAAATAAAAATGGTGTACGCCCGTGCTGAAGCAAAAATTGAAAAAAAAGAATGGAGAAAAGTAGTATACAATTTATTTCTCTCGGAGTTCATTGCCTTAGAAATTGTAAACAACTTCAATTTGGTGACCAGCCAGCGCCTTTTTAGCTTTAGAAATATCCTCAGTAAATCCAAGAATATATCCACCCCCACCTGAACCGCAAAGTTTTAGATAATAATCATTGGTCTCTAAACCTTTTTTCCATAACTCATGGAACTGAGAAGGAATCATTGGCTTAAAGTTAGTAAGTACTAACTGTGATAGCTTCTTTGTGTTGGAAAATAGTGAGCGAACATTACCATTGAGAAAAGCATCGACACATTGATCTGTGTAAGTAATAAATTGTTCTTTCATCATCTTTCTAAAAGGTTCATTTTCCATATTTTTCATGAAAATTGAAACCATTGGTGCAGTTTCACCTACTTTACCACTATCCAATAAAAATACTGCTCCCTTTCCTTTTGGGTTTTGAGAAGGAATGCCTGTTGGCTCAACGCTATCTTTTGAATGGATTAAAATTGGTAAGCTTAAATAACTATTTAAAGGGTCTAATCCTGAAGATTTTCCATGAAAGAAAGATTCCATCAACGAAAAAATCTGTTTAAGTTTAAGAAGTTTGTCTTTGGTAAGATTTTCTAAAACTGTCACTTTATCTAATGCATATTGGTCATAAATGGCTGCAACTAAAGCCCCGCTACTTCCAACTCCATAACCTTGTGGAATGCTGCTGTCAAAGTACATTTTTTGTGAAAGATCATTTTCTAATTGCTCCCAATTAAATTGAACAATATCAGTTGGCAAATCACGTAAATAGTCACAAAAGGCAACTAATTTTTTATGCGAATCCAATGACTCATCATTGGTTGGCAGTTTCAATGCACCTCTATAAAAATTATAAGGAATAGAAAGACCTTTGGAGTCACGGATAACACCGTACTCACCAAAGAGAAGAATTTTAGCGTAAAACAATGGACCTTTCATAACTTTAACAAAATTACATTTTTTTTGCTCCATCACCAATTTGATCATTTATGTAGTGATTGTTTTGACAATACATGGCAAGTTCGTCAGCGATAAATTGCTGTATCGTTGTTGCATTTGATTTTGGATAAAGAAGATGGACATTTGCCCCTGCATCAAGTGTAAAACACAAAGGTAGGTCTGTTTCCTTTCTGTATTCCCAAACTTTATTTATCACCTCTAAAGTACCTGGATGCATCAAGATAAAAGAGGGGTTAGATGCCATCATAAGCGCGTGCAAGGTGAGTGCTTCGTGCTCTACTAGTGTAATGAAATCTGTCAGTGAACCAGAAGATAAAATTTCAATTAAACGAGATATATTTTGATGCGCTTGTTTAAATCGAATATCTGCATAGGGATGTTTTTCCATCAGTTGATGACCAAGTGTACTACTTACTTTCTTTTGTCCTTTATCAATCAAAAGAATAGTGTCTTGATAATCTGAGAATACAGAGTGAATTCCTGAATTTATATGTGTTGCATATTCTTGAGAACTACCCTCAATAAAAGGGGAGTGACCCCATGACATGACGGGTCCTTGTATGCTTCTTGCTGCACTTCCTGAACCCAAACGAGCTAAAAAAGATGCCTTATTTAAAAATTGTTCTTCGGTCAAACCTACCCTCTCTTTTTCAATTGAAAGTAGTGACAGAGCAAGTGCACTCATACCGGATGCAGATGAAGCTATTCCGCTACTGTGTGGAAAAGAATTTGAAGATGAAATGATAAATTCGTGATCGAGTACGTAAGGACAATACGGAGCAATTCGATCTAAAAATTGTTCAATTTTTGGATGAAAATCAGGTTTTTGTTCTCCTTCAAATAAAAATGAAAAAGTGTATTTTTTTGAATTTGATTTACGCGGTTTATATTCAACCTTCGTAGTTGTATGACAATTCGAAAGTGTCAAACTCAACGAAGGATTTTGAGGAAATTGATCTCCATATTTTCCCCAATATTTAACTAATGCAATGTTAGATGGTGATTGCCAGGTGATTTTACCCTCTAGGGAATTAAACGGTTGAGAAATAAAATCCATATTTTTTTTCATATGAAACAAATATACATCTTCAACATGATATTATTGCAAAAGAAAAATTACTACCTTGGTTGATTATGAATCAAAAAACTAAGCGAATTGTAGGTATATTAGTAGGCATCAGTCTTTGTCTGGCACTTGGAACTATTTCTGGTTTTGTCACAAAAGAGGCTATTCCGACATGGTATGCAGGTTTAAATAAGCCATTTTTTACTCCTCCCAACTGGTTGTTTGCCCCTGTTTGGACGTTACTTTATATGATGATGGGGATTGCAGTAGGATGGGTTTGGTCGTTTGGTAGTCACCATAGATGGGTAAAAACAGCACTTTACCATTTTTTAGCTCAATTTATTTTAAATGGTTTGTGGAGTATGGTTTTTTTCGGATTAAAAAAACCTTTGATTGCTTTATTGGTTATCCTGTCTCTTTTGATCCTTATCCAACGAACTATTCATTGGTTCCTAATTATACACAAGCCAAGCGGATATCTTCTTTATCCTTATTTTGCATGGGTGAGTTTTGCCACTCTTCTAAATATCGGGATTATCTATTACAACTAATACGAAAAAAGTGCTAGTCAATTACTTTCATCTCGTTTAAAGTAAAAAATAATTTCTTCAAATTTAATATAAGGGTATTAGACCTATGGATTTACACGGTCTGGAAAGTCAGTAATAATTGCATCTACACCTATTGATTTCATGTAATCAATATCTTCATAAGAGTTTATAGTCCATGGGTAAACCTCAAATCCTGCTTTATGCATTTTTTGAAAGTTACTTTTTGTTAAGCTTTTAAAATCAGGATTGATTGCAAATGCATTTAACTTTTTAGCTATAGGAATTGCATCTAGTGGGTCACCTTCAGTCAAAACTGCAATAGGAATTCCGTTAGATTCTTGATAAAACAAAGTCAATTCTTCCCAATTAAAACTTGAAATAAAGACATCATTAGGAGTTAATTTACCGCTTTCAAAATAGATTTTTAGTAAGCTAATTGTTGGAAGAGCTGTTTGACTTCCCTTTAATTCGATATTTAAAGTCACTTTCCCATCAATCACATCCAGAACTTCTGAGAGTGTTGGGATAGGTTCTTTATCTAGGACAGTAATTTTACGAATTGAGTCCAAGTCAAGTTGCTCAATATAACCAGAAGCATTAGTTAATTTTTCTAATGTTTGATCGTGAAAAACTACTAATTCACCTGTTTTGCAACGAAAAACATCTATTTCAATTCCATCTACACCCAATTCAAGTGCCTTTTTAACAGAGGCTACTGTGTTTTCAGCAACATATCCTCGAGCACCTCGGTGACCAATTACAAGAGGTGAATTTTTAGTTTGGACACAGGAAGTTGAAACACTAATCATGAGTACTAAGCTAAGAGAAAAAAACGATTTCATTGCTTTGGATTAGTTTGTTAATATCCAAAATTCCCATGGACGCATTCTATATTCGTAGGAGAAAGAAAGTCTTTTTTGACGTCCATCTTCAAATCGTTTAAACTTACCATTATAAGGTGAAGTAAATCCAATGTGTTCATTTGATAAGTTTGCCATGAAAATAATGGTATCTCCTTTTTTTGAACGTTCAAAAGCAAGTACCTTTTCATTAAGCGATGTCTCTATTCGAGTAAAGCTTCCTGCTTCTTTTCCTGCATTTAAAGCCGGATGAGTTCGTTTGAGTTCACCGAGTTTTTGAAGAAGTTTATAGGTGTCACCTTTCACTTTAGGAAAACTATCTTTTTCAAAAAACAACAGACGTTTATCCAAATCATATTCAACTCCACTATAAATAAAAGGCATTCCAGGCATTGTATAATTGGCTGCCATAATTGCCTCTTGAGCTTTTCCAAAACGTTCACGAGCTGTCCCATTCCAAGCATTTTTATCATGAGTGCTGACAAAATTGAGTAAGTGATGAGAGGGGTCGTGGTCTTGAACAAATTCAACAAGGTGTGTGTCGATATCGAGGACATTTTTTTTTCCTTGAGCAACTTCAACATTAATTTCATATCCAGGGAAATCATATGATCCATCAAAATATTTAAGATATTCGTTTTGACCTGAATGCTGTTCTATTTCACCCATGATAAAAACAGGTTTAATTTCACGAATAGCTGAAAAACTATCTTCAATAAAGTCTATCGGAATAGCATAAGATTGATCTACTCTATAACCATCAATATCTAACTCTTTTACCCAATACAACATAGCTTCTTTCATTGCCTCTCGCATTGTTGGCTGATCGTAATCCAAATCGGCAACATCTGTCCACCCAAAAGATTGTCCGGTCCTTGGGTCAATTGGATCAATAATTTTTCCTGCATCATTTTTAAGATAATATTCTGGATGATCATTTAACCAAACATGATCCCAACCAGTGTGTCCAGGGACCCAATCAAAAATTACATATATCCCCAATGCGTGAGCTTGGTCAACAAGATTTTTTAATTCCTCTAGGGTTCCAAATTCAGGATTCACTCCTTTATAATCAGAAACAGCATAATAACTTCCTAAAGGACCTTTACTCTTAGTTGTCGAAATTGGATACGTTGGCATTAACCACAAAATATTGACTCCTAGTTCTTTGATACTAGGAAGTTCCTTTACAAATGCATTGAAAGTTCCCTCTTCCGTAAACTGACGAATGTTAACCTCATATATAATTCCCTCGGCCATATCTTGAGGGCTTATCGGTGAAATGGTTTTTACTTCAGTGGTAGATTGACAAGCTGATACGAATACGAATAATAAAAGAAGAATACTGTTTTTCATTTGATATGAATTTAATTTAAATTTCCTCAGGAGCAATTTGAATTTGAAGACCATTTAAGCCCTCTGTGATCGGTATTTGACATCCTAAACGGCTTGAATCTTTAACGAAAAAGGCTTCAGAAAGCATCGCCTCCTCATCCTCTGAAATTGCTCCAAGAACATGATCAGAAAGAATATAGCACTGACATGAGGCACACAATGCCATACCTCCGCATGTTCCTTCAATTGGCAGTTCATAGGCTTTACAAACTTCCATTAGATTCATGTTCATGTCTGCAGGTGCATTGAGTTGGTGACTAACTCCTTCACGATCAATTACGGTAATTCGAACGTCAGACATAACTAACTCACAATGCTAAATTGATTACTTCCTCAATTTGAGGTGCGTGTTTTTTAATTGTCATTTCTACACCTGATTTTAATGTCATTTGATTGACAGAGCAACCCGCGCATGCTCCCTGTAACTGCACTGTTACAACTTTTTCATCTTCAATACTAACTAGCGATATATCACCTCCATCTGCTGCCAAAAAAGGTCTTATTTCATCTAATGCGAGAAGTACTTTTTCTTTTAATTCCATTGTAATAGGTTTATTTTACTGCCGAACACCCCGCCATAGTAGTTATTTTGACTGCTTGTGTGGGAGGCAAATGAGTATTTCTTTTAATTAATTCTGACACAGTGTTACGTGTTATTGATTGAATCGCTTCACCAATTTTTGAGTTGGATTGAAGTGCAGCAGGACGTCCAACATCAGCTGCTTCTCGAACACTCTGTACAATAGGTATTTCTCCTAAAAAGGGAACATTTTTATCTTCTGCCAAATTCTTTGCTCCTTCTCTTCCAAATAAGTAATATTTATTTTCAGGCAATTCATCAGGAGTGAAATATGCCATATTTTCAACTACACCAAGCACTGGAACATTGATATTTTCTTGTTGAAACATTGCTATTCCTTTTCGTGCATCTGCCAAAGCCACATTTTGTGGTGTTGAAACAACGACTGCTCCGTTAATGGGCAGGGATTGGACAATACTTAAATGAATATCTCCTGTTCCAGGAGGCAAATCAATAAGAAGAAAATCGAGGTTTCCCCAGGCTGCATCAAAAATCATTTGATTTAGAGCTTTTGCTGCCATAGGTCCTCTCCAGATAACAGCTTGGTTTGGCTGTGTAAAAAAACCTATCGATAAAACTTTTACTCCATAATTTTCAATGGGCTCCATTTTTGAGACACCATCTATGTTAACTGAAAGAGGTCGTGCACCTTCCATATCCATCATTGTTGGTATTGATGGACCATAAATGTCTGCATCTAAAATACCAACCTTAAATCCCATTTCGGCAAGACTTACAGCCATATTACTTGTGACCGTAGATTTTCCTACTCCACCTTTTCCAGAAGAGATTGCGATAATGTTATCAATGCCTGGAATTGGTTTTCCTTTTATTTCCTCTTGCTTAGGGGGCGCTTCAACTGTTATATTGATTTTGACCTTAGCTTTTTCGTGAACCTCTTTATGGATACATTTTAGAATTTCAACCTCAAGCTTTTTTCTAGCCTGTAAACTTGGGTTATTCAGCACCAAATCTAAGACAAGCTCGTCGCCAAAAACAACAATGTTTTTGACTGCTCCACTCTCCATCAAATGTTTACCCTCACCCGGAAGTGTCAATTGGGTTAATGCAGACTCAACTTTTTGTTTAGATATGTTCATCCAGCTTTTTTATATTGATTCTAAATTACAAATATACTTGTAAGAAATGGACTAAAAAAAGTTTAGGTAGGAAAGCTATTTTAATCCCATTTTATTTGGGTCCCAAAAAATATTTTCAAAATCTTGAATTTGATTTGCAATCACTTTAATTCCCTCATTTTCGAGTAATTGTTGCATCAATCCAGTTCCTTCAAAATGATATTTCCCTGTTAGCAAACCCATTCTATTAACAACTCTATGAGCTGGCACTTCGAGTCGATTATGTGAGGCATTCATTGCCCAACCAACCATTCGTGCACTTTTAGGTGTTCCTAAAAATCGTGCAATCGCTCCATAAGAGGTAACTCTACCCTCGGGTATCTGAGCAACAACCTCATATACACGTTCAAAAAAGGAGGAGTCAGTCTTTGACATTTGGAAATTGAAATCGTAGGTAAGTAATTGCCTTTTTTTCTTTTAGGAAAAGTTGCTCATAATGAGTCTGAATAGCAGTGACGTCTTTAGGCCCGTGAGGGTTGGAATAAACATCATGATGTGAATATTCAGGAACAATGTCCATTGCTTGTAATAGCCCAAGAGTATATCCATGTAAAAACTCACTATCAGTTTTAAGATGAATAGA
>JAUROD010000057.1 GCA_030835845.1 Flavobacteriaceae bacterium
CCACATATTTAATTCCTGAACGCTTGAAACGACAATATTTTTTTTTGTCGTTCGTATCGATATTTAATGGGGTTAAATAACGGATTTCTCCTTCTTTTCTCCCTTTAGATTGTTCTTCTATTTTTGACATGTCTTAGGCTTCAGCAGTTTTTAATTTTTTTACTCTTTTCTCTGCCCAAGCAATTGCATGCTTGTCAAGTTTAACGGTGAGGTATCGCATTACACGCTCATCACGTCTAAATTCAACCTCAAGTGGGTTGATTGCTTCACCTTCAACGGTGTACTCAAAAAGGTGGTAAAACCCACTTTTTTTGTTTTGGATTGGGTAAGCTAATTTCTTAAGCCCCCAGTCTTCTTGGTTAACAAATTTGGCACCCTTCTCAGTAAGAAGACCTTCAAATTTCTTAACTGCTTCCTTTATCTGATCATCAGATAAAACGGGATTCAAAATGAAAACAGTTTCGTAATGGTTCATATTATTAGTTTAAAATAAGGCTGCAAAAATAATGGAAATACAAGCACAGACCAAATATTATTACTCTTTTTTTACATCAAGCATTTAGTGCATATTTTTATTTTTTTAACTTTACAGCAAATACCCAAAAATGAAACTTAGCTTTATTCTGATTGACGAAAACTTAAACCAAAGAGAAACAATTCGTCAATTACTACAAAATGAGAATCAAGCTAAACTTCTAGGAGACTTCAAATCTACTTCCAGCGCACAAGATTTTCTAGACAAAACAACCGTAGATTTTATCTTGATCGATCCCAATTTTAGTAGTGAACTTGGGTTTAATTGGGTTGAAAAAAAATGTGATTTACATAATATAATAATCCTTTCTGGACGAACTAAAGATGCTGTTAAGGCATTTGAGGTTGGAGTATTTGACTTTATTTTAAAGCCTTTTAATCTCAAGCAATTTAAACGTAGTTTATCACGTCTCAATAATACTTACTATATACAACAAAAAAGGGCAAGTATTTTAGAACCTAATTACATAGAAGTTCGTTGTGATTTTATGACAGAAAGAATTGAACATGAAAATATTCAATATGTAGAAGCTATGGGTGACTATGTAAAGATTGTTACTGAAAAAAGGAAATTTGTCGTGTTAATCTCAATGAAAAAAATTGAAGAGTTATTACCAAAAAAGTTTTTTTTCAGAACACATAAATCCTTTATTGTAAACATTAAAAAGGTTGATAATTTTTCTTTTAAAGAAGTTGTTTTGGGTAAAAATACAATTCCCCTAAGTCGTCTTCGGAAGCATGAATTTAGAAAGTTAATGTTTGATTTTTAGGCGGGATCAACGTCTACGTTTACTTTTACAGCTCTAAATTGACCAATTGCATCAAAACTTTTAAGGCTTTTTACAATTATTTCCTTTGAATAATTTCTTTTTGAATCATCAGGAAACTTGATAAGAATTTGTTTTAGATACTGTGTTCGTACACGAGCCACAGGTGGATCTACTGGTCCTAAAACTGGATGTGTTAAATATTGTATTAATACATCGGTAATCCACTTAGCAGCCTTTTCCACCTTATGATAATCTCGAGCGCGAAGTACAATTCGAACTAATCGAAAATAAGGTGGGTAATCAAATGCTTTTCTTTCTTTTAACTGAGTGTTAAAAAGTTCATTATAATTGCCCATTCGTACTTGCTGTAATATAGGATGCTGAGGAGAAAATGTTTGAATGATTACAGTGCCTTTTTCAGCCGATCTACCCGCTCTTCCAGCAACCTGAGTTAACATTTGATAAGCCCTTTCGTGGGACCTAAAATCGGGGAAATACAGCATCGGGTCTGCATTTATTACTCCGACTAATCCTACATGTTTAAAATCGAGTCCCTTTGTAACCATTTGAGTTCCTACCAAAATTTTTACACTTTGATTTGAAAATCTTTCCATAATAGTTTCAAACGCATACTTACCTCGTGTAGAATCCCAATCCATTCGTTCAACAGGAAAATTTGGAAAATAATTCTCAACTTGTTCTTCAATTTGCTGCGTTCCTGTTCCTTTAAACTCAATCAAAGGACTCGAACAGGCATTACATTGTTGTGGTTTAGCAATATTATATCCACAATAGTGACAGCGTAATTGATTATTCGATTGATGATAGGTTAATGATACATCGCAATTTGTACAATGTGGGATATGACCACAACTATGGCATTCAAGAATTGGCGCGTACCCTCTTCTATTTTGAAAAAGAATAACTTGCCTACCTGCATTTAGTACACTTTCCATAGCCGAAAATAGATTGGGCGAAAACATCCCTTTCATTTCCTTTTTTTTATGCGCTTCTTTTAAATCAACACATTGAATTTCTGGGAGCTGAGCTTCTCCGAATCGTTCTTTCAGTTGAACATGTCCATATTTGTCTCTTTCCACATTATATCGTGTTTCAACAGAAGGAGTTGCAGACCCTAAAAGCACTTTACAATTGTGTTGTCTTGCAAGTACAATTGCAGCATCTCGTGCCTGATATCGTGGGGCAGGATCAAATTGTTTAAATGAAGTTTCATGTTCTTCATCAACAATAATTAGTCCCAATTGATTAAAAGGTAAAAAAATAGAGGAACGAGCACCTATTATTATTTGAGCTTTGGAATCCCCTTTTAAAATATTTTTCCAAACCTCAGCCCTCTCATGGATTGAAAATTTTGAATGAAAAACAGTTACATAATTTCCGAAACGTTTTTGAAGACGCTGAACCATTTGTGCTGTCAAAGAAATCTCAGGTAATAGAAATAAGATTTGTTTTCTTTCTTTTAATTGTTCATCAATTAATTCAAAATAGACTTGAGTTTTTCCTGATGAAGTTACTCCCTCGAGTAAAACAACTGACTTTTCTTTCCAGTGTTTTTTGATACCCTCAAAGGCGGCATTTTGTGCATTCGATAACTCGAACTTTTCAATTTGATGATTTTCTTTGAGTAAAATACGATCTTCTCTAACAAACTGTTCCTCTATGATATTCTTATTTAAAAGAGTTCGGATAATTCCACTGTTTGCACTAACAAGCTCTTTCAATTTAGCAGTCTTAATCCAAGGCTCCTCAATTGTTAATTGGTATATTCCTAACACACACTCGCTCTGTTTTTGAGCACTAGAAAGTGTCTTAAATAAAGATTGAAGTTTTTTTTCCTCCAAAAACTCAGGGTTTAATCGAATATAGCGAACCTGTTTTGGTTTATATTTTTCCTGAATTGATTGAAGGGTTTTTAAATAGCCTAATTCGACTAATTCGTATATCAATGGGAGTACTGTTTTTTTATCTAAAATCCCTTGAATATCTTCAATTTTTAAATCTCTTTTTTCTAGAGCTTCTAAAATCAAGAATGCCTCATCACTCAATTCATCAACTTCAATTTCAACTTCCTCAGAACGTGTTATAATAGTTTCACTAGCGAGTAAAAAGGCAGAAGGTAAAGCTGCTCGAAGCACTTCACCAATAGTAGATAGATAGTAACCACTCATCCATTCCCAAAAGGTAAGTTGGTTTTGAGTTACAATTGGATATTCCTCAAAAATAACTTCTATAGGCTTAGGTTCATAGGTTTGTGGCGCTACTTTATGAACTTTAAAAATAATTCCCGTGTAAATTTTGGATTTTCCAAAAGGCACTCCCACACGAAAACCTGGTGTAAGAAACTTATATTCTTCTTCTGAAAGAATGTAAGTAAATGCTTTGGAAAGCGGAAGCGGTAAAATCACATCGGCAAAATAGTGCATCAACTTATATCGCTAGTTTTGTTCTTGTTTTAAATGACTAATAACGGCATTTAACTCGAACCCTAAAAGTAGGACAATCGAATTTATCCAGCTGTAAAGCATAAAAATTAATAAGGCGCCTATTGAACCATATAGCTGATTGTAATTTGAAAATTGATCAATGTAAATTCCAAAAAGATATGTGGTAAGGATGAACAATAGCGTTGTCATCAATGCACCTGGCGAAAAAAATCGCATCAACTTTCCCTCAATAGTTCCAAAATAATAGAGGATAGATATTGAAAAATAAGCGAGGAGAATGAAGAAAATATATTGAGCCCACAAGACAGAATCTATGGTCTGTGGAAGTACATTTTGAAGCAAAACTTTAAAGTAAATAAAACCTATTACAGCTACTAACAAAAGTAAAGCAAGCAGGATGCTAACACCAAGCGAATAAAAGTATTGTTTGAAAATGTTTCTAAATTCTTTGACGTGATAAGAAACCTCAAAACTCGAAAAAATGGCATTTATACCATTGGCAGATAGTAAAATTGATAACACAAATACCGAGGACAACAATCCCCCGCGTGGTTTGGATTGGATGTCATTAAATATAGTTGTAAAAAAATCATGAGTATCTGACGGAAGTAAACTTTCAATAAAGTCAAGAAGTACGATATCAAATTGCTCAATTTGAAAAAACATTGGAACAAAAGGAATTAAATTTAGAACAAAAAGAAGAAAAGGGAACAACGCCATAAAAAAACTAAAAGATATGCTTCCAGCTCTTGAGGTCAATGCTCCGCGAACTATTCCAACAACATAAAGCTCCAGAAGGTTATAAATAGAAAAACCTTTAAGTCCTGGAATACGGATTAGTTTTAAAAAATCAACCACTTGTTTTATGACAGGTAGTGTTGCCCATTTATCACTCACATCTACTGTTTTTTTCAAAATTAAAGTATTTCAGACGGATTTAGCTATTCGGCTTTGTATTTTTGTAAAATGGAAAGTGTACTTCTTTGTATTGGAAAAACTGATCGTGGAGAAATAAAACAATTAATACAGACTTACGAACAACGTCTTACTCATTACACCAAATTTTCGATTCAAGTTATTGAAGATCTAAAAAAAACAAAATCCATAAGTGAACTTGAGCAAAAAGAAAAAGAAGGTAAATTTCTTCAAAAGCAATTCAAAACTGGTGATTTTATCGTCTTACTTGACGAAGGTGGAAAGCAATTTACTTCCATTAATTTTTCTGAATGGATTAACAAGCAACAAATTGCTGGAAGAAAACGAATCGTTTTTGTTGTAGGAGGTCCCTATGGTTTTTCAGATGAAATATACCACCTAGCGCATCAAAAAATAAGCCTATCCTTACTCACTTTTTCTCATCAAATGGTCCGTCTGTTTTTTGTTGAACAACTATATAGGGCTTATACCATACTTAAAAATGAACCTTATCATCATCGCTAATGAAATTAGTTTTTGCTACTCACAATACCCATAAAATTGATGAAGTCAGAAAACTTCTCCCTCCTCATATACAAGTATTAAGTTTATTTGACATTGGATGTGATGAAGAAATTCCTGAAACGGGAGTTACATTAGAAGAAAACGCAAAAATTAAATCTGATTATGTAATAAAAACATACGGATACAACTGTTTTGCGGATGATTCGGGACTCGAAATTGATGTATTAAATGGAGAGCCGGGAGTATATTCAGCTAGATATGCAGGTGATCAAAAAGACAATGAGGCAAACATCAATAAAGTTTGGAATAAGCTTGAAGGTGAAACTAATTCAAAAGCTCAATTTAGGACAGTTATCTCAGCGCATATAAATGGTCGAGAATGGAAGACAGAAGGAGTGGTGCGTGGAGAAATTGTTTTTGAAAAAAGAGGATTAAAAGGTTTCGGTTATGATCCTATTTTTATACCAGAGGGATACGTCTCAACATTTGCTGAATTAGGTGAAGATATTAAAAATAAAATCAGTCATCGTGCTATTGCAACTGAAAAGTTCTTAAAAATATTATCCTCTTTGAAAATTTAAAAAATCATAGCTTTCTGAGAATAAACGCAATAAAAGTTATAAATCGATTAATCTAACGTACCTTTGCAGCAATGATAACATTTGACTCCCTCGGTCTGAACGAGGCTTTATTAAAAGCCATTGAAGACATGGGCTTTGAGACTCCCTCTGAAGTTCAAGAAAAAACAATTCCTTTACTGTTAGAAAAAGAAACAGACGTAGTTTCTTTAGCTCAAACTGGCACAGGTAAGACAGCTGCATTTGGTTTTCCAATGCTACAAAAAATAGACGCTACTAGTCGTACAACTCAAGGATTAATACTTTCTCCGACACGTGAACTCTGTTTGCAAATCACACAGGAATTAAAAAATTACTCCAAATACATAAAAGGTATTAATGTTGTTGCTATTTATGGTGGAGCAAGTATAACCGATCAAGCAAAGAACGTAAAAAAAGGAGCTCAGATTTTAGTTGCAACTCCAGGACGAATGCAAGACATGATTAGACGAGGAATGATTGATTTGTCTCGTGTTGAATATTGCGTATTGGATGAAGCTGATGAAATGCTTAATATGGGATTTTTTGAGGACATCACTTCTATACTATCTCATACTCCAAACGATAAAAGTACATGGTTATTTTCAGCAACCATGCCTAAAGAGGTTTCTGTAATTGCAAAAAAATTCATGTACCAACCTGAAGAAATAACGGTAGGTTCAAAAAATGCTGGTACCAAAAATGTATCTCATGAATACTACATGGTAAGTGGAAGAGATCGTTATCCAGCTCTAAAGCGACTTGCAGATGCACATCCTGATATATTTTCAGTAGTTTTTTGTCGAACAAAGAGAGACACGCAACGTGTAGCTGAAAAATTAATTGAGGATGGTTACAATGCAGGAGCTTTACACGGGGATTTAAGTCAAAATCAACGTGATATGGTGATGCGCTCATTTAGAACAAAGCAAATCCAAATGCTAGTTGCTACTGATGTAGCTGCAAGAGGAATTGACGTGGATAACATTACTCACGTGATAAATTACCAGCTTCCTGATGAGATTGAAACGTATACTCACAGAAGTGGAAGAACTGGTAGAGCTGGAAATACGGGTGTATCTATGATTATAGTTACACAAAGTGAGTCACGTAAAATCCGCTCAATTGAAAAAATTATACAGGCTAAAATTGAATCAAAATCGATTCCATCAGGAATGGAAATTTGCGAAAGGCAATTGTATCATTTAGCTCAAAAAATTTACCAAACCGAAGTTAATAGTGAAATTGAAGCTTATCTTCCGAAAGTAGAGGAGGTTTTAAGTGATTTATCTAAAGAAGAGTTAATTCAACGATTAGTATCTGTCGAGTTTGCTCGTTTCCACAATTATTATAAGAAGACCAAGGACTTAAACACTCCATCTGGAGAGCCACGTGAAGGCGGTGGCAAGGTCAAGCACAATAAAAAAGATAGTACACGCTTTTTTATAAATATTGGTGAACGAGACGACTACAACTGGATGAACCTTAAAGACTTCTTAAAAGGGACACTTAATCTGGATCAAGACGATATTTTCCACGTAGATGTAATGGATAGTTTTGCCTTTTTTAACACACCCAACGAACATAGAGAAAAAGTTCTTGAAACTTTTAATGATTTTAGCCTTGATGGCCGTTCAATTAATGTAGAAGTTTCTGAAAAAGGACCTCGTGGAGGAGGTGGTGGTAAAGGAAAACGCGGAAAGTTTAGCGGTGGTGGAAAGAGAAATGACCGTAAAGGAAATACTAAAAACTGGAACGACTTTCCAAAAAATAAAAAGAAAGGTAATTCATCAGGCAGTAAACCATCTGGTTTTGGTCGTCGTAAACGAAGTTAAAGAAATGTTTATTTTCGCCTAAAACAGCTTTAAATCTATTTTCTTTTTACATTTGTTTTATGCGCATCCATTATCTTTTTTTGTCATTTATAGTTCTTTTATCAAGTTTCTTGTCAGCTCAAGACCAAGTAGCTATTTTAAAAGGAAAAGTTAAGGACGATATCACTGATGAATATATGTCAAATGTTCATGTACTCAACTTGAGTAGTGTAAAAGGAGCAATAACTGATTCCAACGGAGATTTCGAAATTGAAGTCAAAACAAAGGATACACTTTATTTTTCATATTTAGGCTTCAAACCCTTGAAAGTGACCGTTGGTAATGATATGATCACCTTGGGTATTCCCATTTTTAGAATGACAGGTCTTTCATTTGCCCTAGAAGAGGTTATTGTGCGACCGTATCAATTAACTGGTTATTTGGATATTGATGTTCAGAAAGTACCGCTAAATCCTGCAAATAGGTACAATATTCCTGGATTACCCCAATCTGGATATGAAGCTGGAAATAGAAACCGATCCTCTATTTCAAAAGCCATTGGAGCTCTTTTTAACCCTGCCGACTTTCTTTATAATTTGTTTGGTAAAAATCCAAAGCAAATGAGTAAACTCAAGCAAATGAGAGAAGATGATGCCATCAAAAGTTTACTAGCTATTAAATTTGACCGTGAAGTATTAGTTCAATTGTTAGGAGTAGAACGAGTGAATATTGAAGAGATATTAAGAAATTGCAATTATTCAAATACCTTCATAAAAGAAGCAAATGACCTTCAAATACTTGAAGCCATAAGTGGCTGTTACGAGGAATACAAGATTTTACAACTTTAACACATGTCATCACTTAGTGACTTTCTTCGCCCTCTTAAGGCAAGTATAGTAGATAGAGAGAAAGTTTCCCAATATATTCAATCTAAACCATCCGAATTTGATGTACTTCTGAAACTGGCATGTAGCAGGAAAAATTGCTACAATTGGTTTTGCACTTAAAACAATCCAGTTTTTCAGAAATCATGAAGAATGGATTGCCGATGAAATAGATGCTTATATTGAAAAAACATTGTCTGAAAGAGGGGCAAGTTTTCATGCATTGGTAAGACAAATCTCATAAAATTCACAACCAAATTACTCAATAAGCCTTATCTTTGCACTTTAAATAAGCTATGAAACTCAACTCATTAAACGCAATTTCTCCTATTGATGGACGTTATCGTGGAAAAACGAAAACACTTGCCTCTTATTTTTCTGAAGAGGCACTAATTAAATATCGTGTTCGAGTTGAAATTGAGTATTTTATTGCATTGTGTGAACATCCTCTACCTCAATTAACTGACTTTAATCACTCCCTATTTGATGATCTCAGAAGCATTTACCTTCATTTTACTGAAGAGGATGCTAGAGAAATCAAAGAAATTGAAAAGACTACAAATCATGATGTAAAAGCTGTTGAGTATTTTATAAAGAAAGAATTTGATCGTCTTGAAATTCAAGATTATAAAGAATTTATTCATTTTGGACTTACCTCACAAGACATAAATAATACTTCTATACCTCTCTCAATTAAAGAAGCTGTTGAAGAAGTTTACCTTCCCAGTTTACAAGAACTAATCCTACAACTTCAACATTTAGCAGTTGAATTTGGTGAAGTTGCCATGCTGGCAAGAACCCACGGTCAGCCTGCCTCTCCTACTCGATTAGGAAAAGAATTTGAAGTTTTTATCAAACGAATAGAAGAACAAAAATCACAACTCCTCTCTTTGCCTCATGCTGCAAAATTTGGAGGAGCTACTGGGAATTTCAATGCTCACCATGTTGCTTATCCAAAAGAAAATTGGAAAGCATTCGGATCACATTTTGTGGAGAACAAACTTGGATTGAAACACTCTTTCCCTACAACTCAAATTGAACATTATGATTTTCTCGCTGCACTATGCGATGCGATGAGGAGGATTAACACAATATTGATTGACCTCAACCGAGATTTATGGACTTACATCTCAATGGATTATTTCAAACAAAAAATAAAAGATGGTGAAATTGGTTCCTCAGCCATGCCACATAAAGTAAATCCTATTGATTTTGAAAATTCGGAGGGGAATCTTGGAATCGCTAATGCCATTCTAGGTTATTTAGCTGAAAAACTTCCTATATCTAGGCTTCAAAGGGATTTAACTGATAGTACTGTTTTACGAAATATTGGTACTCCATTTGGGCACACACTAATTGGATTTAGCTCTACCCTTAAGGGACTCGGTAAATTACTACTTAATAAAGAAGCAATAAACAATGACCTGAATAAAAACTGGTCTGTTGTAGCTGAAGCAATTCAAACTATTTTACGACGCGAAGGATTTCCAAACCCATACGAAGCCCTTAAGGAACTTACACGAACTAATGAGTCCATTACACAAGAATCCATACATTCATTCATTGAAAATTTGGAAATAGACAGCAAAATTAAAGCAGAACTTAAAACGATTACACCTTTTAACTATACTGGTATCTAAAGCTTTTAAAAAGAATCAAGAAACTCTCCACCCGGTATTTCCAGAAGATTGCTGAGATTGGCTATTTGATTTAAATCTATTTTTCCTTTAATCTCAAAAAGAATAAAATCCAATTTAGGCTCAGCAGCATACCTAATATTATTCGTGTCATCAATGTAATTTTGTAACCCTCTAACATACATTACTAGCCTATTCAAAGTCAATTCATTATCAGCATATATTGCTCCAAATTCTACTTCAACATTATTTTCTTTAATACTTAACAATGGTTCTAAAGTTTTTTTTGGAATTCATTTTGCATCCAAGTCTCCATGTCAGTAGCAATGTTTTTTTCTTTGGTTGTCATTACGCGAAAAAGCGTAAGACTTTGTATCATTTGAATAAGTTCTTTTGAATTAGAATCAGATGCAGATATTTTAAATTTACTAATCAAATTAAACATCTGGGGACTAATGCTAATCTGTGTAACATCCTTATTATTTTGATACTTCTCGAAAATGGTTTGAGAGTGTAAAAATTGAGTAATAAATAGGAGTACGAACAATAGATGGTTTGGCATAATATAATTTACAATAAATAAAATAATTTAAATACTTATTATTTTTTAATAAATACTTATTATTTTGCAATAACCCTTTTAAATTAAAAAAATGAAGAAAATATATACCATGTTCACGCTTTCTCTCCTACTAATTGTTACTTCTTGTGGTAAAGAAGATAATGTTGATGAGCTAGTTGACATTACAACAACTACTCCTGAAACAACGACACCAACCCCTACAACTCCAACAGTTACTTTAAGCACAGTTATTAATGATTTTATTTGGAAGGGCTTAAATCAATATTATTATTGGCAAGAAGAAGTCAATGACTTATCAGACTCTAAATTTGATAATGATGACGATTATGTCAATTACTTAAACACAACACCAGACAATGAAACTTTCTTTGAAAGTCTAAAACATCCTGATGATCGATTTAGCTGGATTGAGTCAGACTACGAGGTTCTTGAAAATCAACTCTCTGGTATTTCTGCTTCGAATGGCATGAAGTTTATTGTTTATAGAAGAGCGAGCGATTCTGATGGACTTATTGCCGTTGTTACATACGTATTACCTAACTCAAGTGCTGCTGAACAAGGAGTAGTCAGGGGCGATTTATTTAATATTGTCAACAACCAAGAACTCAACATTAGTAATTATTATAGTTTACTTTATGGTGACGATCTAGAATACTCAATTGAATTGGTCAATTTTGACCCTAATTCGAACATAATCACATCAAGGGGAATAACTAAGGAATTAACAAAAGAAATTGATTTTCAAGAAATACCTGTTCACAAAAATCAAATAATCGATATTGGTGACAAACGGATAGGATATGTAATGTATAACCGATTTTTATCTACTGTTGATACAGATGGTGATGGAACAAATGAGTATGACTTTAATCAATTGTTAATTGACACCTTCGCTGATTTAGGAAATCAAAACATCACTGATCTTGTATTAGACCTTCGATATAATCCAGGGGGTTCTGTTCAAACTTGTACTTACCTCGCTAGTTTAATTACTGGGCAATTTAATGGTGAAATATTTGCTAAACAGTTGTGGAATACTAAACTGATGGAATATTTTGAGGAACGTAATATTGATAATAACAACTATTTTGTCTCACAAACTACTTCAGGAGTTCCACTACCTAGTTTGCAACTAAACAAAATATACGTCCTTGTATCGAATAGAAGTGCTTCTGCAAGCGAATTATTAATTAATGGATTAGCCCCTTACATTGAAGTAATTAAGATTGGAACAAATACCGTAGGTAAAAATGTAGGATCTATTACATTATATGATTACATAGATGATAACGGAACTAAAAATAGCGAGCATAAGTACGCAATGCAACCTATTGTTTTGAAAATAGCAAATAAACTTAATTACGCAGATTATGCAGACGGTCTTGATCCAACAGTTGAATTAAGAGAGTCCATTGTAAATTATGGCATCCTTGGCGATCAAAATGAGCCTCTGTTAGCAAAGGCAATTGAAATGATCACAGGTACTAGTAAAATACACAATACAGTTTCTGATCATATTTTTTATCCTGCACCAGATAAATATGAAATGAAAAATCAAAAAATGTTTGTAGACCTACCATTAAAATCTATTAACCAACGTAAAAAACTAAAATAGATAATTTATACCTAAACGAAAATTACGACCTAGTGTAGTGTAATTTTGAATTTCGACATATTCTGTATCAAATAAGTTATTAACCCAAATTGATGTTTTAAACTTAGGTGAAAACTCTTTTTCATACCTGATATCAACAAGACTATAAGGATTCAATTCTGTTAAATCTATCGCTTGACGCCTGCTTCTGTAAGCATAGATTAAATCTACAACTGATGATGAGTTAAGAGTTTTAGATAGTTGTGCATTTAAACTGTGTTTAGGTAATCGTGCAAGAGTCCCTGATTTAAGTTCAGTAAATGTATAATTTAATCTTAAATTGAGATGATCAAATAATTGATTTACATATTGATATTCAATTCCCTGATAAACCACATTTGAAGGTGAATTAGCATAGGTAAAAAGAGAGAAATCATATACTATTTTAGGATCTTCCTTGCGTTGAAAAAACACTAGAGAGGTTGAAGCTTCATTCTTTACCCATTCGCTACCAAATTCTATTGACTTACTTTCTTCAGGAAGTAAATTAATGTTTCCAGAATAAGTATCATATAGCTGAAAAAGGCTAGGTGCAACAAAAGCAGAGCTCAAGCCACCAAAAAACTTAAATTTAAAATTTTTTCTTGATATTAAATAAGAGGGATTAAATGTATAAGTATAGTGTGAACCGTATATCTGATGATTATTTAGTCGGGCGCCTCCATTGATATTAAAAGAGTCCGATAGATAAACGATGTTAGCAAAGAAATCCTTTTGATTAACTAATGGTACACCCTCGTAGCTAGCTTTTTGGAAAAGAAATCCTTGAACAGAGTATATTTTTTTTCCTAGATTCAAGAGATTTAAAAATTCGATATTACTGTTTTCTGCCGTGTAATCTATAGGGTAATTGTCCTTATATTCTCGCTTTGTTTTTTGATATCCAGCGTTCATAGTTAAATTCCCGTATTCATATGAGTATACTGAGTTTGCTGAAATTGATTCGATAAAACTATATCCTATAAAATCTGCATCTTCTACTGGAAATATATTATCATACTGGTTTTCAATATGAGCTTTGTTAGTTTGAAGTGTAAATTTAAAATTAGATGATTCATAACCAAGTTGGGCAGTGATATTGTATCGGAAAAAAGGATCTTTTTCTGAGCCATTGGAAACCGAACTAATTCCACTAGTTGAAAGAGAAGATAGTCCAATTTTATAACTCAATCTATCGAACTTATCAGAATAATTTATTTGATTAGAATAATATGAA
>JAUROD010000058.1 GCA_030835845.1 Flavobacteriaceae bacterium
AAGGGTGTTTGGAATCATCTTTGAAATAAACCTTATCAAAAAATTAATATACTTAAAATATGGCTTCAGGTAAAATCAATGTTTCAGTTGAAAACATTTTCCCACTCATCAAAAAATTCTTGTATAGTGATCACGAAATTTTTCTTCGTGAATTAATATCAAATGCAACTGACGCTACTCTAAAACTTAAGCACTTGAGTAATATTGGCGAAGCGTCAGGTGAAATAGGAGAACCAATTATTGAAATAAAAGTTGATTCAAAAAAGAAAACACTTAGCATCATCGACCAAGGTATTGGAATGACTGCTAAAGAAGTTGAAAAATATATCAATCAGGTGGCTTTTTCAGGTGCTGAAGAGTTTTTAGAAAAATATAAAGACTCTGCTGCAGATAGTGGAATAATCGGTCACTTTGGACTTGGTTTTTATTCTGCTTTTATGGTGGCTGAAAAAGTTGAGATTTTCACAAAATCATTTAAAGATGAACCTGCTGCTCATTGGGCATGTGATGGTTCACCTGAATACTCACTTGAACCACATGACAAAAAAGATCGAGGCACTGAAATTGTATTACACCTAGACAAAGACTCCAAAGAGTTTTTGGAGGAAAACAGAATAAAAGAGCTGTTAAATAAGTACAACAAATTCATGCCCGTTCCAATCAAATTTGGAACAAAAGAAGAAACACTTCCTCTACCTAAAGATGCACCTGAGGATGCAACGGCAGAAAAAATTACTGTTGACAATATCATCAACAACCCAAGTCCTGCCTGGACAAAACAGCCTAGTGATCTTAAAGACGAAGACTACAACTCATTTTATCGTGAATTGTATCCAATGCAATTTGAAGAACCTTTGTTCAATATTCACCTCAATGTTGATTATCCTTTCAACTTAACAGGAATCTTGTATTTCCCTAAATTGAACAACGACTTGAATATACAAAAAGATAAGATTCAATTATATCAAAATCAAGTATTTGTCACAGACAATGTAGAGGGAATCGTTCCTGAATTTTTAACCTTATTACGTGGAGTTATTGACTCTCCTGACATTCCTCTTAACGTATCCAGAAGCTACTTACAGGCCGATGGTGCGGTAAAAAAAATAAGCAATTATATTACCCGAAAAGTTGGGGATAAACTAAGTAGCACATTTAAAAAAGATAGAGAAGCATTTGAATCCAAATGGAATGATATTAAGGTCGTTATTGAATATGGAATGTTATCTGAAGAAAAGTTTTTTGAAAAAGCAGATAAATTTGCACTCTACCCTAGCGTAGAAGGTAAATATTATACTTTAGAAGAACTTAAAGAAGAAACTAAAGCGCTACAAACTGATAAGGAAGATAAGTTGGTATTATTGTATTCCTCAAATGTAGAAGAACAACACAGTTATATTGAGGCAGCAAAAGAAAAAGGATACATTGTACTTTTACTTGATTCCCCTATTGTTTCTCATTTAATTCAAAAACTGGAAAGCTCAAACGAAAATTTGACATTCGCAAGAGTAGATGGAGATGCTATTGAAAACCTTATTCAAAAAGATGAAGCAACAGTTTCTAAATTATCTGACGAGGATAAGGAAAAACTAAAACCAATTCTTGAAGAAATTATCCCTGTAGAAAAATACACCATCAAATTAGAAGCATTAAGTAGTTCTCAATTACCTTTTGTTCTTACCCAGCCAGAATTTATGCGAAGAATGAAAGAAATGCAGCAAGCTGGAGGGAATGGAGGAATGTTTGGTCAATTTCCAGAAATGTATAACTTGGTTGTAAATACAAACCATCCTCTTGTTGAACAAATTTTAAACACAAAGACACAGAAGAAACGTTCAAGACTAATTGAGCAAACCCTCGACTTGGCTAGATTGTCACAAAATTTACTCAAAGGGGAGGAATTGACTCAGTTTATTCAACGTTCTGTGGAATTAATTAAATAAAATTCGTTTTTTTTAACTTTTGTTTTGTTTAACGTTTTTGATAATTAAAGTATATTTGTATCAACAAAATGTAACCCATGTTTGAACTGCTTGTTTATATCATTACATTAATATTGGTCTTCTTTCATATTCTGTAAGACAATGCTTTCGGTTGTGCAATAAACTCAATTCTTGGTAAGTATATTGTATGCAGATTCTTTTTCCTGACAAGAACGATATTTTTGAACCCGAGATTCCCAACGGGAAACTTACCTATTATCCCAATTTTCTCTCGACAGAAAAAGCAGACGAACTTTTTAAATCGCTCAGAAAGAATACTCCTTGGCAAAAGGACAAGATTACGGTGTTTGGTAAAATCTATGATCAACCGCGTCTCACATCGCTTTATGCACATCAAGACAAACCTTACAGCTATTCTAACCTGACTATGTATCCGCATAAAATGACCCCTGAGTTAAATGCCCTAATCCAACAATTAAAATCTATTGGGGAGTATTCATTCAATGCTGTTTTATTGAATCTTTATCGCGATGGGAAAGATAGTAATGGATGGCACGCTGACAATGAAAAAGAATTGGGAAAAAACCCAAAAATTGCGTCAATAAGTCTTGGGGAAGAACGTTTTTTTCACCTCAAACATAAGACTGAAAAAGAGCAGCGTTATAAGTTAAAACTTGCCCATGGAAGTTTGCTTATTATGGAAGGTGAAATGCAACATTTTTGGCTCCACCAAATTGCAAAAACAAAGCAATTAACTAAAGAGCGTATAAACTTGACATTCAGACTTTTAGTTTAGTTTTTTTTACTGAAAAATACATTCTTTATTCAAATCTTCTTTTAAACTGTAACAACCAACTAATTTTGAAGACTCATTAAGGGTATAGAAAGAAACTTATTTAAAAATACAGTTATTAAAAAATTACTCATATTTACTGTTCTTTTGTCTCAACTTGCTTTTTGTCAGCAGGTGATTATAAAACACACTGAATTACCAATAAAAATCGACGGTGATCCGTCTGATGAAGCATGGTCTGAAACTGAAAATGAAAGTTCATTTTGGGAATTTTTTCCATCTGACACAATCAAAGCTGTTCAGCAAACACGAGTAAAATTTTTGTTTGACGACACCTATCTTTATGTTTTAATCATCGCAGAAGCAGATTATGATGAATTTATTACTCCCTCACTTCGACGTGATTTCAGTTCTCGAGACAATGATTCTGTTACTCTTGTACTTGATACGTTTAACGACGGAACAAATGCATTTTTATTTGGTACAAATGCAGAAGGCGTAAAGCGCGAAGCCCTTATATCAAATGGTGGAAATAATTTCCCAAGAGATTTTAACTTATCGTGGGACACAAAATGGGATGTAGAAGTTAAAAAATTTGACGGAGGTTATTCTACTGAAATGCGTATTCCGTTATCTAGTATCAGATATGCTGAAAATTCAACAGACTGGAGAATAAATATATACCGTACTGAAACAAAGCAAAATATACGCTCAACGTGGACAAATATTCCAAGAAATCAAATTATTGCGGGACTTGCTTACATGAAATCTGTTCAATTTGAAAAACCTTTGGGGAAATCAAAAGCACCTATTGCTCTAATTCCATATTCAAGTGGTATAGTTTCTAAAGATTTTGATCAAGATCAAACAAGCGCCTCACTTTCTTTTGGAGGGGACGCTAAGGTAAGTATTGGAAACGGGATGGTACTTGACCTTACATTAAACCCGGATTTTTCTCAAGTTGAAGTAGATGATCAAATCATTAACCTCACACGTTTTGAAGTTCGTTTACCTGAGAAAAGACAATTCTTTATTCAAAACAAAGATCTCTTTGATAACTTTGGAGATCAACGTTCCTCTCAGGCTTTTTTTTCAAGACGAATTGGTGTTGCTAAAGACCGAGATGGAAATACAATTGAGAATAAAATCATTGCTGGTGCTCGTTTGAGTGGAAAAGTCAATCAAAATCTTCGACTTGGTTTCCTAAATATGCAAACGGAAGAAGATCGAACAAATGGAATTGCAGCGAACAACAATACGGTGCTTAGTTTACAACAAAAAATGTTTAGTCGATCTTACTTGGGATTTGTCTTTATTAATAGACAACAAACTGGTGAAAATAATTTCACTACTGACCAAGAGGAGTTTAACAGGGTGGTAGGTTTAGATTATGTACTTGCATCAAAAGAAAATAAATGGACTGGTAGAAGTTATATCCATCAATCTTTTTTACCTACAAAATCAGAAGACGCTTATTCTGCTGGTCTTCGTTTGGAATATAATACAAGAAAACACAATGCAAGCTACTCAGGTAGTCTAATTGGAGATAATTACCAAACTGACTTAGGGTTTCTTCAAAGAAGTGGAATTGAACGTCATTTTTTGCGTTATGGATACCGTTTTTGGTTTGACTCTAAAATTTTCCAATCCCTACAGCTCAGTCAATTTGTCTATTACATCGACAAGCCAACTCTTGACAATCTAGTCACAGACCGAAGTTTAAGTACACGAGGTGAAATTTCATTTATGAATCAATCTCAGTTTAGGTTTGAATACAACAGAAGATTTACCTATTTAACCTCTGATTTTAATCCTTTGGGAAGTGATACTGCTGTGGGTTTACCAGCAGATGAATCCTATTATTACAACAACTTACAATTCAGTTATAACTCGAATTTTAGTGGTGCTTTAAATTACCAATTTGAAACCTCCTTTGGTGAATTTTATAATGGATCTAAATTTTCCATACAATCGCAGATTGGGGTGAGACTACAACCAAGATTCAAAGGAAGTCTTAGAATAAATTATGACAATATTGTACTACCTGCTCCATATACATCAGGTAAACTTTGGCTTATTGGGCCTAAGTTCGATCTAACTCTTTCTAAAAAATTCTTCTGGAACACCTTTATCCAATATAGCTCACAATCAGAAAATCTAGGGATAAATTCAAGAATTCAATGGAGATTTGCCCCTCTATCAGATTTTTACATTGTTTATAATGATAATTACTACGCAACGACTACTTTTGTACCCAAAGTAAGAAGTTTGACATTCAAACTTACTTACTGGTTAAACATATAAGTCGTTTAAATATGAAAAAAAGCGTTGTCATTTTACTTGGACTACTCGTTACCTTTTGTTCTAGTCCTAGCTCCAAAACAATGAATGTCTCCGGATCGATTGAAGGTCTTAGAAAAGGCACCCTATACCTTCAAAAATTACAAGATACTTTACTTGTTACTGTGGATTCACTTCAAGTGAATGGAAATTCTGAATTTACATTAGGAGATAATCTAGAAAGTCCTGAGTTTTATTTTTTAGCACTTAATAAAAGTGATCAAGACAGTCTGACTGAAAAAATCTTATTTTTTGGTGATCGCGGTGAAATAAAAATAAATACATTATTAAACACATTTTCAAGTAGCGCAAAAATAGAAGGATCTAAAAATCACGATTTATGGACTGAATACCAGTCAGTGATAAAAAAATTCAACAATCAAAACCTAGACCTACTTGAAGACTATCTTGAGCAAGAAGGTGATTTTGCTGCAAACAACAGACAACAAGTTTTTGATGAAAAAAGCAGTACGATGCTTCGTCGTAAATACTTGTACACAATCAATTATGCCATGAATAACGCAGACAAAGAAATTGCTGCCTATTTAGGTGCATATGAATTGAGTAATGCTGGGACTGTCTTTTTGGATAGCCTATACAGTACACTTAGTTCAGAGGTAAAAATGTCCAAGTATGGAGTGGAGTTCAAACATCAATTGGACAGTTTAGTACGCTAGCTTAAAGTTTTTCTATTTTTTCCGAAATTGCTGCTGAATTTTTTTTCAGTGATTCGCGTATTGATGCGAAATGCTTTTTTGAATTTCCATCGGCTGGTGTATGCATTTGCTGAATTAAATCATCAAATAAAGCGATTGCCTCATCGATGAGTTTTTCACTTTTCTTTAAATCCAGCTTTGGACGTGTCAATTCTTTTAAATATACATCTTCAATCAATGCGCCTAGTGTGTCATTGATTTCTTTTTTGAGGAGTTTTCTACTTGGCATAATAATTTATTTAGTCAAAATTAGTGAATTATTCTGTGTGTCCTTTGGACTTTGATTGTAATATTTTAAGCGCATTGGATATATGTCCTGAAGGACGCATGCTATCGTGTACATAAGCTACTTTACCCGTCGCGTCAACAACAAAGGTGATGCGTTTGGTATATAATCCAAAAAGGAGTTTTGGAAGCTTAAACAAACGTTGAATTTCTTTTTTCGAATCCGACAAAAGAATAAAGGGTAAGCTATTTCTTTTCATAAAACGTTCATGACTACTTACCGAGTCTGAACTAATTCCGATTACCTCAGCACCTAAGTCTTTAAAATCTTCGTAATTATCGCGAAAGCTACAGGCTTCAGAAGTACATCCAGGGGTTTGATTTTTTGGATAAAAATAAACAACTGCTGGGCGAACACCAATGACACTA
>JAUROD010000059.1 GCA_030835845.1 Flavobacteriaceae bacterium
AAGATGATTCCAAACACCCTTTTTATGACAAATTGACACGGGGCTAATTTGATCTCATATTTTCCATGGTTTAGGATAGATTTAATTTTTGGTTATCTTTATAAAAAAACAAGACTCAATGTTCAATTCTCGTATTATAGGCATGGGTAAATACCTGCCAGAAAATGTAGTCACTAATGATGACTTAGCGAAAATGATGGATACATCCAATGAGTGGATTGTCGAGCGAACAGGTATACATGAAAGAAGACACATAGTTAAAGGAAGTGATGATTCACCTTCAACGATGGCTTTAAAAGCATCAAAAGTAGCTTTGGAACGAGCTGGTTTAGAAGCTGACCAACTTGACATGATTCTTTTTGCAACCCTAAGTCCAGACTATTATTTTCCAGGTTCTGGTGTTTTATTACAAGAATTATTAGGCATACCTGCATGCCCAGCAATGGATATTCGAATGCAATGTTCGGGATTTATTTATGCACTTTCTACCGCTGATCAATTTATCAAATCAGGAATGTATAAAAATATTTTGGTTGTTGGAGCAGAAAATCATTCCGGTGGATTGGATATGACCACAAGAGGTCGTGGTGTATCTGTGATTTTTGGAGATGGTGCTGGAGCAGCGATTTTAACTCGTGAAGAAGATCACTCAAAAGGGATTCTTTCATCTCATTTGTATTCAGAAGGGAAACATGCTGAGGAATTGTCTCTTATTGGTCCGAGCACGATGCGTTGGGTACCTGAAATCATTGATGCAAATGACCCTTTAGATGAATCATATTACCCATACATGAATGGTCAAGTGGTTTTTAAACATGCTGTTGTTCGTTTTTCTGAGGTAATCAATGAGGGTTTGACTAAAAATAATTGGAAAGCAGAGGATATAGATATGTTTGTTCCTCACCAAGCAAATCTTCGTATTTCTCAATTTATTCAAAAGAAATTTGGACTTTCTAATGATCAAGTATATAATAATATCATGCGTTACGGGAACACCACTGCAGCCTCAATTCCAATCGCATTGACTGAAGCCTGGGAAGAGGGTAAAGTAAAGGAAGGGGATAAAGTTGTTCTTGCTGCTTTTGGAAGTGGATTCACTTGGGGAAGTACCTTAATGGTGTGGTAAAATGAAAACACTTGTTCTTGGTGCATCCACCAATCCAGATCGATATTCATTCAAGGCTATTGAAAAATTAAAAGAAAAACAGTATTCTATTTCTGCTGTTGGTTTTCGCAAGGGAGTAGTTCATGGAGAGCCCATTGATACTGCCTTAGATTTGACCCAAAAAATTGATACTGTTTCCTTGTATTTGGGACCTCAAAGGCAAGAGGCTTATTACGAGCAGATTATTTCACTCAATCCTCGTCGAGTTATTTTTAATCCAGGGACAGAGAATGCATTTTTTGAACAACAATTAAGGGAGAAAGGAATTGAAGCAGAGCGTGCGTGTACGTTAGTTCTTCTTGCTACGAATCAATATTAATCCAACAAACGTAAATAGTCCGTTGAGAGGGAGTAATTCATATCCAATTTGATACCCTCCAATCAGCGTTGAGTCTAGAGTTCCAATAATGCTGGTTAGAACAACGGATGCAAATACTACATACCACACATATTGATCTTTGATTTTGTAATTTGTGAAAATACTAAAGCTAAAAAGTCCAAGCAATGGTCCATAGGTATATCCAGCCACTGTAAGAAGGCTGTCAATTACATTTCGATCAAGCACATGCTTATAAATAATCACTGTAATTACTAGTAAAACACTCATACCGATATGTGTATTTTTGCGAAGTTTTTCTTGTGTTTTTTTAGGTCGTTTTTCGATGGCTAGAAAGTCTACACAAAAAGAAGTTGTAAGCGATGTTAACGCACTATCTGCACTACTATAGGCAGCAGCAATTAAGCCGAGGATAAATGTTATTGCAACACCAATTCCAAGCGAACTGTTTAAAGCAATTTCAGGGAAAAGTAGATCTGTTTTTGGTGTTCCGTCTAACAATGGAATTTCAATACCTTCTTTTTTTGCGAAAATAAATAAAAGAGCACCTAAATACATAAACATAGCGGTTACAATAACCAAAACAAAACTAAAAACCACCATATTTTTTTGTGCATCTTTGAGTGTCCGGCAACTTAAGTTTTTTTGCATCATATCCTGATCTAACCCTGTCATACAGATTGTAATAAATGCACCACCTATAAATGATTTTACCAGATGGTTTCTTGATAAAAACGAATCCGTGACAAACACATCACTATATTGTTTCAACTCAGATGAACCAAAAAAATCAGAGATGTTCCACCCAAGAGCTTGATTGATATAAAAAATAGATAATATCACCGCAAGAATCATAAGGGTTGTTTGCAAGGTGTCAGTCCAAACAATTGTTTTAATCCCCCCGCGTTTGGTGTAAACCCATATCAAAAGAATCGATAGTGTAACTGTAACCTCAAAAGGTATATTCCACGCATCAAAAATAAATTGTTGTAAAACTATAGCTACTAAGAAAAGACGAAAAGCTGCTCCTAAGACACGAGAAACAAAAAAGAAAAATGCTCCAGCCTTGTGACTTTGACTTCCAAGACGTGTTTCTAGATATTCATAAATTGAGGTAACTCTATTGTTATAGTACACAGGGAGTAATACATATGCGACAACAAAATAACCAAACATATATCCCAAAACAACTTGAAAATATGAAAATTGAGAAGCTTCAACCCAACCCGGAACAGAAATGTAGGTAACTCCTGAAAGAGATGCGCCAACCATCCCAAAAGCGACTAGATACCATGGAGAATTTCTATTTGCTGTAAAAAAAGTTGCATTGGAATCTTCTTTGCCTGTGAAGTACGAAACTCCAAACAATACAGCAAAATAAATCAAGATAACCGTCAGAATAAATAGGGGTGTAATCATAATTAGAGTAAAGGTATAAAAACTAATCACAATAGTTAATTTTTGTAATTTTACATCCAATGGATTTTTCATCAAAAAGATTGGAGCAAGCTGTCAATGAAATGGCACAACTACCTGGAATAGGAAAACGCACCGCCTTACGTATGGTTTTACACCTTCTCAAACAACCAGAAGATCAAACCTTATCAATGACCAAAGCACTAGAAGATTTCCGGACGGGAATTGTTTTTTGTACTCAATGTCATAACCTCTCCGACGTTCCTTTGTGTGAAATATGCGCAAATCCAAAACGAGATAGTAGTCAGTTGTGTGTGGTAGAGGATATTCGCGATGTAATGGCAATCGAAAATACGGGGCAGTTTCAAGGAAAATACCATGTCTTGAATGGAATAATATCCCCAATTGATGGAATTGGCCCTCAAGATTTGACAATTTCTTCCTTAGTAGAAAAAATTAAGAGTGGAGGAATAGGAGAAGTTATTTTTGCTCTTAGCGCAACTATGGAAGGAGATACAACTAACTTTTATATCAACAAACAACTTTCTCCCTTTGAACTAAAGATTTCAACAATAGCAAGAGGAATACCAATTGGAGATGAATTGGAATACGCTGATGAAGTTACCTTAGGGCGAAGTATACTTAAGCGAATTCCTTACGAGGACTCTCTTTCTCAATAAACGGAGTTTCTCTCATAATTTTGATACCTTTGTAGTCCCTTATCAAACGAAGAAAAAACATGGGAAAATATTTACTCAAACTTCCCTCAATGGGAGAGAGTGTTACCGAAGCTACCCTAACTTCTTGGCTCAAAGAAATTGGGGATGAAATTAAAATTGATGATTCTGTTATTGAGGTTTCAACGGATAAAGTTGACTCTGACGTACCTTCTGAATTTAATGGGACATTACTTGAAAAACGATTTGAAGTCAATGATGTAATCCAAGTTGGAGAAGTGATTGCTGTAATTGAGTCTAACCAAGTTGGGGATAGTAAGGAATCAGTCGTTTCTGTTCCTAAAGTTGAGGAAGCTGTTATTGAGAAAGATGAGATTCCAAGTGAAGTAATAGAATTTGTTAAAGCACCAGTTCAAACAAACGGGCGTGTACAATCAACGGATTCCAACACTGAAACTACAAGTTATTTTTCACCTTTAGTGAAAAATATTGCAAAGGCAGAGGGAGTTTCTATGAAAGAGTTGGAACAAATCAAAGGTTCTGGCGAATACAGTAGAGTAACGAAAAAGGATATCCTTGCCTATTTGGAAAACCGCAAATCATCACCAAAGGTAAGTGTTCAAAAACCAGTTTCTCCTCAAGTGTATTCCGGAGAAGATCAAATTATTGAGATGAGTCGAATGGGAAAAATGATTTCGACTCACATGACAGAGAGTAAAAATACCTCTGTTCATGTTCAATCTTTTGTGGAAGCTGATGTTACAAACCTTTGGGACTGGCGAGAAAAAGTGAAGAATAAATTCCAAGAACGTGAAGGAGAAAAATTTACGTTTACACCAATATTTATTTCTGCAATAATCCATGCATTAAAAAAATTTCCACTTCTAAATAGCTCCTTAGACGGTGATAAAATAATTCAAAAGCGAAATATAAATATTGGAATGGCAACAGCACTTGGAGATGGGAATTTAATTGTTCCAGTAATTAAAAATGCAGACCACCTTAACTTAACAGGTTTAGCCAAAGCAGTAAATGATTTATCAAATCGAGCAAGATTGAATAAGCTTTTGCCAGACGAAATAAAGGGAGGAACATATACCTTTACAAATATTGGGAATTTTGGCTCAATAACCGGAACACCAATAATTAATCAACCTCAAGTTGGAATTTTAGCTTTAGGTGTGATACGAAAAATGCCTGCGGTAATTGAAACTTCAAATGGAGATTTTGTGGGTATTCGCAGAAAGATAATTTTATCTCACAGCTATGACCATCGTTTAATAAACGGTGCAATGGGAGGTCAATTTGCCAAAGCAGTTGCAGATTACCTTGAGCAATGGGACATGAACATAAGTTTTTAAAAATAATATATGGGATTACAACTACACCGACCACTTTGTTTTTTTGATTTGGAAACTACAGGTATAAATGTGGTGAAAGATCGAATTGTTGAAATTGCAATTCTAAAATTACTTCCAAACGGAAACAAAGAAGGAAAAACGTGGCTTGTTAATCCAGGTATTCCAATTCCAAAACAAGCATCAGATGTACATGGAATTACTGACGAACAAGTAGCTGATAAGCCTCTATTCGCTCAACTTGCGAGTGAAATTCATAATTTCATTAAAGAATGTGATTTGGCAGGTTTTAATTCTGATCGATTTGATATTCCTCTTTTGGCTGAAGAATTTTTACGTGCAGAAGTTGATTTTGATTTAAATCGTCATAAAACAGTCGATGTCCAGACAATTTTCCATAAAATGGAAAAACGTACGCTTACAGCAGCCCTTAAATTTTACTGTCAGAAAGAGCTTGTGAATGCGCATACAGCTATGGCTGACACAGAAGCCACATGTGATGTGCTTCTTGCTCAAATTGATCGCTATGAAGAATTAGAGCCAACAGTTGCCTATTTAAGTGAATTTTCTTCCTATAAACGTTCTGTAGATGTAGCAGGCTTCATTGTTTTAAATGAAAATGATGAACCAACTTTTTCATTTGGAAAACACAAAGGGAAAACTGTAGACGAAATTTTAGAAAAAGAACCTGGGTATTTTGGATGGTTACTCAATGCTGATTTCCCACTTTATACCAAAAAAGTTCTAACTGCTCACAGACTCCAAAAATTAAATAGCGGAAATTAAATGAAAATAATCTGTATTGGACGTAATTACATAGATCATATTAACGAATTAGCTAATGAGCGTCCGGAAAGTCCAGTAGTATTTTTAAAACCAGACACTTCTGTTTTGCTCAAAGGACAACCTTTTTTTATTCCTGAATTTTCATCAGATGTGCATCATGAAGTTGAGGTTTTGGTTAAAATTAATCGTATTGGTAAACATATTCAACCTAAATTTTCACATAAATATTATGATGAAATTGGTTTAGGAATCGACTTTACAGCGAGAGATGTACAAAACGATTTAAAAAGTAAGGGGCTTCCTTGGGAAAAAGCAAAAAGTTTTGACGGTGCTGCTGTAGTTGGCAAATGGGTTTCAAAAAAAGAGTTACCAAATGTCGATTCTCTTCATTTTCAACTTTACAAAAATGACGCCTTGGTTCAGGATGGACAAACCACTTTTATGCTTTGGAAAATCGATGAATTAATTGCTTACGTATCTCAATTTTTTACACTCAAAATAGGGGATATAATTTTTACTGGCACTCCATCAGGGGTAGGTCCGGTTGCTGTTCATGATGTCCTCAAAGGAACTCTTGAAGGGTTGGAATTATTCCGCATAAAAGTAAAATAATGCAAGCAGAAATTGTCAGTGTCGGAGATGAAATTTTAATTGGACAGATTGTCAATACAAATGCAGTTTTCATTGCAAAAGAGCTGAATAAAATCGGGATAGAAGTTGCTCAAATTACATCAATTTCCGACACAAAAAAAGCAATTGTTTCTTGCTTGGATGAAGCAAAAAAACGCGCTCAAATTATTATTTTGACTGGTGGATTAGGCCCTACTAAAGACGACTTAACCAAACATACACTTTGTGCCTATTTTAATGATATTCTTGTTAAAAACGAAGAGGTGTTGGTACGAATAGAGGAGATGTTTAAGAAATTTGTTCCGACACCAATAAATGATGAAAATCGAAAGCAAGCATTATTGCCCTCTAAAGCACGAGTTTTAGAAAATAAATTTGGAACAGCTTCAGGAATGTGGTTTGAAGATGACGACCATGTTTTTATCTCTTTACCTGGTGTTCCTTTTGAAATGAAAGCACTTATTTCAGATGAAGTAATTCCAGCCCTACAAAGTCATTTCACCCGTCCTTTCATTATTCATAAGACCATACTTACTCACGGCTTAGGCGAGAGCGTGATTGCTGAACGTATTGAACAGTGGGAAAATAATTTACCCAATGATATTAAACTTGCTTACCTGCCTAATATAGGTCGAGTTCGTTTACGTTTATCAGGAAAAGGACCCAACGAAGAGCTGATAAAAGCAAGAATAGATAAGCAAATTGAGAATTTGCTGCCTCTTATTTCAGATATATTTGTTGGTTACGAGGAAGAGGCAAGTTTAGAAGAGCAGGTGCAAAAAATATGTATTGAAAAGCATTACACTATTGCTTTGGCAGAGAGTTGTACTGGAGGAGAAATTGCTTCTCGAATCACCAAAATACCAGGATCTTCATCGTTTTTTAAAGGTTCTCTAGTAGCATACTCAACAGCAATTAAAACAGAAATACTTGGTGTTGATTCAGAATTGATAAATACGCATTCTGTTGTCAGTGTTGAAGTTGCTGAATCAATGGCAGTTCAAGCCAAAACAAAGTTTAATTCCGACTATGGAATTTCCTCCACTGGAAATGCTGGACCTTCCAAAGGAGATTCAGATGCTGAGATTGGGACGGTTTGTATCGCTATTGCAACTCCAAAAGGAGTTTATTCAGAAAAATTTTTATTTGGAAAAAACCGTGAGCGAGTCATTCAAAAGTCTGTGAATAAAGTTTTTGAAATGATTTACAAAGAAATTGTGTAATTGATTTAGTGCATTTATATTTGTATTAAGTTTAAAAATAAAATGAAGATGAACGCACAAACAGTAGCCACACAAGCAAGTATTTCACCAGCAAATGCTCTCGAATTATTGAAAGAAGGAAACCAACGATTTGTTGAAAGTAAATCTCATGATCGTGATTTGTCCCTTCAAGTACAACAAACTAGCACAGGTCAATATCCATTTGCAACTGTTTTGAGTTGTATCGATTCACGGGTACCTGCTGAATTAGTCCTTGATCAAGGTATAGGTGATATTTTTAGTGTTCGTATTGCTGGAAATTTCGTTAATACAGACATTTTAGGAAGTATGGAGTTTGCATGTAAATTGGCTGGAACTAAAGTCATTCTTGTAATGGGTCATACAGCTTGTGGAGCCGTTAAAGGAGCATGTGATCATGCAGAACTTGGTAATCTAACCGAAATGTTGGCAAAAATTACACCTGCGGTTGAAGCTGTTACCGAACCACAGTCTCCAGATGAGAGAAATTCAAAAAATATTGATTTTGTCAATGCAGTAGGTCAAAAAAATGTTGAGTTTACAATTGATCGTATTCGTAAAGAAAGTCAAGTTCTTGCTGAAATGGAAGCCAATGGAGAGCTTTTAATCATCGGGGGTATGTACGATCTTGCGACTGGTAAAGTGCATTTTAGTCAATAGTTTTTCCAGTAAATTTTATTCGTGTTTGAATAGTTGAGTTCTACTCTTTTCGAGTACTACCAATTGTTCAGTTTAATCCTGTATATAGTTTTTTTGGCAACATAGTCAATATTATTCATAGATGTTGTAAACTTATCATCCATTTTTTTATCTGGAAAAGGTCTACTCTATGAGCAGTTCTATATTCTTTTGAGGTGACATATCTTCTAGAAAGATATATTTGCTTTATAATAGCCTAAATAGATAACGCAGATTAACAATAACAAGAATTCTTTATTTGACGTTTATCAATTCAATTGACGTTATAAATATTTATTACTCTGGAAAATCCGAACGCATATAATAATTGCTCAATTTAATAGGAAGTTCGTCCTCATAGAGCATTTTTTGTTAGACCTCAATGGCAACTCGGACTGCACTAACCTTTCCATCGTAACCTTCAACTGTTTTGGGATAAGTTAGGTTTGAGCTATGATTAAAACCTAGAGTGTGATGCATTTCATGTGCCTTGAGATCTGCAGTAGATGCTTTAACAAGATAGTCTCTATAAATATTCTCTGCAAAACCTAATACTCTACCAGGTCCTAGTGACGCTAATCCACCAACATTAACTGTTTTTCCAAGGTTGAACTCTCCTTTAGCTAAAAGTCTTTGATAGACGTCTTCCTTGTCTTCTTCAGTTAAGACATTTAGATTGTCGTCAAATAAATGTTCTGCTAAAAATGTTGTTTTGTACTCTTCAGAAAGGACTATATACCCGAAATTAATCATAATTCCTGAAGCACGTCTAAAATCTTTAGCAGTCACTTCGTCTGCCCAATTATTGTCTGGATTGCTATTCGGGTCATAGTTATGGTATTTAAATTTCCAATTTAAAGCCTGTGAATTTTTGAGTTTAGTAATCAGTTCTGATGTTCCACTATAATTAAAGTTAATTTCTTTCACAGGAATGCCCGATGTTTTAAATTGTGCTAAATCGACCGTATTTCCATTGACGTCTAGGAATTCTGTATTACCCTCAACAAAAGGATATTTCAGTTCTCCACGTGCATGGGCTCTAATGCGTGTAATTGTAAAAAGCTCTATTTCAGTTTCTACTCCCTCAATATCAATTATGGCAATAATCGTTGCGTCTTCAATGTCAACAGGAGCAAAGTTTGCTACTTCAATAGTTGTGTCATCTATTGGCTTAATTTTCAGTACTTTTCCAATTTCATAACGTCTCTCCTCAGAAGTCATCTCCTCTTCGGATTCACCGTCATAAAACATAATTTTGGAATTTTTGTCTGTATCAAAAGCAACTTTTAAGATGAGGTTATTTTCTCCAATTGGTTCTTCTTTACCACATGTTATAAAAAGTAAAGAGAATAAAACAAAGATTGTCTTTTTCGAATAAATAGACGTAAGATTTTTCATGTTGTGTAAAATTTGGGTTTTAAATTATCAGTTTGTAAACCTAAAAAAAATTATAGACCAAACAAATAAATTTTCTGAGACATTCGTTTTTTTTTAATTAAAATATTTTATTCATTGATTTACAGGTAGTTATTTTTGTATTGAATTAAATCATTTGCTAGTAAACATCGAATTACAGCTTTTAAAATGACATGATACCTGATTCTTTTTAGGTATGTAATGACATCAAATAGACTTAAAATGGACCGACCACAGATGCATTATTTGTATGGGTATAAATTCAAAAAAGAATTTTGTATCTCCAATAAAAAAAAGTAAATTTGCATCCTGTTTATAATAAACGGTAAAACAATAATATCATGTCAAGAGTTTGTGAAATTAGTGGGAAGCGTGCTCAGTTTGGAAACAACGTATCCAAAGCGATAAATAAAACCAAACGACGATTTGAAGTAAATCTTCAAAAGAAACGTTTCTTTATTCCAGAAGAAGATAAGTGGGTAACCCTTAAGGTATCTGCCTCTGCATTAAAAACAATTAATAGAAAAGGAATTTCTGCTGTGCTTCAAGAAGCAAAAGCACAAGGACTTTTATAAGTACTGAATTATGGCAAAGAAAGGTAACCGCGTACAAGTTATACTAGAATGCACCGAGCACAAAACGTCTGGGCAGCCAGGAACGTCTCGTTACATTACGACTAAAAACAAAAAAAATACACCAGATAGATTGGAGATAAAAAAATTCAATCCCATCCTTAAAAAGATGACGGTTCATAAAGAAATTAAATAAGTTATGGCAAAGAAATCGGTAGCAACCCTTCAAACGGGCTCAAAAAGACTTACTAAAGTAATTAAGATGGTAAAGAAAAACGATTCAAAGTCGTATTCTTTTATAGAATCAATTATTTCACCAGATGATGTAAATGATTGGTTAAACAAACAATAATACAAATTGACATTTAGAATAAAAAGCTACTTTTACAGTAGCTTTTTTTATTTCACCTAATTATGAGTTTACTTGGTAAGTTATTTTCCGGAGAAGATAAAGATTTGAGCAAAGGATTAGAAACAACAAAAAAGTCTTCTTTCTCAAAACTTGGAACTGCCATTGCTGGTAGAACATCAGTCGATGACGATGTATTGGATGAGCTGGAAGAAATTTTAGTTACTGCTGACGTTGGTGTTCCTACTACTTTAAAAATCATTAAAGCTATTGAAACACGTGTTTCTAAAGATAAATATCTAGGTGCAAGTGAGCTTCAAACTATTCTTAAAGAAGAAATATTAGCTGTTTTAACTGCTAATGATTCATCGATACCATTTTTATTTGAACAAAATTTTGACAATAAACCTCATGTAATAATGGTAGTTGGTGTAAATGGTGTTGGAAAGACAACAACAATTGGAAAGTTAGGTTATCACTTTAAGCAGGCGGGTAAGAAAGTTGTTTTAGGTGCAGCAGATACTTTTCGTGCTGGAGCAATCGATCAATTACAAGTTTGGGCAGATCGTTCTGAAATTGATCTAATTAAGCAAGAAATGGGAAGCGACCCTGCTTCTGTTGCTTTTGATTCGATTGAATCTGCTATTAAGAAAGATGCAGATGTAGTTTTGATTGATACAGCGGGAAGGTTACACAACAAAGTCAATTTGATGAACGAGTTGACTAAAATTAAAAGGGTGATGAATAAAATTGTCCCCGATGCACCACATGAAGTTTTATTGGTTTTGGATGGATCAACTGGACAAAATGCTTTTGAACAAGCCAAACAGTTTACTGCTGCAACAGAAGTTTCCTCTCTTGCAATAACAAAATTAGATGGTACAGCAAAAGGGGGAGTTGTAATGGGGATTTCTGATCAGTTTAATATTCCTGTTCGATTTGTCGGTGTAGGAGAAGGAATTGAAGATCTTAAAATTTTTAACCCAAGCGTGTTTGTACATTCTTTTTTTAACTAGGTTATGAAACTATTTTTAAAACTTACTGCAGGTATTTTTGCGATTTTACTCTTACTTTTTATTATTGGTCCAACAGTTGAAGCACCAATAATAGATAAACCTCTTCCAAAACTTGATCTTGCTGTTGATGAAATTACTGAGTGGGTTATTGAAAAGGAATCTAAAATTAGTACTATCAAGCCAGATAATGAATCCAAAGTAATTTTTGTAGATTCAATTCCAACCCAAACAGAATATGCAATTGTTTATTTACACGGTTTTTCTGGAAGTGGGGAAGACGGTGCTCCTGTTCATGAGCAAGTTGCAGCATCTATAGGAGCGAACTTATATATACCAAGATTATATGCTCATGGGCTTGAAGAAAATGATGAATCTATGCTTGAATATACAGGTGAAAAATCATTGGATTCAGCTAGAGAGGCACTTGCAATTGGGAAAATATTAGGAAAAAAAGTCATCCTAATGGGAACTTCAACGGGATCAACATTAGCATTAGCTCTAGCAGCGAAACACCCTGATTTAGCTGCATTAGTGCTTTATGCACCTAATATACGAATCAATCACCCTTTGGATTTTGTGGCTACATTGCCTTGGGGGCTTCAGCTTATCCGTCAAGTACAAGGAGGTAAATACAATGTAATCGAAGGTCAAACGATTTCTGAAAAAAGACAGTATTGGACGTGGAAATATCGGTTAGAATCGGTTGTTCAAATGCAGAAACTTCTTGAAACCGCTATGGTACCTGAGCTTTTTTCCAAGATAAAATCACCGGTTTTCTCAGGATTTTATTACAAAAATGAGTTGGCCCAAGATCCCGTTGTTTCAGTTGAAGCAATGCATTGGATGTTCAGTCATTTGGGTACACCTAGTAACCTTAAAGGGGAATTCGCTTTTCCTGATGCTGGTGCTCATGAAATAGCTTGTTGGGTAGTCACTGATCATCATGAAAAAGTAAAAGATGCAACACTAAATTTCCTTAATCGTATTCTAAAATAATATGCGCACAAAAACCACAAAACAGAATCGAATCAATGTAATTACGCTAGGCTGTTCAAAAAATATATATGATTCTGAGGTGTTGATGGGACAATTAAAGGCAAGTGGTAAAGATGTTGTTCATGAACAGGAGGGCAATATAGTTGTTATCAATACCTGTGGATTTATTGATAACGCTAAAGAAGAATCGGTAAATACCATCTTAGAAAATATCAAACGTAAAGAGGCAGGGGAACTTGATAAGGTCTTTGTAACAGGATGTTTGAGTGAGCGTTACAAGCCTGACTTAGAATCGGAAATTCCACAAGTTGATCAATATTTTGGTACAAATGAATTACCTCAATTGTTAAAAGTTTTAGAAGCAGATTATCAACATGAACTTCTAGGTGAACGCCTTACAACTACTCCAAAAAACTATTCATACTTAAAAATTTCTGAAGGATGTGACCGTCCTTGCTCTTTTTGTGCCATTCCTTTGATGCGTGGTAAACATAGATCTACGCCAATTGAATCGTTGGTTTCTCAAGCAGAAAGTTTAGCTAAAAATGGAGTTAAAGAACTTATTTTAATTGCTCAAGATTTGACCTACTATGGGTTAGATTTATACAAAAAAAGAAATTTAGCTGCTTTACTTGAAGCTTTAGTAAAAGTAGAAGGAATTGAGTGGATAAGGCTTCATTATGCTTTTCCAACAGGTTTTCCTTTGGATGTTTTAGATGTTATGAATCGTGAGCCCAAAATATGCAATTATCTGGACATTCCTCTCCAACACATTTCCGATTCAATACTGAAATCAATGCGTCGTGGGACTACAAAAGATAAGACTACTAATTTGTTATCAAAATTCAGGTCAATAGTTCCCAATATTACTCTTCGAACAAGTTTAATAGTTGGTTATCCCGGAGAGTCTTTAGCAGATTTTGAAGAGTTAAAAAATTGGGTAAAAGAAATGCGTTTTGAACGTCTTGGCTGTTTTACCTATTCGCATGAAGAAAATACGCATGCTCATCAACTTGAAGATGATGTCCCTGAAGAAGAAAAGCAACGTCGATCATCAGAAATAATGGAAATTCAATCTGAAATTTCATGGGAGTTAAATCAGGAAAAAATTGGTAAAACTTACCGTTGCATTATAGATAGAAAGGAAGGTAATTACTTTGTTGGTAGGACAGAAATGGATTCCCCTGATGTAGATAATGAAGTTTTGGTGGATGCAAGCAAGTTTTACCTCAAACAGGGTGAGTTTGTCTACTTAACGATAATTGAAGCAGCAGATTTTGATCTTTATGCAGTTCCTGAAAATAATCTATAACGGCAATTCTGCTGTTTTTACAAGGGCTGGAAGATTTGATATATCATATTGATATAAGATACCTTTGCCAACAACAAATGCATTTGGAAAATCAATTATAACATCATATGCAAAAGGAATATTGTCATTTGCAACGACATCTATATTAGATCGATCCGTTACGTCAACAACTTTAATTCCTGCAGTTCCATCACACACAATAAGATGATTCCCATAGATGGCTAATCCATGAGGGTTATATAAAATATGAGAATCAGTTAAGGTTAAATTCTCTGGATTCACAATATTATACACTTGTAGTTCATTGAGTTCTGTAAAACAATTTGTACCACCTCGCAAAGTAGCAAAAGCATGTGTTTCGTCAGCAACAACAGGGTCGCAACTTCTAAAATGATTTATTTGATTTAAATAGGTTGGATTACTTGGTGAGGATACGTCATACATCAACATACCTGTAGTAGAGCCAACAAATAAAGTTTGGTTTAATTTAAAAAGGGTTTCAGCTTGAACTTGAGTGTCAAACTTAGCAAATGGACTTGGACGATGGTTATCACCTACTGAGAAAACTATAATTTCATTAAAATTTATGGTGTACAAAAAACGATCAACAGGGAGAAATCTTGTCATTGAACCAGCAGTAGAGGTTAGGTTAAAATCAACATTTCCAGAATCCTGAACAGCACTTTCAAAATTATAATAAGGACCAATAGGATAGTTCCAATCCTCGATAGGTTCCTCTGTGATTTCTGTAGTCCATCCAGTCACAATTCCTTTATCGTAATTTACCCATTCATAATTCACATAATCGTATTCTTCTTCAATTGTGTCTAGAGAGGGAAGTGTTCTATATGGATCATAGTAAAAAACATCGTTTACGGTAAAATCAGCTTTAAATTCAGGATTTAAAATATCCGTAATATTAAAGGTGACAAGAGCAGAATACATATCTGTGTAAAGATGATTGTCAATTATAGAGAGGTCTACAGAGCCAGGAATTGTAAGATAGCTTTTGTATTTCGGAGACTGTGGGTTACTGTTATCAACAATATGTACTCCATCATATGGGTTATTAATTAATATATAGTTACCATATGTGATGATTTTACCAGCCTCGGTACTTTCTTTAGGGGGATCTACACTTACTTTAGATGCAATTTCAGCAGGTGTTTCATAGATTGGCTTAATATTTAAGATACGGACATATTCATCTTCTTTTGGTTTTTCCAAAATGATAATTTCACATGAAATAAATATCAATGAGGCAAGAGCAAAAAAGAGATGAAAACTAATTTTTTTCATTTTAGATTTTTTTTAAATAAATTAATCAAAATTTATGCCATTAGAGTATCTAGAAAAATAGAGCATTGACCAACCAAAGTTTACCGTTTTCCCAAAAACTTCGATAAATGGGGTTGTCTACAATATAAACAACTGATCCTCTGCCAATTTTCTCTGTACCGAATAAGAGTGAATTTTGTTGTAAAGTGATTGCTTTACTTCCACTAAAGCCAGCGAGTGGTTTAGATTCTGAGGGGATGTATGCAGCAGTGCCATTATTTTTTAGGAGTTCAAAGGCTTTAGCACTGTTTTTAAGTGTGAAATATGAGGAATTGTAACCTGCCGAAAGAGGGTGTGTACTGTCTATTTTTGCAGCGTAGATACTTCCATAGATCGCATCACTGATATTATCTCGTTCTTGGTCAGCATATCTTTTTGATTCACTTTTTTCAATCCCATTTTCCTTTGCCTTCAATCCATAAAAATCTGAGTTTGCAAATCCACTTAGAGCACTACCAATTGCTATTATTCTTCCTCCTCGTTTAATCCATTGATTTAGTTGTTCACTTTTTTTATCAAAAGGACCGTAATATCCTGGAGGAATTATAAGGACGTCTAAACCGTTCAGCACACGTTCATTTATACGTGTATCACTAAGTTGAGTTAGTGGGTATTTTAACTGTTGTTCAAAGAAGTGCCAAATTTCTCCATAACCTGAGGGACTTGCGCTATCGCTTTTTAGGATACCAATTTTTTTGTTAGCGATGTATTGCATTTGATTTGAACCTAAGTCAGGTCCCTCATCAGAAAAGCCAGAAGAAAGAGATATTACATCTTGTCCAGTTTTTTTGGCAATTGCATTGATTTTTTCAGCTAAATTCAAATGTTGTTTGTTTTCGCCTCGTAAAACAAAAATACTTCCCATGGGCCAATACACACCTCCGTTAGTCAGAGGAACTTCATTGTAATATGCCCTAATATCTTCTTTTATAAGTGCAGCAATATATTTTCCGTCATCGATTGTTTCTCGTTTGGCAGCATATGCATATGCTCCTGGATTAACAGTAATATCTTTATTTTCTTTTACTTTATAATTTACTCCTTGTATCTTTTGGTTGCTTGCAATTCCTTTCAAGCCGTATGCATATGGTAAAGCCCAAGAAGTAATGTCATAAGTTACAGAGTCAGACAGAATTGTCTGTGGTTCAAAAAGTGCCTGAATCATCTTACTTTTCTGACCATTTCCGTCAAGAATTAATGCACCATTGTCAAAGCGCATAGTTTTAGTCTGTTGGGTATGATAATCAATACCTTTGATATTTGTTTGTTTTGTAAGACCGCTTACAGGGATATGATGGGAATCTAATAATTTTTTTAAAGCAGCAATTTTATCTTTGTGCCCTTCCAATGCATAAGTTGAAAATTTACCTTTAGTATTTTGGTAATAGGTTTTAAATTCACTATTCAATTTTTTTGAATTGTGATGAGCTACTTCAACAGTTGAAAGACCGCTTGTGTAATGATGAGAAATACGATCTTTGAGTGTTAAATTATCCCCTACTGTGTTTATTATCCCTAATCCGGCACGCCCACTTCCTCCTTGTTCGTATGTCATTCCAATTGCTCCATGAAAAGTAGGATAAGTGTCTCCATATCCAGGGTAGAGTAAATCGAAAACTTCTTTGGTGAAATAAAGCCACCCCTCTTTGTCAAAATAGGTTGCATGATTTTTTCCGATTGTGGTTTGAAAATCTCTTTGAAAATCAGTTATTATCTCATGATATGGCACAGCAGCTGGAGCAAAATAATAAGGACTATCTACACCCTGTTCATGAAAATCAACATGTATTTGAGGCATCCACTGATGATATACGGGGATTCGTTGTTGAGACTCTACTTGAGTAAGCCAAGCCCAATCACGATTTAAATCATGATAATAATGATTGTATCTCCCACCAGGCCAATCCTCATAATGTTCATTTGAAATAGGATCATTGTCATAGGGAGTACTCTTAACTTGGTTATACCAATTCACATAACGATCACGTCCATCTGGGTTGATACAGGGGTCTATTATTACAATTAGATTGTCCAACCATTCTTTTTTTTCAGTTGCTAATGTGTACAAAGTTTTTAGTGCAGCTTCTGTACTTGTTGATTCATTTCCATGTACATTGTAACTTAACCATACAACGCTAATCTCTTTATCTGATTTTTGTTTTCCTTGAAGTAAATTTATTCTTTTGAGATGATCTTCACGTAAGGTCTCTAATTGAGCCATATTTTCCTCGCTGCTGATAAATGCAAGTTGAAGAGTTCTTCCCTCATAAGTTTTTCCATATGACATTGTTTGGACGAGAGGAGATTGTTCAGCTACATGTTTTACATAGTCTATTACTTGATGATGTCTTGTGAATTGGGTGCCTAATTCGTACCCTAAAAATTCATTAGGAGATTGAACTTGTGCAAAAACAATTGAACATATAAGTGATGAAAAAACATAAGAGAGTTTTTTAAATTTCATAGCGATGTATTAATAGATAAATATATGATTTCTTGTATAAACTTTATAAATTGAAAGCATGTTTTAAGATTATTCGTTTTTAATTGTTCAATTATAGGTTTATTTGTTTTATGAAATCTCTTGAGGATGCTTAAAACCTAGCCTCCATTATTGTATGCACTTTGGCTTTATGAATTGTATCATATAATTAATGTGATATTTTTATATTCATAAGATTAGGAATATCTTTAGCGGAATAAATATAACTATGTCAAAAATGTCTCTGCCATTCCGTAATACAGGCTATTTTTCTAGCCTTATTTGTGATTTGGTGGAACAACACCCTAGATTATTTTCATTTGTAAGTCGATTCCCTTCAATTGATAACTTCCTTGATCAGATAGAAGAAAAAGAAGTTTGTTACTCAATTGAAACACGAAAGACTCTTTCGTCGATTTTAAAAAATCAATATGCTCCAATCAAAGACAACAAGGTAGCTTTATCCCAAATCGAATTACTTAAAGAGAAAAATACTTTTACAGTAACAACTGGACATCAACTAAATTTGATGACAGGACCTTTGTATTTTATCTACAAGATTATTTCTACAATCAATTTGTGTAATCAACTAAAAAAAAAATATCCAACTTATAACTTTATTCCAATATATTGGATGGCCTCCGAAGATCATGATTTTGATGAAATATCTTTCTTTCATTTTCAAGGTAAAAAGATAAAATGGAATGTAAACGAAAACGGAGCTGTGGGTCGCTTATCTTTAGAAAGTTTACAATCAGTTTTAGATGTTTTTGAACAAAATCTGGGTTCAAATGCAAACGCAAAGCAATTAAGATTGATGATATCAAACTCCTACCGATCTTCAAATACGCTTGCAGAGGCAACTTTCAAGTTGGTTCATCAGCTTTTTGGTCAGACAGGATTACTTGTTTTAGAACCGGACACACCAAGTTTAAAATCTTTGTTCATCCCCTTTATATTAAACGAGTTGACCAAATACGAATGCGAAACTTGCGTTAATAAAAGTATTGATGAATTAAAGGAAAAGTATGATGAATCGTTTAAGCCACAAGTTAACCCAAGAAAAATTAATTTATTTTATCTGACTAAAAATACAAGAAAGAGAATAGTCCAAACTCCAGACGGATTTTCAACGGTAGATACTAATAAACAATTTACAAGAGAAGAAATGATAAAGGAGGTTGAAATACATCCAGAAAGATTTTCTCCAAATGTCTTAATGCGTCCGCTATATCAAGAAACAATACTTCCTAATTTAGCTTATGTTGGAGGTGGTGGAGAAATAGCTTATTGGCTTGAATTAAAAAATTATTTTACATCTCAGAGAGTTCCCTTTCCGCTTTTGTTTGTTAGGAATTCTGTAATGTTAATTCCATCAAAATCAGCTAAAAAAATTCAAAAACTTCAACTTGATGTTGTTGATTTATTCATGAAACGCAATGCGTTAATAAATAAAAAAATTCGTCAGATTAGTAATATTGACCTTGATCTCCAGGATTTTAAAAAACAATTAGAAGTACAGTTTGCTACTTTAACTTCATTGGTGGAAGAAACCGACACTTCATTTAAGGGAGCTTTGGAAGCTCAGAAAGTCAAACAATTTAAAGGAATTGATAATTTAGAGAAACGTTTGCTCAAGGCTCAAAAGAAAAAGTTGGTTGATCATGTATCTCGTCTGACTATACTGCATGAAACACTTTTCCCTGGAGAGTCACTTCAGGAACGAAAAGCAAATTTTTTTGATTTTTACATGGAATATGGTGAAAAATTAATTCCATTAATTCAAGAAAATTTAAATCCATTTAGCTTTGATTTCACCTGTTTGATAATTGAAGATTAATTGTTAAAAATCTTTTTAAACCCATTATTCATTAGCCATTTTTAGTTGTATTTTTGTGCATGCAAGAAAAAGTACTAATCCTTGATTTCGGATCACAATATACACAGTTGATTGCCCGAAGAGTTCGTGAATTATTTATCTATTGTGAAATTCACCCATACAACAATCCACCAGAAAACATTACTGCATTTAAGGCAGTTATTTTGTCAGGATCACCTTTTTCAGTTCGTGGAGAAGATGCTCCACACCCTGATTTAGATTTTATACGCGGAAAAAAGCCATTGTTAGGTGTCTGTTATGGCGCTCAATATCTTGCTCATTTTTCAGGTGGAAAAGTAAGTCCTTCTGCTACTCGTGAGTATGGTCGTGCGAAACTATCAACAATCAAGACTGATTCATACCTTTTTAATGGTATTTCGGTAGGAAGTCAAGTTTGGATGAGTCACAGTGATACAATTAAAGAATTACCAACCAATGGAGTTTGTTTGGCAAGTACGCATGACGTAGAAAACGCAGCCTATACGATTGAAGGAGAAGATACTTACGCAATACAATTTCACCCAGAGGTATATCATTCAACCGATGGTAAAAAGTTGTTGGAAAACTTTTTAGTGGGAATTGCTGGTGTTCAGCAAAATTGGACCCCAGATTCTTTTGTGAACATGACATTAAAAAATCTAAAAGAACAAATAGGTAAAGAAAAAGTGATTTTAGGTTTATCAGGTGGTGTTGATTCAACAGTTGCAGCGGTATTATTACATCAAGCAATAGGAGATCAATTAACCTGTATTTTTGTCAATAATGGATTGTTACGTAAAAATGAATTTCAAAGTGTGCTTGATCAATATCATGGTATGGGTCTTAATGTTAAGGGTGTTGACGCAAGTGATCGTTTTTTAGAAAAACTTGCGGATCTTGATGATCCTGAACAAAAACGCAAGGCAATTGGAAATACATTTATTGATGTTTTCGACGATGAGTCAAAATCAATTGAGGGCGCTACTTGGCTTGCTCAAGGAACAATTTATCCAGATGTAATTGAATCTATTTCAGTAAATGGTCCTTCTGCTACAATAAAGTCTCATCATAATGTTGGCGGATTACCAGATTATATGAAATTGAAAATAGTTGAACCTTTGAGAATGTTGTTTAAAGATGAGGTTCGAAGAGTTGGAAAAAGTCTTGGAATAAATGCTGCTTTACTTGGACGCCACCCATTCCCAGGACCTGGATTGGCAATTCGAATTTTAGGCGATATTACCAAAGAAAAAGTTACAATGCTTCAAGAGGTTGATGCTATATTTATTCAAGGTCTTCGTGATGCAGGACTTTATGATCAAGTTTGGCAGGCTGGTGCAATTCTTCTCCCGGTAAACAGCGTAGGAGTGATGGGTGATGAGCGAACATATGAGAAATGTGTGGCTTTACGTGCTGTAACATCAACTGATGGAATGACAGCTGACTGGGTTAATTTACCTTATGAATTTCTTCAAAAAGTTTCGAATGATATTATAAATAAAGTTAAAGGAGTAAACCGTGTTGTTTATGATATTAGTTCAAAACCACCTGCGACAATCGAATGGGAATAAAAATTTATATATTGTAGCCATGCGCGTATTGTTCCTTTTTTTGGGATTATTATTTTTTTCAGTTTCTATCGAGGCACAACAAATTCCTGAAAAATTTGTTTCGCATAAGGTAAGAAAGAAAGAAACACTTTTTGGATTGTCTGAAAAATACAATGTCACTATTGAGCAAATTAAACAGTTTAATCCAATGATTGATAAAATAGGACTGAAGAAAAAGATGATTCTGCAAGTTCCTGTTTATCCAATTGTTGAAATTCCAGTATCCAAAACGCTAAGTGATGACTTAATGTATTACCCGGTTAAGCCTAAGGAAACAAAATGGAGACTTGCATATCGTTATGGCATAACCATTAAAGAATTAGAAGCACTTAATCCACAGATTGTTGAGGGTTTGAAATTTGGTCAAGAAATTATTGTTCCAAAGCGAAGTGAAACTGAAACAAATCTTTTTGAAGAAAAGTATAATTATTACAAAGTAAAACCAAAAGAGGGGTTTTACAGAATAGAAAAAAAATTAGGTGTTACAGAATCTGAACTAATTGAATTAAATGAAAACCTCCTCTCAACAGGTTTACAGGAAGGTATGATTTTAAAGGTGCCTTTAAAGAAAACAGGGAACTTAAAAATTGAAAATGATTTACTTGTAGAAAAGAGTAATTTACTTGATTCAGTTTTTGATCATACCTTTCTTAAGGTAGTCACAATCCTACCCTTTATGACATCTGAAATAGAGTTTGATTCCATTGAACAAACATTAGCTTTACTAAAAAAGAGGAATTTACACACCCTTTCTATTGATTTTTTAATGGGAATGATGATGGCCTTTTCAAAGGCAGACTCTTTGGGTATTCGAACTGTATTTGAAGTGATTGATTCACAAAATGATAAATCTACATTATTAAATGAAATCGAGAGAATTAACTGGTCTTCTGTAAATTTAGTAGTAGGTCCATTAATTCCCTCAAACTTCGATTTTGTTTCTCAACAACAAAAGCTTCAAGGTGTTCCAATGCTTGCTCCTTTATCTTCAAGACCGATTGAATTTCGATCAAATGTATATCAATCGGTTGCATCGACAGAAAAAATGCGGGAGAGAATGACACAATATTTAACAAAAGTAATTGATACGTCACAAAACGTGATGATTATTGCAGATAAGGTGAATGCCTCTTTTGCCAAAAAATTGGAATTTCAGTATCCTTTTGCACATCGCGTCCGACCCGAGGAAGGAGGCTTTGTGCTACCTGATTTAATCGATTCTTTGTTGGTGGATTCTATTCCTAATAAAGTAATTTTTGAATCTCAAGATTTAAATTTAGCTGCGAATGTCACTTCATTACTGAACTCACAGGTATCAAAAGAAAGAGATGTTCAGCTATTTACCACTTTCAGATCACCTATATATGACAATGCCAATATTTCAAGAAAAGATTTAGGAAACTTAAAATTCACCTACGTAGGAGGAAGTCATCCGACTGCTTCATTAGTTCGTGAAGAGTTTGAGAAAGCGTTTCAAGCTCGTTTTGGGGATTATCCAGGTAAAGATTCTTTTCGAGCTTATGATGTCACTCTTGATGCACTCTTACGTTTGGGTTACCAAAACTCAATTTTGATTGATGGTTTGGGAGAAACAGATTATCTCGAAAACCGCTTTTTATATGAGCCTAACCTTGGTCAAGGTTATCAAAATATAGCATTTTATTTGCTTCAGCATCAGGGGTATGAAATTATAGAAATCAAGAAATAAGCCATGATTGCCTAAAAAACGAATAGTTTTTGTAATTTTAAGCCCGGTATTTAAGCATGTAATCTCACAACAAAACCGGATGTCAACAACCAAGTATATTTTTGTAACAGGAGGTGTAAGTTCTTCTCTAGGGAAAGGAATTATAGCAGCTTCATTAGCAAAGCTTCTCCAAGCACAGCAATATAGAGTAACTATCCAAAAATTTGATCCATACTTAAATGTTGATCCAGGGACACTCAACCCATATGAACATGGAGAATGTTTTGTAACTGATGACGGTGCTGAAACGGACCTTGATTTAGGCCATTACGAAAGATTCCTGAATGTTAGAACCTCACAAGCAAACAATGTTACTACTGGTCGTGTATACCAATCTGTAATTGAAAAGGAGAGAAGAGGGGAGTTCTTAGGAAAAACAGTTCAAGTTATCCCACATATTACCAATGAAATCAAGCACAGAATGATGCTTCTTGGAGAAAGTGGAGATTATGATATTATTATTACTGAAATAGGAGGAACAGTTGGTGATATTGAATCATTGCCCTACATAGAATCAGTAAGACAGTTGATTTGGGAACTAGGCGAGGAAAATGCAATGGTAATTCACTTAACTTTAATTCCATACCTATCTGCTGCAGGCGAATTAAAGACAAAACCAACTCAACATTCAGTTAAAACTCTAATGGAAAGTGGTGTTAAAGCAAATGTTTTAGTATGTAGAACAGAGCACCCTATTTCAGATGAAATAAGACAAAAACTGGCTCTTTTTTGTAATGTAAAGCCAAGTGCAGTAATTGAGTCAATTGATGCAGACACCATATATGACGTTCCTGTTTTGATGCAAAAGGAAGGCTTGGACAAGGTGGTTTTACAGACGCTAAAGCTTAACGATCCACAAACATCTGAGATGAGTAAGTGGACTGCTTTTTTAGAAAAGTTTAAAAATCCAAAACAAACAATTAATATTGGCTTGGTTGGAAAATACGTAGAACTCCAAGATTCTTATAAATCTATTTTGGAGGCTGTTAGTCATGCTGGCGCTATGAACGAAACTAAGGTTGAAGTTCATTCAATTCATTCTGAATTTTTAGATGAATCAAACATTGAAGAAAAACTTGGAGGCTTAGACGGTGTAATTGTTGCCCCTGGTTTTGGCGGACGAGGGATTCAAGGGAAAATAGATGCAATTAAATATGTGCGTGAACACAATATTCCTTTTTTAGGAATTTGCTTGGGAATGCAAATGGCTGTAATTGAGCATGCTAGAAATGTAACTGGCATAGCTGATGCAAATTCTACTGAAATGAACGAATCGTGTGAAGCAGCTGTAATTTCATTAATGGAAGAACAAAAGGCGATAGAAGATAAAGGAGGTACAATGCGACTTGGAGCTTGGGCTTGTGAATTAAAAGAAGGCTCTAAAATTCATTCCATTTATGGGCAAACTTCAATTGAAGAGCGTCATCGACATCGTTACGAGTTTAATAACTTCTATAAAGAAGCGATAGAATCATCTGGATTGCAAGCTTCTGGAATTAACCCAGAAACGAATCTAGTTGAAGTTGTTGAAAATCCAAATCATCCTTGGTTTATTGGTGTACAATATCATCCAGAATATAAAAGCACTGTTCTAAGTCCCCACCCCTTATTTGTTGCTTTTGTCCAAGCAGCATTAACTAATTACCGTGATAAATAATAAAAAGAAAGAATTACCCCATGGAAGAAAAGAAATTTGATCCTTATCAATTCATAGGTTTTATCCTAATAGCTTTAATTATGACTTGGATGTTGATGCGTCAACCTCCCGTTGAGGAAACTAATACTATTCCGGATGAAACTGAGCAAATTGAAGATAAATCTACTGAATCACCTTCAGATATAGAATTAAATCAAGAGGCTTTACAACTGAGTTATGGTACATTTTCAGACTTGGTTAAACCACAAGAAAACAGAAGCATCTCAATAGAAAATGAATCACTCTCGTTGACATTTTCCACAAAGGGAGGGCAAATGACCAAAGTATTGTTAAAGGGGTTTACAAACTATTTAAATGAACCTCTTTATTTAGTCAATGAAAATCAGTTTTTGAATTTTTCTTTTACAACCCTAGATGGTCGAAAAATCAATTCATCTGATTTATATTTTAGATCAGAGAAACAAAAAATTAATGGTACTGAGGTATTGACCCTGAAAGCTTCGTTGAATGAACAACAATGGATTGCTTTTCGATATGCATTAAGACCAAATGATTTTATGCTTGATTTTAGTATTCAATCACAAGGTCTTCAAACAGTTATAAATCAGAATGGGGAACAGAACTTATTGTGGGAACTGAAAGCATTTCGAAATTCTCGCAGTGTAGAGTATGAAAATCGTTATACTGAATTGACATATGGTTATGAGGGTGAAAAGGTTAGTGAACTCTCTATTTCTGGAGAAGATCAAGATCAGATAGAAGATGTACAATGGTTGGGATACAAGCAACATTTTTTTAATTCTATTTTAATTCCATTAAACCGAATTCAGTCGGTAGATCTATCCTCAAAAAGTTTAGTTGAATCAGAAGACAAAGGACAGCTTTATACAAAAGAATATGCCTCTAAAATCCCATTAGAAAGCAATGGAGAGTTTTCACATAGTTTTCAATGGTACTTTGGTCCTTCAGAGTATAAGACCTTAAAAAAGTATGATTTAGGTATTGAGAAAAGCATCAATTTTGGATGGGGTATTTTTGGCTGGATTAACAAATCAATATTTATCCCTCTTTTCAATTTCCTAAGCTCTTTCTTACCCTTTGGTATAGCGATTATTTTCATGACAATTATTGTTCGTTTAGCAATGTCACCTGTTACATATAAATCATATGTTTCGCAGATAAAAATGAAAGTTCTCAAGCCAGAAGTTGACGAAATAACTGCAAAGTATAAGAATGATGCAGTAAAAAGGCAACAAGAAACAATGGCGTTGTATAACAAAGCAGGAGCTAATCCAATGTCTGGATGTTTGCCTGCCCTTCTTCAGTTACCTGTGTTTTATGCGTTATTTAGTTTCTTCCCTGTAGCCTTTGGACTTCGACAAAAAAGCTTCCTTTGGGCAGACGACTTATCTTCATATGACTCAGTATATGAATTGCCTTTTAATATTCCTTTTTATGGAGATCACATTTCGTTATTTCCGATTCTAGCATCAATTGCCATCTTTTTCTACACAATGATGACTGCAGGTCAACAACAAGCACCACAACAACCAGGTATGCCTAACATGAAAATCATCATGTATCTTATGCCTTTAATGATGTTGTTTTTCTTCAATAATTATGCTAGTGGATTGAGTCTCTATTATTTTGTTTCCAACTTATTGACAATAATTTTGATGTTGGTGATTAAGAACTTTGTGATAAGTGAAGAAAAGATTTTTGCTAAAATTGAGGAAAATAAAAAGAAACCAAAGAAAGCAGGTGGTTTTACTGCTCGTCTTCAAAAAGCTATGGAAGAAGCAGAAAAGCAAAAGAAACGCAATCAAAACAGATAAGACAAGTTCTCAACTAACATTTCCTACCTTTGTGAGATGAAACAAACCGTTGTTGTTGGTCTTTCCGGTGGAGTTGATTCTAGTGTCGCCGCCTATCTTCTAAAAGAGCAGGGATATAATGTCATTGGTCTTTTTATGAAAAACTGGCATGACGAAAGCGTGACAATATCTGCTGAGTGCCCATGGTTAGAAGATAGTCATGATGCAATGATTGTAGCCGAAAAACTTGGAATCCCTTTTCAAACGGTCGATTTAAGTGAGCAATATAAAGAGCGTATTGTTGATTATATGTTCGATGAGTATAAAAACGGTAGGACTCCTAATCCTGATATTTTGTGTAATCGAGAAATAAAATTCGATCTCTTTCTTGATATTGCACTTTCGTTAAATGCTGACTTTGTTGCAACGGGTCATTATTGTCAAAAGACTACTACTAATACAAGTAAAGCTGAAATTCATCATCTTCTTGCTGGAAATGATAGCGCCAAAGATCAATCCTATTTTTTATGTCAACTTACTCAAAATCAATTATCTAAAGTTTTGTTTCCGATAGGACATCTAAAAAAACATGATGTACGTAAAATAGCGTACGAACAAGAGTTGGTCACAGCTGAAAAAAAAGATTCCCAGGGACTTTGTTTCATTGGAAAAGTTAGATTACCTGACTTTTTACAACAACAATTGGCTCCTAAAAAAGGTGTTATAATTGAAATTCCTAAGGATTTTCAAGGCTATTCAATAGCTCCAACAAATAATTCTAATCAACAAGAATTTCTCAATTATCATTCTTCAAAAGTAATATATTCTCAAAAGGACGGATTAATTGTTGGCGAGCATCAAGGGGCTCATTATTTTACAAAAGGACAACGAAAAGGATTATCAGTTGGGGGCACGGTTGAACCTCTCTTCGTTTTGGATACTGATGTTAAGAATAATATTATTTATACAGGTCAAGGAAAAAGTCATCCAGGATTGTATCGTCGAGGTTTACTTGTGAAGTCCCCAGACATACATTGGGTACGTGAAGACATGACCTTAAATCAAGGAGATCGACTTGAAGTCCAAGCAAGGATACGATATAGACAGCCTCTTGAGGAAGCTAAACTTTATCTTGAAGAAGAGGGTCTTTTTATTTTATTTGAACATCCTCAGTCTGCTATTGCTGAAGGGCAATTCGTTGCTTGGTATAACGGAAGTGAACTACTTGGGTCAGGTGTGATATCTTAAGCTTCCTTTAGTTCCTTAGCATGTTTAAAGTCTATTTCAATTTGATTTCTAAGCAAATCTTCAAACCTTTCTTCTTCACGAATTAAGTGTGCTTCACCCTGATGCCAGAGTACTTCAGCTGGTCGAAAACGAGAATTGTAGTTACTTGACATTGTTTGACAATAAGCTCCAGCATTTCGAAAGGCAAGATAATCACCCTCACTGATTTCAGCGATTCTTCTATTACTCCCAAAAGTATCTGTTTCACATATATAGCCAACCACAGAATAAAAGCGTTCCCTGCCACTTGGGTTGGTAATATTTTCAATATGATGAAAAGAACCATAAAGCATTGGCCTTATAAGATGATTGAAGCCACTATCTACTTGTGCAAAAACAGTAGATGTAGTTTGTTTCACAACATTAACTTTAGTTAAAAAATAACCTGCTTCACTTACAAGAAACTTGCCTGGTTCGAATGCCAATGTTAATGAACGTCCATATTCAGCACAAAAAGCATTAAATTTTTCGGTTAATTTGTCACCTAATTCTTCAATATTTGTTTCAATGTCTCCTTCCTTATAAGGTACTTTGAAGCCTGATCCAAAGTCAATAAATTCCAACGAATCGAAATTTCTTGCGGCATCAAAAAGAATTTCTGTTGCATATAGAAATACATCAATGTCAAGAATGTCACTACCTGTATGCATGTGAATTCCATTTATCTTCATTTTAGTTAATTCGATAATTCGAAGCAAATGGGGCATTTGATGGATTGAAATTCCAAACTTTGAATCAATATGACCGACAGATATATTGCTATTTCCACCTGCCATTACATGAGGATTTATTCGAATACAAACAGGAATTTCAGGGTATTTACTTCCAAACTGTTCAAGAATAGAAAGGTTATCAATATTAATTTGTACCCCTAATTTTGCTACCTCTTCAATTTCATTCAAAGAGACTCCGTTTGGAGTATAGATTATCTTAGATGGATTAAATCCTGCTTTAATACCAAGTTGAACTTCTTGGATGGATACCGTATCTAATCCTGCTCCTAATGATTCAATGTACTTTAAAATTGAAATATTGTTTAACGCTTTTGTAGCATAATGTACTCTTAGCTGATCAACACCCTTAAAAGCACTTGTAAGTCGTTGGTATTGTGATTTTATTTTCTCTGCATCATAGACATAAAGAGGACCCTTAAACTGTTTGGCGATTTGCTGTAAGTCAGTGTGTTTCATCCGTAAAAAATTTGAGCAAAAATAGGAACTAAACTTCAATATAAATGCCTGTATCAGTAATATTTGAAAAATATAATAAAATGTTATAAATAAAACAATTTCTTTTTTAAGTTGACATAGGTAACTCAGTATAGATTTGTTATTTTTGACCCTTAAATCATATAGAAAAAATGAACTTACACGAATATCAAGGAAAAGAGATTTTAGCTAGTTTTGGAGTAGGTATCCAACGTGGAATTGTTGCACAAAATTCTGAAGAAGCAGTAACTGCAGCAAAGTCACTCACAGAAAGTACTGGTTCAGGTTGGCATGTAATTAAGGCTCAAGTTCATGCAGGTGGACGAGGTAAAGGAGGTGGTGTAAAACTTGCCAAAAACCTTGATGAGGTTCGTTCTATCACTGATAAAATAATTGGGATGCAACTTGTTACCCCGCAAACACCACCTGAGGGTAAGCCTGTGCATCAGGTTTTGATTGCTGAAGACGTTTATTATCCTGGTGAATCCGAGCCTAGTGAATTTTATGTTTCAGTTTTACTAAATCGAGCTTCTGGCAGAAATATGATAATGTATTCAACAGAAGGAGGAATGGATATTGAAACAGTTGCTGAAGAAACTCCTCATTTGATTTTCACCGAAGAAATTGATCCTGCATTAGGAATTCAAAGCTTTCAGGCGAGAAAAGTAGCCTTCAATCTTGGTTTAAGTGGAAAGGCTTTCAAAGAGATGACTAAATTTATAACAGCATTATATACAGCTTATGTAAATTCGGATTCTTCTTTATTTGAAATAAACCCTGTACTTAAAACATCTGACGATCGTATAATAGCAGTAGATGCTAAAGTAATACTCGATGATAATGCGCTTTTTCGTCATCCTGACTATGCTGCCCTTCGTGATATTCGAGAAGAAAATCCGATCGAGGTTGAGGCTGGAGAAGTTGGACTTAATTATGTAGATCTTGATGGAAATGTTGGTTGTATGGTAAATGGCGCTGGTTTGGCTATGGCTACTATGGATTTAATCAAGCAAGCAGGAGGGTCGCCAGCTAATTTTCTTGATGTTGGAGGAACTGCAGATGCTGCACGTGTAGAAATTGCATTTAGAATTATTTTGAAAGACCCTGGAGTTAAGGCTATCTTGGTCAACATATTTGGAGGTATTGTACGTTGTGACCGAGTTGCTCAGGGAATTGTAGATGCTTATAAAAATATGGGTGATGCTATAAAAGTTCCAATCATTGTTAGATTACAAGGAACAAATGCAGACATAGCTAAAGAGCTTATTGATAACTCTGGACTTAATGTTCTTTCTGCTACAGCATTTCAAGAAGCTGCAGATAAAGTGCAAGAAGCAGTTTTGTAAGACAAACTGTCATCTAATACTTACAATATTATGTCATATTGACATGTTTTTTTTGTTGGTTTAGCTTTTGCTATTTGTGTAAATGTTAAACTTTAAAAATTTACATGATGAATTTAATTAAAACACAAACTGCAGACACTTGGTTCCCTTTTATAGCCGATGAAATTTTTAGAAATAGTTGGTTTTTTGACGACTCCAATTTTTCAACTAATATACCAGCTGTAAATGTCAAAGAGCTTGACAAACAATTTACAATTGAAATTGCTGCTCCAGGACAAAAAAAACATGATTTCGAGATTGAATTAGAGAATAACCTGATTACTATTAGTTCTTCAACCAATACCGAATCCGAAGATTTAAAAGCTTTCACTAGACGAGAATTCTCCCTAAATGCTTTCAAAAGATCATTCACCCTTCCAGATTCAGTGGATAATACAAAGATCAAGGCTGATTATTCGAATGGGATACTTTCCATTAATCTTCCAAAACGTAAAGAGGCTCTTCCGCAACCAAAAAAAAGAATTGCCATTAATTAAGATTTAATTATTTGTTTTTGATTAAAAGAAGCCGTCACATAAACTGAGACAGCTTCTTTTTTTTCATCTTTAATTTCCTTACATTTAATTTTATATAACTATTAATATGAAAAATATAATGGCTTTTAGAAGTTTGATTTTAATATTTCTGACTTCGACATTTTTACATGCTCAAGATAGAGCACTTCCAATAGACAAAATAGTTGTTACAAATCATACTACTACGATTAAAAATGTAACTGTTAACTATCAAGCAGAGACTGGAACTCAACCAGTTTGGAATGAAAAGGGGCAACCAATTGCCTCTCTATTTTATACATATTACCGTAGGACAAATGTTAAGAACAGTACCCATCGACCATTAATTTTTTCATTTAATGGTGGTCCAGGATCCGCATCTGTTTGGATGCACGTAGCTTATACAGGTCCTAGAATTTTAAAAATTGATGATGAGGGTTATCCTGTTCAACCTTATGGTTATGAATCCAATCCCTATTCTATTTTGGATGTAGCTGATATTGTGTATATAAATCCAGTAAATACAGGATATTCAAGAATGGTTGAGGTAGATGGTAAAATGCCCGACCGTAAAAAGTTCTTTGGTATCAATGCTGACATTGAATATCTAGCTGAGTGGCTAAATACCTTTGTGAGTAGGAAGCAACGTTGGGAGTCACCCAAATATTTAATTGGGGAAAGTTATGGAGGAACTCGAGTAATGGGTCTTTCATTGGCTCTTCAAAATAATCAGTGGATGTATTTGAATGGTGTTATAATGGTTTCTCCAGCAGATTACAAAACCTTGAGAACAGGTGGTCCATTAGCATCCTCACTAAATCTCCCTTATTATACTGCAGCAGCATGGTACCATAAACAATTACCTTCTGCTTTACAAGAAAAAGATTTGACTGATATTTTACCTGAAGCTGAAGAATTTGCTATCAATACATTAATGCCAACTCTTGCAAAAGGAGGTTTTTTATCTCTTGAAGAAAAACAGAAAATTGCTGATAAAATGAGTTATTATTCGGGTATTTCTTCAAAGGTTTTAATGCAACATAACCTTGATCTACCTACACGCTATTTTTGGAAAGAACTCCTTAGAGATCAGGGAAAAAATATTGGACGCCTAGATTCTAGATATTTAGGTATTGATAAAAAGGAATCTGGCACAGGACCTGATTATAGTGCAGAATTAACCTCGTGGTTGCATTCTTTTACTCCAGCAATCAACCATTATATTCGAAAAGAACTTAAGTTCGAAACAGACATTAAATATAATATGTTTGGACCAGTAAGACCTTGGGATAACGAAAATGATAATACCCGTGATAACCTTCGCCAAGCCATGGCTCAAAATCCCTATTTACATGTAATGACTCAATCAGGCTATTACGATGGAGCAACAACCTATTTTGCAGCAAAGTATTCACAATGGCAAATGGATCCTAGTGGAAAACTAAGAGATCGTTTTTCTTTCAAAGGGTACCGGAGTGGACATATGATGTATTTGCGGAGAGAGGATTTAAAGAAAGCAAACCAAGATATACGCGAGTTTTTAATTCTATCTAATCCCAACGGTAAATCTGCTAAGTATTAACGAAAAGTTTTTATAATTGATTTTGTAGAGATTTGATGTCGTCCCGAAGTGAAGCAGCTTTTATGAAGTCAAGTTCTTTAGCTGCCTTTTCCATTGCTTTGCGTGTGTCACGAATCTTTTGCTCTATTTGTGGTTTAGTCAAATATCGATTGGCTTCTTCTGCAGCTTTTCTTTCTTCTTTTTCTTGTGCATAAGTAGCTACTGAATTAGCCGAAAGCGCATTGTCAAGAGATTTATTTAAAGCAGTAGGTGTTATTTTATTATCCGTATTGTATTTAGTTTGCTTATTTCTCCGGTAATTCGTTTCATCAATTGTTTGCTGCATTGATCGAGTGATTTTATCAGCATACATGATTGCTCTTCCGTTTACATTTCTTGCTGCTCTTCCCACTGTTTGTGTAAGAGAGCGAGCTGACCTCAGAAAACCTTCTTTATCAGCATCTAAAATGGCAACTAAAGACACTTCTGGAAGATCAAGCCCTTCACGAAGTAAATTCACACCTATTAATACATCAAAAAGTCCTTTTCGTAAATCTTGCATAATTTGAACTCTTTCCAACGTATCGACGTCACTGTGAATATATTGGCAACGAATCTGCATCCTTCCCATATACTTAGTAAGTTCTTCTGCCATTCTTTTTGTCAGTGTAGTGACAAGTGTTCGTTCGTCTTTTTCAACTCTTTGCTGGATTTCTTCAATTAAATCATCAATTTGATTTTCACTTGGACGTACCTCTATAATTGGATCCAATAAACCTGTTGGACGAATAATTTGTTCCACATAAATACCCTCCGACTTTTCTAATTCATAGTCAGCAGGTGTTGCACTTACAAACATAACTTGGTTTTGAAGCCCTTCAAATTCATCAAACTTCAATGGACGATTATCCATGGCTGCTGGTAAACGAAAACCATATTCAACTAGATTTTCTTTTCTACTTCTATCCCCTCCATACATTGCCTGAACCTGTGACACAGTAACGTGACTTTCGTCAATAACCATTAAATAGTCCTCTGGAAAATAATCTAGCAAACAAAATGGACGAGTTCCTGGAGCGCGACCGTCTAGATAACGAGAATAGTTTTCAATACCTGAACAATAGCCTAACTCTCGTATCATCTCTAAGTCGAAATTAGTACGTTCTTCCAACCTTTTTGCTTCAAGAGGCTTTCCCACTTCTCTAAAAAAATCAACTTGTTTAACCATGTCATCCTGAATTTGATGAATTGCGTTTTGTAAAACATCAGGGGAGGTAACAAACATGTTTGCAGGATAAATATTTAATCTTTCATATTTTTCAATTAATTGATTATTAATTGGATCAAAAGCTTCAATTTCTTCGATTTCATCTCCAAAAAAGTGAATGCGAAAAGCTGTGTCTGCATAAGATGGAAAAATATCAACTACATCTCCTTTAACACGAAAGTTTCCATGGGTAAATTCAGATGTTGTTCTAGAATATAGACTTTGTACGAGACGATGAAGTAATTTTGTACGAGAAATCACCTCATTTTGAGCAATATGAATTACGTTCTTTTTAAATTCTGCAGGATTTCCAATACCATATAAACAAGATACTGAGGCTACCACAATAATATCTCTTCGTCCAGATAGTAGAGAGGAAGAAGTGCTAAGCCTAAGTTTTTCAATTTCTTCATTGATAGATAAATCCTTTTCAATGTATGTCCCTGTTACTGGTATATATGCCTCTGGCTGGTAGTAGTCATAATAAGAGACAAAATATTCAACTGCATTATTTGGAAAAAATTGTTTGAATTCTGAGTACAATTGAGCTGCTAATGTTTTATTGTGAGCTAACACCAATGTTGGACGTTGTAACTCTTGTACTACATTAGCTACCGTAAATGTTTTTCCTGAGCCAGTGACTCCCTGTAAAGTCATGTACTTTTCATCCCCAGCAAATCCATCGCAAAGTTGTTTTATTGCTTTAGGCTGATCACCAGTGGGTAAAAATTCAGATTCTAATTGAAATGGCATGGTTGAAAATCAAGAACCTAAAATAACCATAATTCTTTCAATTTTGCGGGTTCTTTGACAATTCTTAAGAATATTTTAAAAAAGAAGCTACCTTTGGAAAAACCCTTTGTATGGAAGAAAAATTAATTTCTCAGAAGAAACCCTTTTTCCCTATCATACCTAGGTTAAATCAATACCTTCAGCAATACAATCGTTGGGTGTTTACTCCTATTTTTTATGATGATTTATTACGTTTCTCAGGCTCAATTGTGGTATATGATGAAAATGACAATGACACTTTATGGATACGAGTCTATTATACAGATAGTGAGCGAGAGGATATTGATTATAATTTAAAAAAAGTATATACCTTACTTCATTCAGATGGAAATGAATCTTCATTGCCTTACCTAAATGTAGATGCAATTGACTATTGTACATTCGGTAATTCCAAACCCTTTAGGATTAAAATTCGAAATATTTTAAATGACAACTTCACTTATTTTTATGTCAAAAGAACAGATGCTTCAAGAGTATATGGATTGGAGTTTGAACATATGTTATCGCCTTACAATCTCAACTTTTTAGTTAACAATTCTACATTAATAGAAGAACATATTGCAGGCATACCAGGCGATGTGTTCATTAATGATTTTTTAGCAGATTGTACTCCTTCTCAACAGGCGCAAATTGCTAAGGAATATGTGAAATTTAATGAACGTTGTATGATTCGATTATTGGGTGATATGCGTGCGTATAATTATGTTGTTATCCCTACTCATGATTTTGATCAAGTAGTTTATAAAATTAGAGCAATTGATTTCGATCAGCAATCTTATGAAGGAAAATTAAAGGTATATCGACCACAATTTTTCATAGAAAATTTTCCATTGATTAAAGTTGTTAAAGAAAAACTCACCTTAGATTCAATTAATCAATATAAAATTGAGGAACGTTCTATTGTAGCGAAAAGAATAATTAGCTCTGGGGTTCGTCTTGAAAGCTTAGTGGAAATTATGCGATCAGATGGTCTGACCCGTACTGATTTTTTAAAAAACCTAGCAGCAGAAATCTATAAGTTCACCAAAGATGAAGCATTTATGGAAGTACAAAATATGGGAGATATTATGAGTGCCTCATTGGCTTATGTAAGGAGACACTACGAAAACCTTAATATGACTAAACTTATTCGCTCTAGTTAATAGAAGTCAGCATCGTCATAATCCAACAAACCTTCGTCATCATCTTCCTCATTAAAATCATCATTTGTTTCATCAGATGAAAATTTTTTTTCGGGTGCCTCTTCAGGTATTTCACCTTGAGCAAAAATTAGATTAGGATAAAGTGTTCCTGGATGAGAATCACCAACCTCCATTAGTTCAACAAAAAAGGTCCACATTGATAAAAAATCATACACATAGATTAAGTGATGATTTTCAGCATTGAAAAATTCATCAATACTCTTTTCTGCCATTGAACTTGTTCCCTCACCCATATCAAGTAAAGGAATTTCCTCTCCTTGTTCCCAATTTTCGTTTGTTTCATAAAAGGAAGCCATTTCGCTTCCACCAAATCCAAATGATTGTGCTATGGCATAATGAAAGTCTTCTAAACTAGCATTTGCCTCTATTTCAAGGTCACGGAGAATATCTTCTTGCGTATCTAATATTATTCTAAAGCGATAAATCATAAGGAAGCCTTTTTAAAGGGTTGAAAAAGTTGAAATACAAGATAACTTTGTGCACCAAATAACAATGAAGCAATAAGTAGGTGTATTGGTTGAGAACTAAATGGGAAGTCAAAATAATACATTGCTATTCCAGTTATAATTTCAAATCCAATCAGCAAAATAACCCAATGCATCATTTTGGTATCAAATTTTATTTTACGAATATGTAAAAATAAGAAGATATTTAATGCGGTAATCAACAATGAAAAGCTTCGATGGAAATAAAATCGAAAAGGAGCAGGATTTAGCCACATCGATTGAGTGCCTTCCCCAAGTAAATCAATCCTCGTATCAACATATTGTCTTACCTGTGTTCCTATTCCAATCTGAAAAAGAGTTAGCAATAAACTAGATAATGCTAACCACCTAATCAGATTATTCGGTTTATTTGAAATGATTCGTTTACTACTAATAAAATAGAGGTAGAGGAGAAAAGCTAAAATCACAAGTGCCATTACCATATGTATAGTGATTTTAAACGGTTGTAAATTCGAATCAACTACAGTTTTTCCAAGCCATGCTTGAAAACCCATTCCAAAAACAATAAGCCAAGATATTAATACAAGCCTTTTATTTTCTTTCCAAAATAAAATTGATATTAAACCCACAATCAAAGTAGCTAACCCTCCTAAAGCACCCAATAATCGATTTAGAAATTCTATCCAAGTATGATAGGGATTAAAAAGTGCGTAGTCATGTTTGTCATAATTACTCCAATTTTTATTGTTATAAATAGCTGTGGAATTAAAGTCAATTTTAGCAACTCTTAATTCTTCATTGATAATAATAACTTGTCCTTCAGAATATTTATGATTAGCTTTCCAATCCAATTGTATACGTTCGGTTGGTGGGATTAGGTAACCAAAACACTTTGGCCAATCTGGACAACCCATACCACTACCTGTCATTCGAACAATTGCACCGGCAGCAATCACGCCATAAATAAGTACAAGAGATAAGCCTACCCAAAAACGAAAGTATTTTTTCATTCCTCTATCATTTTAAGTCCTAACGCAATTCCTTCCTTTATCATAAGCGAATAAGCTGCTTCAAATTCATTTGGAATATCGCCTTCCAATATGGATTCTTTAATTTTTTCTTTAATCATACCTACCTCTTTACAAGGGGATAATCCAAATTTATTCATTATCATTTCACCCGAAATTGGGGGCTGAAAATTGCGTATGTGATCACGTGCTTCAACCTCATCGATTTTTTTTCTTACTAAGTGAAAATTTTTATGATAACGCTCGAAACGTTTGGGATTTTTAGTTGTTATATCTGCTTCACATAGTGTGAGCAAATCATCTACATAATCTCCAGCATCAAAAATAAGTCGGCGCACAGCAGAATCAGTTACAATATCTTGAGCAAGTACAATTGGTCGTGAACTCATAAAAACCATTTTTTGAACAAATTTCATTTTTTCATTCAATGGCATTTTGAGACGTTTGAATAATTCGTATACCATTTTTGCACCCACAAATTCATGAGAATGAAAAGTCCACCCCACTTTTTTACTAAACTTTTTTGTCGGTGCTTTTCCTATATCGTGAAGTAGGGCAGACCAACGTAACCAGAGATTTGATGTTGTTTTAGCAATATTATCAACAACTTCAAGTGTATGATAAAAATTATCTTTATGCGTTTGTCCTTCAACTTCTTCAATTCCTTTGAGGTTTGTTAATTCAGGTAGAATGTCCTCTAATAGTCCTACCTCATCTAGTAATAAAAAACCTTTTGAAGGAGTGTCAACAGCAAGAATTTTGTTTAATTCATCAACGACACGCTCCCTAGAAATAATTGCCATTCGTTTATTTTCCTTAGCTATTGCTTGAAGTGAGTTTCTGTCAATTTCAAAATTAAGTTGAGAAGCAAAACGAATTGCTCGCAGCATTCGCAATGGATCATCTGAGTATGTTATGACGGGGTCAAGGGGTGTACGAATACATTTCCTTTTTAGGTCTTCAAGACCGTTAAATGGATCAATGAGTTTACCGAAATCATCTCTGTTAAGACTCACTGCTAAAGCGTTAATGGTAAAATCACGACGATTTTGATCGTCTTCTAAAGTTCCTTCCTCAACTGCTGGTTTACGACTTTGTGCACTGTAAGATTCTTTTCTAGCTCCTACAAATTCTAGGTCCATCCCATCGTATTTTATCATTGCGGTTCCATAAGTTTTAAAGACACTTAATTTGCCAGTATTTGAGAGCCTTCTTTTCAGTGCTTTTGCTAATTCAATACCAGATCCAATGGTCACAAAATCTAAATCGGTTTTGAGTTTATTTCGACCAAGTATATGATCCCTCACAAAACCACCTACGATATAAGTTTTAAGCCCTAAGTCAGAGGAAGTTTCACGAATTAAATGAAATAAATCGGTAGATAAAGCCTCGTTAAAATTTGTATTAAGTTGCATTAGGGTCTTAAGATTTCAATTTCTAGTAAACGATTTAAACGTAAAATCATCGAGGCCTGATTTTGTTTTTCATTTTGTCTTAAAGGTACAATATCATCAATTGCTTCCAAAATTTGATGAGAAATCTCTTGAAATGAGGAAGGACTTTCAGAACCACTTATGTTCGCTGAAGTTGATACTATTGGACCGCCAAAACTTTTAATTAAGCTACTACAAAATGAATTTTTTGTAACTCTAATTCCAATACTTCCATCCTCAGCTAAAAGCCTTTTACTCACATTTTTTACCTTAGGATAAATGATTGTAGTGGGTCTGTTTTTATTTAAGTAAGGGAGAAGTTTAGGGTGAACTTCACCAACCAATTCTTCTAGCATTGTTTGATCAGCTACAAGACAAATTAACGCCTTTGAATCATTTCTTTTTTTTATTCTGTAAACTTTGTCGATTGCATCAGAATTTTGAGCATCACAACCAATACCCCAGATGGTATCAGTAGGATATAGAAGAACCCTTCCTTTTCTAAGTGATTCCTTAGCATCTCGAATATGATCTGGACTAAAATCCATAGAGAGTTTATACCGCTACGTTATGTTCTCTTAAAGCATCATTTAAGGAGGTTTTTTTATTGGTACTTTCTTTGCGTTTACCAATAATTAATGCGCAAGGTACTTGATAATCACCTGAAGGAAACTTTTTTGTGTAACTTCCAGGAATAACCACAGAACGTGAAGGAACATGTCCACGATACTCAATAGGCTCATCACCAGTTACATCAATAATTTTAGTTGACCCAGTAAGTACTACGTTTGCACCTAAAACAGCTTCTTTTTCCACATGAACTCCTTCAACTACAATACAACGCGAACCAATAAAGGCATTATCTTCAATTATCACAGGAGCAGCTTGTAAAGGTTCTAAAACGCCACCAATTCCAACACCACCACTTAAGTGAACATTTTTACCGATTTGAGCACAACTCCCAACGGTTGCCCATGTATCTACCATAGTACCCTCATCTACATAAGCACCTATATTGACATAACTAGGCATTAAAATTACTCCAGGAGAAATATATGCTCCTTGTCTAGCAACTGCATGTGGAACAACACGAATCCCTTTTTCTGCATAATTTTTTTTCAAAGGCATTTTGTCATGGAATTCCATTGGACCTGCTGTGAAAGTTTCCATTTTTTGAATTGGAAAATAGAGCACAACACCTTTTTTGACCCATTCATTTACTTTCCAACCCTCAGTGCTAGGTTCTGCTACACGAAGTTTACCTAAATCAAGTTGTTCGATTAAGCTTCGAATTGCAGTTTGTGTACTTTCTTTTTCTAATAAGGAACGATCTTCCCAAGCAGCTTCAATAATCTCTCTCATAGTATTTTATTCGTTTGAACCACAAATTTAAGATATCTTACTCCACTTTCCTAGTAAGTTTTTCATAGAACCCCTTATGAGTATTATATTTGCACATGGGAATTTTACTAGCAATTGATTATGGCCAAAAACGAAGTGGAATTGCGATAACTGATCCAATGAAAATAATCGCTACAGGGCATAGTACTCAACCAACTTCAGGTTTGATTGATTTTTTGATTGATTTCACGAAATCAAATCAAGTTGAAAAGTGTGTTATTGGACAACCCAAGCAAATGAACAATACTTTTTCTGAAGTAGAACCTAAAATTCAAAATTTTATAAAAAATTTGACTGGAGCACTTCCAAATTTACCCATTGTTCGTCACGATGAACGCTTTACTTCAAAGATGGCATTTCAAACCATGTTAGATGGAGGTGTGAAAAAAGAAAAAAGAAAAAATAAAGGTTTAATAGATAAGATTAGCGCAACTCTTTTGTTACAATCCTATTTAGATGCATCTTTGCACTCAAAATAACGGCTTATGATTTTACCAATAATCGCTTACGGGTCACCTGTTCTAAAGAGAAAAGCAGTTGATATCCCTACTAATTATGAGGATTTAGATGGATTAATCAAAAACATGTGGGAAACAATGTATGAAGCTAATGGAGTCGGTTTAGCTGCACCACAAGTGGGACTTTCTCTGCGTTTATTTGTGATAGATGCAAGTCCATTTGGAGAAGATGATGAACTTTCTACTGAAGAAAAGACTCTTTTAAGTGGATTCAAAAAAGTTTTTATAAATCCACAAATAATAGAAGAATCTGGTGAGGAATGGCCTTTTAATGAGGGTTGTTTGAGCATACCAGACATTCGTGAGGATGTCAAGAGAAAAGATAGATTGGTCATAAAGTACCAAAATTCAAAAGGAGAAGAGCTTACAGAAATATACACCGGACTAGCGGCTAGAGTAATTCAACACGAGTATGACCATATTGAAGGTGTTTTGTTTACTGATAAATTATCACCTTTAAAAAAAAGGATGCTAAAAGGTAAATTAACAGCTATTTCAAAAGGTAATATATCTGTTGATTACAAAATGAAATTTCCATTACAATCAAAGAAAAGATAAATATGACACTA